>CASGDD010000172.1 GCA_949300115.1 uncultured Oscillospiraceae bacterium | reverse complement strand
CCGGTTTCTACCGGGGTCTCTGCGGTTAATTGATTTTGTACGGACATGTGCCGGACAAAATCACCTCAGAGCGCCAAACCGATCGAACGAGCGGTTTGGTAAGAGGGGGGCTCACGAGGGGGATGAGGGAGCAAGGCGCAGGCGTTAGCCGGAGCCGCAGTGATCCGGTTCCCCCTTGTGGCCCGCTGGTTTTCCAGCGGGCAGAGGGAAGCTTCGGCTTCCCTTTTTTCTGTTTGGAGCGGATTTTGTACGGGAAAAATTTTTTTGAGAAAACGGGCCAAAACCGGTAGGCTTTTGCGATTTCCGGTCGATCAACATAATTGACGGAGAATGGCGTTTCGCCCCAAAGGACGCGCTCTCCCTTCTGTCGCGCTGTGGACCGGGCGCCGCCCGGCGAACGAAGACGAAACGAGAGGAGCTTAAAGAGTATGCTCAAGAACATGAAGATCCGGACGAGTCTGTTGATTGGATTCGGCGTCACCATCCTGGTGGCGCTGGTCATCATGGTGATCATCCTCTTCCAGATGAACGCCCTGTCGGCCGATTTTGACCGGCTGATCGACGAAAACATGCGGGCGGAGGTGCTTTTGACCACCAGCCAGCTCAAGATCAATACCGCAGCCCGCAATGCCCGTGAGATTGTGCTGCTGCCGAACAGCGCCAACCGCGACCAGCTCGAAGCGGATGCGCTGACCGCGCTCTCCGAGGCGGAGGAGACGCTGCAGCAGCTGCAGGCGATCTATCCGCTCGACGACCACACCCAGCTCGACAGCTACATCGCCGCCGCGAACGATTGGAGCACCCTCTTCCCCCAGATCATCGCGGCCATCGACGCCGGCCAGATCGATGAGGCTACCGACCTGATTGCCAACGTCTGTACCCCCGACCTCGAGGTGATCGCCTCGGTCAGCGGGGAGCTTTCCCAGTCGCTCACCACCGCAACCGAGCAGGCGGTCACGGCGGAAAATAACCTGGTACAGATCACCACCATCGCCATCATCATCGGCATCGTGATTGCCGCCGCGGTGGTCATGCTCTTCGTCTTCCGGATCATCCGGAACATCACCGTCCCGACCCGGGAGGTGGAGCAGGCGCTGCTCGGCTTCAGCGAGGGCAATCTCACCATCCCGGTCACCTTTGAGGGCAAGAACGAGCTGGGCGCGATGTGCGACGCGCTGCGCCGCAGCCAGCATATCTTGGGCGGCGTCATCGCCGACGAGGCCGAGATGCTCGACCGGATGGCGGGCGGCGATTTCAATGTCCACAGCCGGGATGAGAGCCTCTATGTCGGCGAGCTCAGCTCGCTGATCCAGTCGCTCAACCAGCTCAAACAGAAGCTCAGCAGCGTGCTGACCCAGATCCATCAGGCGGCCGAGCAGGTCTCCGCCGGCTCCGATCAGGTTTCCTCGGGCGCGCAGGCCCTCTCGCAGGGCGCCACCGAGCAGGCCTCCTCGGTTGAGGAGCTTGCCGCCACCATCTCGGAGATCTCCGACCAGATCTCTTCGAATGCCGAGAACGCCAAACAGGCGAGCGAGCTGACCCATGAGGTCGGCGCCGAGCTGGAGCGCAGCAACGAGCAGATGCACGCGATGAACGAGGCGATGGGCGAAATCCGTGAGAAATCCCAGGAGATCGCCAAGATCATCAAGACGATCGAGGATATCGCCTTCCAGACCAACATCCTCGCCCTCAATGCGGCGGTCGAGGCGGCCAGAGCCGGCGCGGCCGGCAAGGGCTTCGCGGTGGTCGCCAACGAGGTGCGCAACCTCGCCAGCAAGTCGGCCGAGGCCTCGAAGGATACCTCCGCGCTGATCGAAAGCTCGGTCAAGGCGGTGGAGAAGGGCGACCGGCTCGCCACCGAGACGGCCGAGACGCTGGCCAAGGTGGTCACCGGCGCCAGCGAGATTGTCGAGACGATCGGCCGCATTGCCGACGCCTCCCAGCAGCAGGCGGACGCGGTGGTGCAGGTCACCCAGGGCATGGACCAGATCTCGAGCGTCGTCCAGACCAACTCGGCGACCGCCGAGCAGTCGGCGGCGGCCAGCGAGGAGCTCTCCGGCCAGGCGAACATGCTCAAGGAGCTGGTGGGCCAGTTCACCCTCGAGGACACGGGCGACAGCCTGGGCGTCGATTACCACACCAGCAGCTACCAGCCCGCCTCCGATTTCTCCTTTGACAGCGACAAGTATTAAACGATCCGGAAGGATACCCTTAGGAAAGGCGGATGTGAGATGGATGTCATGTCGGTCGGCGCGATGAGCATCGCCATGCACCAGGCCCAGCTGCAGCAGGTCACCGATGTCCTGATGATGCGCAAGGTGATGGACCTCCAGGAGAGCCAGGCGGCGGCGCTGGTCGAGAGCCTCAGCCAGGCGGCGCCCCCGGCGTCCGGGCATCATCTGGATCTTCTGGCGTGACAGGAAACACAGGGTGCGCGCTGGAGCCGTGCCCTGGGTTTTGCTGTTTTTTCGTAAAATGTGCATTTTTTTTGCTGCACTATGAGAAGAACTGCTTGATTTTTCTCCGTTTCAGCGGAATTTTTCGTTGAGAGTTGCTGGATTTGTTCGGGATCACTTGCATGCTTCCACAAAAATTGCTATGATAAAAAATGGAAGCAGTCGGGAGGACTGTGAATTTAAGATGGAAAATCCTGAAATTTTGCTCGAATCGGGTACCAATGAATTTGAGATCATGGAGTTTACCGTTGCGGGCGAGGCGTTTGGCATCAATGTCGCCAAGGTGCGGGAGATCATGATGGCCTGCCCGGTCAAACCGATGCAGAAGGCCCAGAAGGATATCGAGGGAATCTTCAAGTCCCGCGATATGGTGATCACCGTCATCGATCTGGCGAGCTACCTAAACCTCGGCCCCTCGCAAAACCCCGCGCGGGATATCTACATCATCACCAACTTCAACAATACAAACTTCGCCTTCCATGTGCACCAGGTGGTGGGGATCACCCGCCTCTCCTGGGAGCAGATCAAAAAGCCGGACCGGATCATCTACGGCGGGGACGAGGGGGTAGCCACCGGCATCGCCGATTTTGCCGGACATCTGGTGACCATCCTCGACTTCGAGAAGATCGTCTCGGACATCAGCCCCGAACTGGGGATCCAGTATGAGGATCTCAAGGCGCTCGGACCGCGCCAGCGCAGCGACAAGCCGATTTTGCTGGCGGAGGATTCGATGCTGCTCTCGAGGATGGTGACCGAATCGCTCCGGCGGGCGGGCTATGTCAATCTCGTCCGTACCAACAACGGACAGGAGGCGTGGAGCTTCCTGCAGGAGGCCAAGGCGTCGGGTGACCCGATCGAGGAGCACGTCTGTTGTGTGGTTACCGATATCGAGATGCCGCTGATGGACGGCCATCATCTGACCAAGCTGATCAAGGAGGATGCCGTGCTGCGGACCCTTCCGGTCATCCTCTTCTCCTCGCTGATCAACGACGAGATGCGGCGGAAGGGGGAACAGGTGGGCGCGGACGCTCAGATCAGCAAGCCGGAGATTGCCCATCTGGTGACCCTCATCGACCGGCTGATTGCGAAATAGCACGACGGCGTCACCGCGAAGACAGACGGACGAAAGACATCGGGAAACAAAACGACAGACACCCCGGCAAAGGGTATGCTGTCGTTTTTATTTTGGAGGGAAATATCGTATGGACTTTTGCAGAGACAACCGTGTACTGAAAGCGCAAGTAGAAGGGATGCTGGCGCAGGTGAGCACAACCTGCGAAGGCTGGAAGGCTTACCAGCGGTCCAAGCAGCGGCTGCGGGAGATGATGGGGCAGCCGGATTCGGAGGAAGCGGAGGAACAGCGGGAAGCCGCCCTCTCCGACTACGAGATCGCCATCATGGTGGCGGCCTACTACAGCGGCCTGCAGGACGGCTTTCGACAATCGAGCGAGCTTGCCGGCGAGGGCTATGTCCAGCGCATCCTCGACACACTCTCGACCGACCGGGGATTTGCGCTCTAGCGCGCCCCGCCGCCATATAGAAAAACAAAGGGCTCAAGGGCAGGGGAAATCCCCGCCTTTGAGCCCTTTGTTTGGGCTGTTCGGTTCGCCTTAGAGGTGGTACTTCTCCCGAAAATACCGCAGGAAGGCCTCCAGTTCGGTGCGTGCCTCCATCGGTAGGTTCTTCAGGTAGAGAAAGGCCGCTTTTTCCTTCTGATCGAGCGGCGTTTCCCGGTCGCTGGTCCCCATGAGATAGTCCATCGAGACGTCGAACAGCCGTGCCAGCCGGATTTTGGTCTCATCGTCGGGCGTACTCAGATTCCGCTCGTAGAGGGAAATCGAGTTGGGCGACACCGAGAGGTATTCTGCCAGCTGTTTTTGGGTCATGCTCTTTCGTTTGCGCAGTTCGCTGATTCGTTCTCCAATCATCTTCAATCCTCTGTGTTTTGGAAAAGTCTCCAAGAATAAAATCTACCCTGACTTCATATTATATGGTTTTGCCGCAAAAAAGGTAAAACACACAATAAAATATTATTTTTGGATTTATAATCACAAGATTTATGTGTATAATGGAAGTCGTACAGGAAAATCGAGGGGAATCCGGCGGAATCCCCTGTTTTCGGGAAAAAACAACCGAACGCATAAATATCCGCAGCCGACGCATGAAGAATCCGGCCGGCCGCAGAGGGAGGATCGGAAGATGTACATCGTTCCACTTGCCAGCCTGCCGTCGATCGAGCCGATTGGGGAAAGCCCGCAGCGGGGTACCCAGGCGGCGTCGGATGGGATCGCTATACCCTTTACGCAGGTTCTGCGGCAGGCGATGGATACCCTTGAGGAGAGCAGGCAGGCGGCGGAGACGGATGCCTATCAGCTGGCGATGGGGGATGTCTCCAGCCTGCACTCGATGATGATCAACTCGGCCATGGAGGCAACCGCGGTCGAGACGGTGGTGCAGCTCACCTCACGTGCGGTCAGCGCGTACAAGGAAATCATGCAGATGCAGATCTAGAAAGGCCGGACCCAAGCTGAGAAGGTGTACTCGGCTCTTTTCTATTGTAGGGACGAAAATACGCGGATGGATCCGGTTGTGAAAAAATGAAATTTGATGTCAAAGCAATCCTCGAAAAAGTCAAAGCATACTGGAAGAACCTGTCGGATAAAACCAAAAAGCTGATTCTGGCCGTGGGAGGCGGCATCCTGGTGCTGGCCCTCGTGTTGACGGCCTTTTTCAGTTTATCCGGGTCGGAGTACCGGGTGCTCTTCCCCGGTATGAGCGACGAGGAGGCGGCGCAGGTCTATGCGACCGTCCAGGAGATGGGGGTTCAGCCGCAGGTCGACGCGAGCGGGCAGATCCTGGTGCCGAGCGACCAGTGGGATCAGCTGGTCTTTGAGCTCAATGCCCAGGGCTATCCGCGCACCACCCTCAGCTACGATACCTTTACCTCCGCCTCCGGCTTTACCGCCACCGAGTTTGAGAAGCGCACCGCCCTGCTCTACCAGGCGCAGGATCGGATGCAGCAGACGCTGCTCCGGCAGGAGGGCATCGCCGAGGCGACGGTCAGCTTCACCGTGCCCGAATCGAGCAGCTATATCTGGGATCAGGCGAACGGCGAGAAGAGCTCGGCCGGCATCACCGTGCTGATGCGGCCGGGGTATGAGCTCAGCCCCGAGCGGGTATCGGCCATCAAGCATCTGGCGGCGACCTCGGTGCCGAACCTCGACGCCGAGGATGTGGTGGTGATCGACGCCGCCACCGGCACCGAAGCGGTCGGCTTGGAGGACCCCGAGAGCGCCGGTTATTACAGCGTCCAGCGGCTGGAATTTGAGGAGGCCATCAGCCGGGGGATCGAGGAGAAGGTCGAGCGGCTGCTCGCCAGCCGGTATGGCGAGGACGGGGTGACCGCCGTCGCGACGGTGGAGGTGGATTACGACCAGCTGCTGGTCGAGTCCAAGCAGTATCAGCCGCAGGGGGATACCCAGAGCGGGGTCATCAACCACTACGATGAGGACTACTCGCTGAACGGCGAGGTCGCGGCCGAGGGGATTGTCGGGGAGGAGAACAACACCGACGCCCCGCCCATCTACCCGAATGAGGACGGGGAAGGGGAGGACGCGGCGGTCACCGACTACCACCGCAACATCGACTACGACGTCAGCTACATCCTCACCCAGCAGGAACGGGGCGAGCCGGTGCTGGAGAGTGCCTCGGTCGCCGTCATCGTCAACGATTCCAACTTTACCACCGAGGTACAGGAGACGCTGGTCGAGCTGATCTCCCGGGCGGTCAACATCACCACCGACGACATCCGGGTCACCAACCTCAACTTTGACAATGCCCAGCCGGTGGACGGTACCGCGACCCCGGCGGCCGAGGGGCTGAGCACCCGCCAGCTGCTGCTGATCGGACTGGGTGCGCTGCTGCTCCTGCTGGTGGTGGGCACGGTGATCCTCCTGCTGGTGCGCCGGGCGCGGAAACGGCGCCGGATTGAGGACGAGGCCCAGGCCCGCGAGGAGGAGGAGCGCCAGCGTCAGGCCGAGCTCGCGCGGGAGATCGAGGAGCACAAGCGGGCGCTGCAAAACGAGGCGATGGCCCAGGCGAATACCAAGGAGAGTGCCATAGCCGAAGAGGTGCGCAACTTTGCCCACGAAAATCCCGAGATCACCGCAGCGCTCATCCGCTCGATCCTGAGGGAGGATACCTAGCATGGCGACGAAATCGAAGCTTTCCCCCCTGCAGCGGGCGGCGACGGTGGTCATTGCGTTGGGCGCCGACCGCGCATCGGAGGTCTACAAGTATCTCAAGGAGGATGAGGTTGAGCAGCTTTCGCTCGAGATTGCCAAGCTCGACCGGCTGACCCCCGAGGAGATGCAGGAGACCATCGAGGACTTCTACGGCCTCTGCGTCACCCAGAAGGTCATCAACGAGGGCGGCGTCCTCTACGCGAAGGATGTGCTGGAGAAGGCGTTCGGCTCCCAGCAGGCGGCCGCCTATATGGAGCGGCTCGCCCAGTCGCTGCACACCAAATCCTTCGAGTTTATCCGCAAGGCGGACTACAAAAACCTGCAGATGATGCTGCAGAATGAACACCCGCAGACCATTGCGCTGGTGCTTTCCTACGCGCGGTCGGAACAGGCTGCCCAGATCATCGCCGAGCTGCCGCGCAGTATGCAGATGGATGTCATCGAGCGGATTGCCGGTCTCGACCGGGTCTCCCCCGAGATGATCGAGATCGTCGAAAAGACGCTCGAAAAGCGCTTCTCGACCATCATCTCCTCCGACCAGGTCGAGGTGGGCGGCGTACCGTATGTCGCCGAGATCATGAACCGGGTGGACCGTTCGACCGAGAAGTACATCTTCGACGCGCTGGGGGAGAAGTCCCCCGCGCTGGCCGACGAGATCCACAAGCGGATGTTTGTCTTCGAGGATATCGTCCACCTCGACAGCATGGCCATCCAGCGGTTTATCCGCGAGGTGGATACCAAGGATCTGGCGGTGGCCCTCAAAGGCTCGAACGAGGAGGTCCGCCAGGTCATCTTCCAGAACATGTCCTCCCGTATGCGCGAGACGATCGAGCAGGATATCCAGTTCCTCCACAACGTCCGTATGCGGGATGTCGAGGAGGTCCAGCAGAAGATCGTCTCGATCATCCGCCAGCTGGAGGAGTCGGGCGAGATTGTGATTGCCCGCGGAGAGGGGGACGAAATCCTTGCCTAAGATCCTTCGTTCCGGCAGCCTGATTGCTTCCGACCGGGTGGTGCCGATTCCCGATGCCCCCGCGCCTCCGCCCGAACCCCCGAGCGAGGCCGCTTTGCCGACCGAGGCGGGGGAGGCTCCCACCGAAGCGGAGGCGGAGGAGCAGAGCCGGCAGATTCTCGAGGACCGCACGATCGAACGGGTGCAGGAGGTCTCCCAGAAGATTCTCCAATCGGCCCGCCAGGAGCGGGAGAAGCTGCTCGAACAGGCGCGGGCGGAGGCGGAATCGATCCGGGAGGAGGCGGCAAGCAGCGCCCGGCAGCAGGTGCTGGCGGAGAAACGGGCGTCGATCGAAAGCTGCCTGCAGGAGGTCGAACGGCTGATGACGGCGCTGCAGAGCCAGCAGCAGAGCTTTCTTACGCAGTATGAGGAGGGGCTCTTTTCGCTCGCGATGGAGATTGCCCGCAAGGTGGTGGGCGCCGCGATCGAGAAGGACGCCGGCCTGATGCAGGCGCTGGTGCGGGAGGCGGTGGCCACCGTCAAAAATGCCGACTGGATCGGCGTCGAGGTCTCCAGCCATCTGCCCGGCCTGGTGGAATCGCTCCGGCAGGAGCTGGCCGGCGGGCAGGAGACGGGGATGGTCGAGGTCACGGCGGCCGACCTGCCGCCCGATGGCTGTGTGATCCATACACCCGACGGCATTGTGGATGCGTCGGTTTCGGTGCAGCTGCAGAACCTGCAGGCCATCTTTGAAAAATCCAAGCAGTAGGCGGTATGCCGGGGAGGCGGACAGGGATGACGGGGACGCGGTACAATCTGGATATGTCGGGCTACCGGCGGATGATCCGCCTCGGCGACCTCTACACCTACAAGGGCCGCATCCGGAAGATCGTCGGCATGATGATCGAGGCGACCGGGCTGCGCTGCAACATCGGCGATATCTGTGAGATTCTCATCGACGCCGATCACACCGTTTTGGCCGAGGTGGTCGGCATCAAGGAGAAGATCATCCAGCTGATGCCCTACCAGGAGGTCGACGGCATCGGGTCGGACAGCATTGTGATCCACACGGGGGAGAAGTTGGAGGTCGGGGTTGGCGACGGGATGGTCGGCCGGGCGGTCGACGCGCTCGGCCAGCCGATCGACGGGGGCGACGCGATTCCGCGCAGCGCCCGCTATCCGATCAACGGCACCCACTCCAACCCGATGGACCGTCCGCCCATCTCGGAGATCATGGAGCTCGGCGTCAAGGCGATCGACGGGCTGCTGACGATGGGCAAGGGGCAGAGGATGGGCATCTTCGCCGGCAGCGGTGTCGGCAAAAGTACCCTCATGGGCATGATCGCCCGCAATGTCAAGGCGGATATCAACGTCATCGCGCTGGTGGGCGAGCGCGGGCGCGAGGTGGTCGAGTTCATCAACCGCGACCTCGGCCCGGAGGGCATGAGCCGGACGGTGCTCGTTGTGGCGACCTCCGACCAGCCGGCGATGATGCGTTCGAAATGCGCGCTGACCGCCACCGCCATTGCCGAGTACTTCCGCGATCAGGGCAAGGATGTGCTGCTGATGATGGATTCGCTCACCCGCTTCTGTATGGCCCAGCGGGAGATTGGGCTGGCGACCGGTGAACCGCCGGTTGCACGGGGCTATACCCCCTCGATCTACAACGTCCTGCCCAAGCTGCTCGAGCGGTCGGGCAACTTCGAGCGGGGCTCGATCACCGGCATCTACACCGTGCTGGTCGAGGGGGACGACACCAACGAGCCGATCTCCGACACGGTGCGCGGCATCGTCGATGGGCATATCGTGCTCTCCCGCAAGGTGGCGATGCGCAACCACTACCCGGCCATCGACATCCTCGCGAGCATCAGCCGACTGATGAGCAGCATCGTGGCCCCCGAGCACCGGCGGGCGGCGGGTAAGATCCGGCAGATGATGTCGGTCTACCAGGACAACCAGGACCTGCTGTCGATCGGCGCCTACAAGAGCGGCAGCAACCCCGAACTGGATGAGGCAATCCGCCATATGGCTTCTATCAATAGTTTACTGCAGCAGGCGGTCGACCACAAGGTGCATTTCGACGAAACTGTCCGACAGATGATAGCAATAGTAGACAATTAAATCTGGATTTTATCCTGAAAATTCATATTTTCTCACATAGAGAGACACTGTCCGGGAGGAGCGGCATATGAAGAAATTTACCTTTTCACTCGGCCGCATGCGGGACTACAAGGAGCGGCTGCTCGAGGAGGAGCAGGGGACGCTGCAGCGGCTGAAGAATGAGCAGGCGCAGCTGCAGCACCGAATCGACCGGCTGGATGAGGCGTTCCAGCAGCTCTCCCGGCGGATGGAACGGGAACAGGCGGAGGGGGTCACCGCGCTGGAGATGCGGGGCTACAGCCTGCAGCTCGAATCCACCCGGCTGCAGCTGCGTGAACTGCGGGGGGAGCTCAAAAAGGCGGCCGAACGGGTCGCGGCGCAGACCCGGATTGTGGTGGCGGCCCATCAGGAGGTCTCCAAACTCGACAAGCTCGAAGACCGGCAGTATGAAACCTACCGCGAGCAGGTCAACAAGGCGGAGGAGCAGCGGGTCGAGGAGCTGGTGGTACAGCGTCTCAGCCGGCAGGATGTCGGATGAGATAGAGGAGCCGGTTAGGCTCCATGGATCGGAAATGGACAGGAAAGGGGGTGAAACGGGATGGAATCGATGGCAGTGATGCAGACGGTCACCTCCCAGCCCAGCCTGCGGACGCTGTTGGGCCTTCGGTCGAACGGCGCGGTGTCCGGCGATGCCTTCGCGATGATCTTTGCCCAGATGATGGGTACGGACGGCGGATGGGAGGCGCTGCTCGGACAGCTGCAGGCGGATCTGCAGGAGGAGTCGGGGGCGCGGGGCGCCCAGCTGGCCGCCGAGATGCTGACGGTTTTTCCCGGGCTGCAGGCACAGCTGATGCAGCAGGGGGATCTGCCGGCGGTTTTGGGCCATGGATCGGGCGGGAGCCTTTCGTTGGCTGGATTGTCCGCCCTGACCGGCCAGCCACAGCCGGCCGCTTCGGAGGGCGGCGAGGATACGGCCGTTCTGCCGGAGGACTTCTACACCCTGCTGAAGCATGCCTGGCAGGATGAGGGTGCCTCCACCCCGGACGGGATGCTCGGGGAGAGCGGCCTGCGGCAGGATGCCGTGCGGGCGGCCAAACAGCTGTTGGCCGACAGCCCGCAGGAGACGGTCGAGGCGATGGACCCCGAGAGCCTGCAGGCGGAGACGCGGACCTTCTCGCTGGAGGGCCTGCGCGACGGACGTCCGGCCGCCCTGCCCGGTGTGCAGACGATCGCTTCCCAGCTCAAAACCGGCATTCTCGAACAGACCGGCGCGGGCAAAAACGAGTTTGTCGTCCGCCTCGAGCCGGAAGGGATCGGCGAGATCGTCGTCAAGCTGTCGGAGGATCACGAGAGGATCGCGCTGAGCATCTTCACCTCGAGCGCCTACACCGCCAAGCTCATCACCGACGAGGTGGTGACCCTGCAGAACGCGCTGCGGCCGCTGCAGGCGGAGGTGCAGCAGATTGTCGTGACCGAAAACGAACCGGCAGCCCAGTATGCCGCCCAGAACGAGCTTAGCTACTTAGGCCAGCAGGACCAGGGCCAGCGGTATGCGGGTGCGTGGCAGCAGGATGGCCATGCCGGACGGGCTGCCCGGGAGCAGGATGACTTTGAGACGCTGCTCCAGCCAGCGCCGGCGGACGGCCTCGACACCTATATTTAATGGAAGGAGGTCCTATCGATGATTGAAGGGGTGAGCAGCAATGCGAGCTACCGCAATCAGTGGGCCAGCCAGCTGACCCGGAGCGGGGAGAGCGACGGAAGCGGCGAATCGGCCGGCGCCACCGAATCGACCGGCAGTACCGGCCAGGTCTGGGACGCCGTCTTCACCGACGAGTCGGAGAATATGGTGTCGGTCAACGACTTTCTCAACCTGATGGTGGTCCAGCTGCAGAACCAGGACTTCATGAACCCGGTGGACGACACCCAGTTTGTCACCCAGCTCGCCCAGTTCGCCACCATGCAGCAGATGCAGGAGATGGCGACCTATATGAAGACCAACTATGTGATGTCGCTGGTGGGCAAGAATGTGACCGCCGCCCGCTTCAGCGTATCGGGCGCGCTCGAACAGGAGACCGGCACGGTCGAGAAGATCTCGCTGGTGAACAACGAATACGCCATCTATGTCAACGGCAAGCAGTTCAGCCTCGAGCAGATCATGGAGATCCATGAGGGCGGCGCGGTTTCCGATACCGAAACGGACGGGGAGACCCAGGATCCCGCCGAGATGGCCTATCTGCTCTCGCTCATCGGCAAGGAGGTCACCGTCCAGCAGCGGGATGCCGACGGCAATCCGACTGGCACGATCACCGGGGTGGTCGAGCGGGTCTCGGCGGAGGACGGCCTCTATATCGGCGGCAGCTGGTATCCGCTCGAGGATGTCACCGAGATTACCGGTGCATCCGAGCCGGAGGAGGAGCTCCCGCCGGCGGAGGAACCGGACGGAACGGAGGAAACCCCGGCGCCCGGAACCGATGAGGGGACCGGTGAGGTCACCGGCGGCGGGGAGACCGACCCGACCCATCCGGAAGAGGGCGAAGGAAGCGCGACCGTCGAACCGGATGGCGAAACGGATCCCGAGCCCACGCCATCCGAAACGGAGGATGCGGTGGCCGGGGCGGTTTGATCGGACGGCCCGATGAGGGGGAATGATTTGTGGACGAACTGCTGATACGCAGCAGAATGAACCTGCCGGTCACCACCGGAATCCCGGCGGCCGGCCAGCATCCCGGGCAAACCGGGCGGGACAAGAGCCAGCCGCAGGTGTCCTTCCAGCAGCTGCTCGAGCGGACGGCGGAGAAGCAGGAGCTTGCCTTCTCGAAGCACGCGGCCGAGCGGGTGGTTGCGCGGGAGATCGCACTCTCGGAAGCCGACCTCGCCCGTCTGGATGTGGGGTTGCGGATTGCGCGGGACACGGGGCTGGAGGATGCGCTCCTCTTGATGAACGGCTCGGCCTTCATCGTCAGCGCCAAAAACGGCCGGGTGATTACCGCGCTTTCGGGCAGCGAAGCGGCAGGTAAAGTGATTACCAATATCAGCGGAGCCGTGATTTTGTGACTGGACCGCAAGGAGGTCAACGGGCCTTGACTGACCGAGAGGCCCGCACGGCTCCGGAAGGGAGCAACAACTATGGTTCGATCGATGTATTCTGGCGTGGCCGGCATGAAGGCCAACCAGACCCGTATGGACGTCATCGGCAACAACATCGCCAACGCCAACACCTACGGCTTTAAATCCAGCCGGGCCACCTTCCGCGACATGTACTACCAGCAGATCCGCGGCGCGTCGGCCGGCACCCAGACCCGCGGCGGCATCAACCCGTCGATGGTCGGCTACGGCTCGCAGATTGCCAGTGTCGATCTGCTGATGACCCAGTCGTCGATGACCTCGACCGGCAACCCGCTCGACGTCTGCATCACCGGCGAGGGCTTTCTGCAGGTGATGGACGCCGACGGCAACATCTACTACACCAAGGCCGGCATGCTGGATATCGACCCGGCGACCGGCGCGCTGATCGATTCCAACGGCAACTTTGTCCTCGGCACCAGCGCGACCGGCGGCCGGCTGGACAGCACCGAGCCGGGCAGCAACAAGATCCTCATCCAGGTCGACCCCATCCAGGCGAGCGTCGCCGAGGGGCAGACCGAGGTCGGCGGCCGGACGATCACCATCACGTCAAGCAACCAGAACACCGCCGCCAACGTCGGCTTCACCTTCACCGCCTCGACCACCATGCCCGACGGACTGGCGGTGCAGGCGATCATGGACAGCACCAGCTCGATGATCAACATCCAGCTCAACGCCAACGCGAAATTTGGGAGCGTGGCCGACCTCAACACCGCGATCAACAACGCGATCACCGAGGCGTACGGCGGCACCCACCCCGGCGGCAGCTTCACCATCGCCATCGAGCCCGATCCGTTTGACCCGAACGACCCGCTCACCGGCGCGGAGATCGTCAACACCGCCGCGTCCGACTACGAGGGCGGCGGCATCGACACAAGTGCGGGGGCTGGCGTCACAAATGGCACCTTCCTCGGCGGCTTCAAGTTTGTCGAGACCGGCTCAAGATTCAGCGGCGAGGGTGCTGTGACGGTGGAGGTGACAGGACCAGCCGAAAATGCGGAAGGTGTGAGCGGCTATACCGTAACGCTGAAAACAGCTGGTGATAATGGATCAGGAGCCGCAACCTACACCGGCTTTATCAGCGAGGACCGTGCCGGCGAATCGGCCGGCAACCAGACGGTGCTGCTGAGCAACACCACACAGGGCGCGGATGCCAACGACACCGTCACCCTCTCCTACCCGAACCAGGAAGCGATCGAGGACAGCGCTGTTGGAGAACCGGCCGCCAACATCGGAACCGCGACGGCGAGCCAGCCGACCCGCAACCTCGGGCTGGGCAAGGGCACCTTCATGCTCGAGGGCGGCACCGAGTTCCGCGAGCAGGGCATCGGCAACCTGACCGGCATCTCGATCGGCGCCGACGGCACCATCACCGGCACCACCGAGGCGGGCCTGCAGGTGCTCGGCCGGATCGACCTCGCGACCTTCGACAACACCAAGGGTCTCATGCAGTCGGGCAACACCTACTTCACCGAGACCTCCAACTCGGGCGCCCCGATCCTCGCGATCCCGGGGGAGAACGGCACCGGCGCGCTCAAAAACAGCGCCCTCGAGATGTCCAACGTCGACCTCTCGCAGGAATTTTCCGACATGATCATGACCCAGCGCGGCTTCCAGGCCTGCTCCCGTCTGATCACCGTCTCGGATACCATGCTCGAAGAGCTCATCAATCTCAAACGCTAGCACTCAGCTCTGCCCGGCGGCGGCTACCCGGTCGCTGCCGGAGGGATGCGGAAAACGGCGGACGGCCGCTTGGGCTTTCCGCGTCCCTCCGGCAGTAACCCGATCATGACGGGCAACAGAAAGGTGAGGGATGTTCGATGATTTTGCTCAACAAACTGCGCGGCGGCGTCTTCACACTCAACTGCGATCTGATCGAGACGATCGCGGAAAACCCGGACACCACCATCCTGCTGACCAACGGCAACATCTACATCGTGCAGGAGTCGATGCAGGAGGTCGTCAATAAGACAATCGAATACCGGCGGAAAATTTACTCCCGCTACGGCGGCAGGGAAGAGGATGAGTAAACGATGGATTTAATGTCAGTCATAGGCTGGATTGCGGGCATCGGGATGATCCTCTTCGGCATCCTGTTTGACAGCGGCACCGGCA
>CASGDD010000171.1 GCA_949300115.1 uncultured Oscillospiraceae bacterium | reverse complement strand
AAGGACGCGCAGCCCTCGGGGATGGCGTCGCCCACCACCAGCACATGCTCGAGCGTCTCGCAGCGGGGCATCGCCCGGACGACATGCTCGATGATCGCCGGCTCGTCGACGGTGGTGATCACCTTGACCTTCGCGAGGTTGCAGCGGTAGTCGATGTCCTTCTCGGTGAGCTGGAAGCTCGCGGGGATACAGATGGCGCCGAGCTTGTGCAGCGCGACCATGCAGACCCAAACCTCCACCCGCTGCTTGAGCATGAGCAGGACGGTGTCCCCCTTGCGCACGCCGAGCGAACGGTAGAGGTTGGCGGCTTTGTTGCTCATCCGCTTGATCTCGCCGAAGGTGTAGGTGCGGTCGTTGCCCTCGTCGTTGCACCAGGCGAGCGCGGGCTTGTTGTCGTCGATCTCCGCCCACGCGTCGACGACATCGAAGCCGAAGTTAAAGTCCTCGGGGACATTGACGGTGTAGTTTTGCATGAAATCCTCGTAGCTGTCAAATTCGGTACGAGGCAGAAAGCGTTCGATCAGTTCCAATTCTATCAGTCCTTATCCCAAACCGGGGAAATCCGAAGCAGGACGCCGGTTATTCGTTGATGATGGTGATAAACCGCACCGGCCGGTCGATGGCCCGCTGGCCATGCCAGATGGAGGGGTTGAAGTAGGCGCTGTCGCCGGCGTGCAGGGTAAATTCCTTCGAGCCGATGGTGAGGATGAGGTCCCCTTCGAGCACGTAGTTGAACTCCTGGCCGCCGTGGCGGACAAGCTCGGGCGGGTGGTCGCTCGGCGCGAGATCGACGAGCATCGGGTCCATCTGCCGGCCGATGAAGTTGTAGGCAAGCGCCGAAAAGCCGTAGCCGGGGTAGCGCTCGATCGCGACCCCTCTGCCGCCGCGGACGATGGTGTAGTCGGCCATCCGGGGCGCCTCGCCGGTCATCAGCTCGGTGGGATCGACCCCGAGGAAGCCGGAGACGGCGTAGAGCGCGCTGATGGGGATATCCGCCTCGCCGCTCTCGTAGGAAAGGTACTCGTCAAGCGGGATGCCGATCCCCTCGGCTACACTGGCCGCGTCAATCTCCAGGATCTCTCTGAGTTCTACAATACGGTGAGCAATCTGCTTAAGCTGCTCATTCACAAGGATCAGCCCCCTTTGTAAGTCGGCCGGCCGGACGCCGGCCCGCGATGGGTAGGGTGGCCGTAGCGGCCACCGATCGATAGGTGTAATCTCCAGTATACACGCCCGGTGGAAGAAAAGAAAGAGTGCATGAAAAGCAAGGGGGAATTTTGTTGCTTTCACCAAAAATGGCCGGAGGGATGCCGCCTCTTTTCCACATTCAATCGGAAAAATTTGCGGGATGGGATGGGAAGCGACGGCCGGGCGTGCTATAATAGGCAAAACGGTTTTGCAAAGGTCGGAGGGCGGCGATGAAACGCAGATTTACCAAGATGCAGGGCTGCGGCAACGACTACATCTACTTCGACTGCGTGCGGGATGGGCCGCTGGCCGACCCGGCGGCGGTGAGCCGGCGGCTGTCCAGGCGGCGCTTTTCGGTCGGCGGGGATGGCATCATCCTCATCGAACCGTCCGAGGCGGCCGATTGCCGGATGCGGATCTTCAACCGGGACGGCAGCGAAGGGCGGATGTGCGGCAACGGCATCCGCTGCGTCGGCCGCTATGTCTACGAGCGGGGGATCGCCCGCAAAAACCCCCTCACCGTCGAGACCCGGGCGGGCGTGCGAACGCTCCACCTGCAGCTTGCGGGCGAGCGGGTGACGGCGGTGCAGGTGGATCTGGGCCCGGCGGTCTTTGCCCCGGCGGCCATCCCCGCGCGGTTTGCGGGCGACCGGGTGATCGACCACCCCTTCACCGCGGCCGGCCGGGTGTGGCGGATCACCTGCCTGTCGATGGGCAATCCCCACTGCGTCGTCTTTGCCGACGATCCCGATGCCCTGCCTCTCGACCGCATCGGCCCGGCATTTACCCAGCATCCCCTCTTTCCCGAGCAGGTCAACATCGAGTTTGTGCGGGTGATGGGGCCGAATGAGCTGGCCATGCGGGTGTGGGAGCGGGGCAGCGGCGAGACGTTTGCCTGCGGGACCGGCGCCTGTGCGGCGGCGGTGGCGGCGGTGCGCTGCGGACACTGCCGGCAGGGGGAGGAGATCCTCGTCCATCTGCGGGGCGGCGATCTCCGCATCTGTGAGACCGACGGACGGGTCCTCATGACCGGGCCCGCCGAGATAGCCTATGAAGGGGAGGTCGAAATCGAATGACCGATATCAAGCTGGAAGTGGAAAAACGGGTGCAGTTTATCAAGGACGCGCTGGCCCAGGCGGGCGCTCGGGGCATCGTCTTCGGCAACTCGGGCGGCAAGGACAGCGCGCTGGTGGGCATCCTCTGCAAGATGGCCTGCGATGACACGCTGGCGGTGATGATGCCCTGCTTTTCCAAACGCAACTTTGGGGAGGATCTCGAGGATGCGGACGCGTTGGCGAAGCAGTTTGCCATCGAGACGATCGCCGTCGACCTGACCGGTACCCGTGCCGCGCTGCTTGCGGCGATCGAGCCGTTCGGCGGGGTCAGCGACAGTGCGGTCATCAACATTGCCCCTCGGCTGCGGATGACCACCCTCTATGCCATCGCCCAGACCCGCGGCGCGCTGGTGGCCGGCACCGGCAACGCCGATGAGGCGTTCATGGGATACTTTACCAAATGGGGGGACGGCGCCTACGACCTGAACCCCATTGCCGACCTGCATGTCAGCGAGATCTACGCGATGCTGCGGTATCTAAACGCCCCCCAGTCGATCATCGGCAAGGCGCCTTCGGCCGGGCTGTACGACGGCCAGACCGACGAGGGGGATATGGGGGTTCGCTATGCGGCGGTCGAGCGGTATATGAAGGGGGAGCCGGTCACCGACGGCGAGCGGGCGGTCATCGAGCGGATGCACGGCCGCAGCGAGCACAAGCGCCGCCCCTCGCTGCGCTATGGCGGGTAACGCGGGCCTGCAAAGGAGGAAACGATATGCAGCTGTTTGATCTGACCGGCATGCGTGCCATCGTCACCGGCGGCAGCCGCGGACTGGGACATGCGATGGCCGAAGGGCTGATGGAAGCGGGCGCCGAGGTGGCGCTGATGGGGCGGATGCCCCAGACCGAACGGGCGGCGGCGGAGTTTCGGGCGAAGGGGTTTTGCTGCCACGCAGTCGAGGCGGATATGGCCCTGCTCGACCGGTTGCCCGCGGCGTTTGAGCGGGCGTTGGAAACCCTGGGCGGCGAGCTGGAGATCCTGCTGCCGGCCGCCGGTATCCAGCGCAGGCATCCGGCCGACCGCTTCCCGATGGAGGACTGGCGGCTGGTGCTCGAGGTCAACCTCAACGCCGTCTTTCTGCTCGACCAGCTGGCGGCGCGGGTGATGCTGCCGAAGGGCTATGGCAAGATCATCAACGTCGCCTCGATGCTGAGCTTTTTCGGCGGGCTCACCGTCTCGGCCTATGCCGCCTCCAAGGGGGCGGTGGCCCAGATGACCAAGGCGATGTCCAACGACTGGGCGGCGAAGGGCATCAACGTCAATGCGATTGCGCCCGGCTATTTTGCCACCGAGATGAATACCGCGCTGATCGATGACCCCGGCCGGTCGCGGGAGATCCTCGCCCGCATTCCGGCCGGCCGTTGGGGACAGCCGGAGGATATGAAGGGGATCGCCGTCTTTCTCGCCTCCCACGCCTCCGACTATCTAAACGGCGCCGTCATCCCGATCGACGGCGGCTATCTCGGACGGTAGCGGGATCCATCCGGCCGGCATGCTGCCGGGAGCCCACCTCGCCCAGCGGCCGTATCCCCATTCATCTCGATATGGATGCAGCATCCAACGGCCGCTCTTCCTTTGGGAAGGGCGGCATTTCCTTCGATCCGCCCCTCGACAAGCCCGCCGCGGGCTGGTATGATAGGGGTACATACACCATGTGTGCGCGAAAAGGAGGCAATCCGATGAGATTCTGGACCGATGAGGGACCGACGAAAATCCATTATCTGCATCTCGTCAAGGGGGACGACGTGCTCGAATGCCTGCGGCAGATGCTGCGGGAGAAGGGAATCCGCAACGGCATCCTGCTCAGCGGCATCGGCACCCTCAACGCCTGCCGGATGCATGGGGTCGTCACCCCCGAGCTGCCGGCCAAGGACGATTTCTTCGGCTGGGAGGGCATCCCGATCGAACTGGCGGGTTTAAGCGGGATCATCGCCGACTACGAGCCGCATCTCCATATGGTGGTCACCCTCTATGGCGAGGAGCGGAAGACCTACTGCGGCCACATCGAGCCGGGCTGCCGGGTGCTCTGCCTGGCCGAGCTCGCGATCCTCGAGACGACGCTGCCGATGCGGCGGACCTTCGACGACGACCACATCAACCAGCTGGCCCCGATCGAAGGGCCGGAGGCATAACCCGACAGGAGGTATGGGATCGATGAAAAAGGTAGTGATCATTGGCAACGGCATGATGGGCGTCGGCATTGCGGCAATCAGCGCGCTGGCCGGCCATCCGACCGTCCTGGTCGGGCGGACGAAGGAGAAGGCGGAGGCGGCGCTGCCGGCCTCCTACGCGGCGATCGAGGAGCTGTTGGCCAACGAGCTGACCACCCCCGAGGCGGCCGAGCGGGCGCACACCCTCATCACCGCGAGCGGCGATCAGACGGCGGCCTGCGAGGGCGCCGGCGTGGTGATCGAGGCGATCCCCGAGAAGATGGCCGAGAAGCAGGTGCTCTTCCGCGAGCTGGACGCCATCCTGCCGCCCGAGGTGCCCATCCTCTCCAACACCTCCGGCCTGCCGATTACCCAGATTGCCTCGCAGGTCGAGCGCTATCCCGAGCGGACGATGACCACCCACTTCTGGTTTCCCGCCCATCTGGTGCCGCTCGTTGAGGTGGTCATGTGGGAAAAGACCGACCCCGCGATGGCCGAATCGGTCAAGGAACTGCTGGCCGGCTGGGGCAAGGCGCCGGTCATCGTCAAACGGGACACCCCCGGACAGCTGGGCAACCGGCTGCTGCACGCGATCATCCGGGAGGCGATCAATATCGTCGAAATCGGGCTGGCGTCGGCCGAGGATGTCGACACCGCCATCAAAAACGGCCTTGGCATCCGCTTCCCTGTCTATGGACCGCTCGAGCACAGCGACGCGGTCGGCCTCGACCTCACGCTGACGGTACAGGATACCGTCCTCGCCGAGATTTCCAACCGCCGCGAGGCGTCCGACCTGCTGCGGGAGAAGGTCAAAAACGGCGACCTCGGCGCCAAGACGGGCAAGGGCTTCTACGACTGGCAGGTGCGCAGCATGGATGTCCTCGCGAAGAATCGCAACGACTTCATCATCGCCGCCCGCAAGCTCACCGCCAAGATGCCCAAGGACCACTGATGCCCCCATTCTCCACCGGTAGAAAAATAAATCCAGCTATCGCAGACCGATAGCTGGATTTTTTTGAGATAGATTTTCGCGCGATTATTCGAGCGCCATCCGGGCGGCGCGGCCGGCGTGGATCTGGGTGGTGTCGAAGAAGGGGATGGAGGCCTTCTCCCGCCCGATCAGCAGGGGGATCTCGGTGCAGCCGAGCACCACCCCTTCGGCCCCCTCTTCCCGGGCGAGCCGCTCGACCACCGCGAGGAAGGCGGCTTTGGAGGTTTCGCTTAAGATACCGATACAGAGTTCCTCGTAGATCACCCGGTTGATCATCGCCCGCTCCTCGGCGTTCGGGGTGACCACCTCGATGCCGGCGGCCCGCAGGCGGCTGGGGTAGAAATCCCCCTCCATCACATAGCGGGTGCCGAGCAGGGCGGCCTTGTGGATGCCCGCCTCGGTGAGTGCCTGGGCGGTCAATTCGCCGATATGCAGCAGCGGCACCGAGACGGCGGCCTGCACCTCGTCGAACACCCGATGCATCGTGTTGGCGCAGATGAGCAGCAGCTCGGCGCCCGCGCGCTCCAGCCGGCGGGCGATATCCGCGAGGATTTCGGCCGCCCGTCCCCAGTCGTCCGACGACTGGCAGCGCTCAATCTCGGCGAAGTCGACCGAATAGAGCAGGATTTTGGCCGAATGCAGCCCGCCCAGCTGTTCCTTGACGACCGTGTTGATGACCTGGTAATAGGTCACCGTGCTTTCCCAGCTCATCCCCCCGATGAGCCCGATGGTTTTCATACCGATGCCCCCTTTTGTGTAGGTCGGTGGTGGATGGGTTTTTACAGGCCGGTCAGAAAATCATAGCCGATTTTGAGAAACAACAGCCCGAGAACGACAAACATCATCCGCCGGATCTTGCGGCTGCCGCCCCGCAGCGCGTAGCGGGAGCCGAGGTAGCTGCCGAGGACGTTGGAGAGGATGGCGGGCAGCACGATGGGGTAGTAGACCTCACCCGCCGAAATCATCACCACCGCCGAGGCGATGCCCGAGGCGGCGTTGGCCAGCCGGGCACTGCCCGACGCCTGCAGCAGGTTGAGTCCCAGCACGATCGAGAAGCCGAGCATCAGGAAGGTGCCCGCCCCCGGTCCGACCATCCCGTCGTAGATGCCGACGGCAAAGCCGATCAGCGCCGCGAGGGCGATCTGGGTGGGACGGCTGTACGGCTTGGGCACCGCGTCATCCCGTCCAAAATCCTTTCGGGTGATCAGAAAGACGGCGACCACCGGCAACGCGACCAGCATGATGCCGCCGAGCAGGTCATCCGAGGCGAGCAGCGCCAGCTGGGAGCCGGTGAAGGCGCCGAGGGCCGCGCCGGCCGCCGCCGGGATGCCGATGCGCAGCTGGCTCTGGCCGTTTTTGAGGTACTGCCAGGTGGAGCAGGCCATGCCGAAGCTGACGACCGCCTTGTTGGTACCGAGGGTCAGATGGGGACTGAGCCCCGCCAGCATAAAGGCGGGCAGCGAGATAATCCCGCCGCCGCCGGCGACCGCGTCGACAAAGCCGGCCAAAAAGATGAGTGGGCAGACGATGACAAATGTCCAGATGCCAGGCATGATTGCGGACTCCCTTCGGACGGCAAGCCGTCCCCGTATAATCGCAGGAAAGATGTGCTGTAAATCAGCTGGTTTCGCCGACAAAGAGCTCGGGCTCGAGGGTGGTGATCGCCGGAACCTGCTGTCCCTCCAGCCGGCGGCGGAGGATATCCGCCGAGAGGACGCCCTGCTGGTCGAGCTTGTTGTCGATCGAGGTGAGGATGGGATGGGCGAGCTTGCCGTAGACCGAGTTGTTGTAGCCGACGACGGCGACATCCTCGGGGATCCGCACCCCCGCCTCCCGCAGCGCCATCATGGCGCCCATCGCAACGAGATCCTCCCCGCAGAGCAGCGCGGTGACCTCGCCCGCCCGGATGGCAGGCAGCAGCCTTTCGGCTGCCTCCCTGCCCGCCTCGGCGCTGAAGCCGGTTTCAACAACCCAGCCGGCCGGGACCTCCAGCTGCCGGCGGGCCATCGCCTCCCGATAGCCGCAGAGCTTGTTGCGGGCGCTGGGCGCGTCCTCCGACTTGAGATGGGCGATGCCCCGGTGCCCACGTTCCCACAGATGGGCGACAGCCAGCTCGATGCCATGCCGGTCGTCACAGAGGATGCAGTAGACCTGCTCGAGCGCGAGACGGCCGTTGGTGACGACAATCGGGCGGCCGGGCAGATAGCGGGCAATCGCCTGCTCGATCGTCTCGCTGAGCAGAATCGATCCGACGAGAATGAGCCCGTCGACCTTGCTCTCGGCGAGCATCCGGAAGTAGTACTCCGCCCGGCTCTCGCTGGTGCCGACGTTGCAGAGCACCGACTGGTAGCCGGCCCGCGCGAGCGTCTGCTCGACCGCGTAGGCGGTGCAGGCATGGTGGGCGTTGCGGATATCCCGCAGGACGATGCCGACCGTGCGCATCGACCGGGTGACCAGTCCGCGGGCGATCCCGCTCGGGACATAGTTGTGCCGCTCGAGCACCGCCTGTACCTTCCGGCGGGTCTCCTCGCTGATGTTGGGTTTGCCGTTGAGCACCCGGGAGACGGTCGCGATCGAGACGCCCGCTTCCCGTGCTACGTCGTAGATGTTCAATGCCGCACCCCTTCCTGTTAACCCTTTGAGGATAGCACAATGTGCCGTCCGGCGCAAGCGGTTTGCGCCAAGCGGCCGAACGGCTGGTCATTCTGACGGATTTAGAGGGGGAGAGTCGGCCAACTTTTACAGATGACAAATGGCGCGGGCTGGTGTATACTAAGTGGTAGGACAACTTGCGGCTGCCCTCCGGATGGGCGGCCCGTCGCATGCGTCTGCGTAGAGGGAGCCCATCCATCTGCTGCCGATCCGAAGGAGGAATGGATATGAAAGCTGTTAATCTGGAAAAACCCTTTGAAATTGCCATCAAGGAGATCCCTGACGCCGCTCCCAAGGCGGGTGAAGCGCTCATCCGGGTGCGCGCCGTCGGCATCTGCGGTTCGGACATCGGTGCCTACCGCGGCACCAACCCGCTCGTAAGCTATCCCCGCATCATCGGCCACGAGGTGGTCGGCGAGGTGCTGTCGATTCCCGAGAACAAACGGGGCATCAAGGCGGGCGACCGGGTGGTGGTCGACCCCTATCTCTTCTGCGGCCACTGCTACCCCTGCTCGATCGGCCGCACCAACTGCTGTGAGGATCTGCATGTGCTCGGCGTCCATGTCGACGGCGGCATGTCCGAGACGATGACCCATCCGGCCGACATGCTCGTGCCGCTGCCCGACGGCCTCTCCTGGGAGCTGGCGGTCATGGCCGAGCCGCTGACCATCGCGCTGCACGCCATCCACCGCACCAAGCTGAGCAAGGGCGAGCACTTTGTCATCAACGGCGCGGGCGCCATCGGTATGCTGGCGGCGCTGGCGGCGATCGACTACGGCGCCATCCCCATCCTGGTCGATCCGCTGCAGGCCCGTCTCGACCACGCCGGGACGCTCGGCGTCAAGCATCTGATCAACCTTTCGAAGGTTGACGCGATCGAGGAGATCCGGAAGATCACGAACGGCCGGATGGCCGAGGTGGTTATGGAGGCATCGGGCGCCAGCGCCGCCATCCGCAACACCCTCGATATGGTTTCCTACGCCGGCCGCATCGCCTTCACCGGCTGGCCGAAGGGGGAGACCAGCCTGCCGACCACCCTCATCACCAAGAAGGAGCTCGATCTGCGCGGTTCGCGCGTGTCGGTCGGCGAATTCGACGAGGCGCTTGAGCTGATTGCCAGCGGCCGGGTGAATGTCATGGGTGTCGTCAGCAAGATGGTCACCCTCGACGAGGTGCCCGAGATGGTCCGTGAGCTGTCCGACCACCCCGAGCAGTACCTCAAGATCAACGCGCTGGTGGACTAGCCGCCCGCGGAAATCTAGCTCCAGATAGACAAGCCCGGATGCCGGTAGGGGGTCCGGGCTTGTTTTGGCAGAACAGGATGTACAGGAGGGATTCGGGATGGCAGCCATCAAGTTCTATTCCACGACGATCGATTGCAGGTCCCCGGAGGCGCTCGCCCGCTTCTATGCGGCGCTGCTGGGATGGGAGGTCGTCTACTGCGACGGGACATTCGCCTGTGTGGGCGCGCCGGGGCAGGTGCAGGGAGGTTACCCGGGACTGAGCTTCCAACGGGAGCCGGCATACCAGCCGCCGGTCTGGCCCACCGATCGGGCCCATCCGCAACAGATGGCGCATCTGGATTTTGCGGTCGATGATCTCGAGGAGGCGGTCCGGCAGGCGGTCGCTTGCGGCGCTGTCCAGGCGGCGCAGCAGTTTTCGGAAGGATGGCGTGTGATGCTCGACCCGGAGGGGCATCCGTTCTGCCTCTGTGCCATGGGGGAGATGATGCGGAGCGCGCAGTTTGCACTCCGGTAACACCGCGCAGAATAGACAAGAGGGACACATGGGCCATGTGTCCCTCTTTGGCGTTTGTGGGGAATGTTCGCTCGCTGTACCCTACCGCTCGATCGTCTCCAGCCCGACGAGGATGTAGCTGTCCTCCCCGGTCGACTGGAAGGTGTAGCGGAGGACGGGCGCGTGTGCGGTTGCCTCGGCGAAGTTGTCGGCGCTGAGGTCGATCGATTCTTCCTCCGTCGAGATTTGGGTGGGGGTATCCTTGTCCAGCGCGTTGACCTCGATCATCTCGACGACCGCGCCGGTGTCGGTCTCCTCGATCGAGAGGATCATCGGATAGACCCACCAGGGACCGCCGAAGTCGCCGACACGGCTGTAAATCCCCTCGGTCTGATAGTAATAGTAGGGGGCATGGTCCATATCATAGACCTCGATCTCCTCCCCAAAGAGGGCGGCGAAGGTGGCATGGACATCCTCAACCGAGAAGATTTCGCTCGGCATCCGCCCCTCCGCCTGCTCACGGTAGCAGAGCAGCCCGAGGATATGGTCGGTGTTGTAGCTGCCGTCCTCTTCGATCAGCGCGGAGGTGTTGAGCGGGGCGGTGTGGTAGAGGGCGGTCTGGATGGCGGCCGGTTGGTAGAGGAAGGTGGAGGCGTCGAAGTCCTCGAGGATGTTGCCGCCGAAATAGAGATAGTTGCGGATGATTTGGGCGAATTGGTAGGCTTCGGGGGTGTCGAGAACCAGCTGCTGGGGCAGCTCGGCGAGGGTGGCCTCGTCCGCCTCATACCACAGATAGGACTCGGTGCGGGGCAGCTCGCTCCGGTCGAGGTCGGCATAGACCGCCTCCAGCCGTTCGAGGATCGAGGCCTCCCCGGTTTCGCCGGCGGCTTCTGGCGCGGGGGAGGAGCTGGTGCCGCTCGCGGAAGCAGCGGGCGTGGAGGTGGGGGAGGCGGTGCTCGCGTCCTCGGCGGCATCGGAGGATGCACAGCCGGCAAGCAGGGCGAGCATCAGCAGAAGGGAAAGCAGCAGACGGAAGAAACGCATGATGATACCACCTTTTAAAAGGGATACGGCGGGAAGGGATCCAAATTCCCATGTGTATTCTTAGTGTACCGCGATCTGCCGGATGATTGCAAGGGGAGGGGCCTTCCAACAGAAAAATTTTGCCGGGCATCCAAAAGGAACGGCCCCCATCCGAGGATGAGGGCCGTCAGAAAAAGAGAATCGAGAAGGGAGAACGGAACTTGCGTCTATCGGAAACGGATGGGTTATCCGTTGTTGGCACTGCTATTGGCGCCGCTGGAGGCGGTTTCAGCCGGCTGCTCGGCCAGCGTGACCGGAATTTCCAGCGTTTCGTTGCCGCGCAGGATGGTGAAGGTGACGGTGTCGCCCACCTCGTGGTCGCGGATGATGTTTTTGACCTCATCACTCGTGCTGACCACCGTGCCATCGACCATCAGGACATAGTCTCCCACCTGCAGGCCGGCCTGTTCGGAGGCGCCGTTTTCCACCAGCGAGTAGATATAGACACCGGTGCGGTCGACGCCCGCCTGCATCATGGTCTGGGGCGAATTGATGGTCACGAGGGTGGCGCCCATGAAGGGGCGGCCGGTGACATAGCCGTTTTCCATCAGATCGTTGATGATATCCTTGACATCGTCGATCGGGATGGCAAAGCCGAGGCCCTCGACGCCGGTTTCGGACGTCTTGGCGTTGACAATGCCGATCAGCTCGCCGCGGTCGTTGAACAGTCCGCCGCCCGAGTTGCCGGGGTTAACCGCCGCGTTGGTCTGCATGAGGTTGCGGGTTTCGCCGTCCGAGGTGGTGATGGTGCGGTCGAGCGCGGAGACGATGCCGTCGGTGACCGTGCCGCCCAGCTGACCGAGCGGGTTGCCGATGGCGACCACAATGTCACCCACCTCCAGCTCGGAGCTGTTGCCGATGGTGGCGGCCTTTAAGCCGGTCGCTTCGATTTTGATAATGGCGATATCGGTCTCGGCGTCGGTGCCCACCAGGGTGGCGGGGTAGGTCTCACCGTTGGTCAGCTTGACAATGACGTTGTTGCTGTCCTCGATGACGTGGTTATTGGTGATGATATACCCATCCTCCGAGATGATGACACCGCTGCCGGCGCCCGCTTCGACCGTCTGGGTGTTCCAGAAGCTCTGCATCTCCACCTCGGTGGTGATCTCAACCACCGAGTCGGCGGCCACCGCGGCAATCTCCTTGACACTCAAGCTGTCGGTCGAACCGGAACTGCCCGACGAGGTGGAGGGCAGGGTGGTGGCCGGGGCTCCCTGCGACGAGGAAGCGGAGGATTCGGACGCGCTCGAAGAGGACGCGGCCAGCATCTCATCCTCCTGCATCAGGTTGAAGGCGAGGATGCCGCCGCCGACACCGAGAATCATCGAAAGGACAAGGGCCAGACAGATCAGCAGCGTACCGAAGCCGCGGGTCATGTATTTGGGCTCCTTGTGGGGCTTTTCCTGACGGGGCGGCTGGTAGTTGTAGCCGTAGGGGCTGCTGGATGCCGGATAGCGGTTCTGGCTGCCGGTGCTGTAGTAGGATGAGGACGGCTGGCTGCTGCTCGACGACGGATTGCCGCTGCTGCTCGGGCTGCCTGCGCTGTAGCTGAAATCGGAGGAAGAGGCCGTGCTGCCGTATCCCTGCGAAGGGATGCTGCCGGTGTGGTAGCTGGAGCTGCCGGCCGAATCGGAGGAAGACGGCTCTTCCGGTGTGCCGTTGGGTTCATAACCGTTGGTATTGGGTTCGTATGTCATATGGTGTACCTCCTTCGAATCCGATCAAACCATCCGCGGCCCTGTCGAAGCGGCCGGGCGGATCAGGATCATGCACTCTCTCATTGCGTATGGCTTTATTCTAGTGTGCGATTATGATCTTCATTTAAACGACTTTCAAACAGAATCCGAACAAGTTGTTAAAAAAGATGATCGCAGGGCGGTTTGCGCGAACGGTGCCGGCAGCAAACCAATAAGCATGATAACACAAACGGAGGGAGGACGGAAGGGCCTTTTGGAAAAGAAAACAGGGAAATTCCCCAGAATTTGCATGACATCGCCGGCAGCCGAATGGCGGCATAAAATTCCCGGGGCGGTAAATACTAGGGGCAGACATCGGCGATTCCATCACGGGATCGAGGGGCTCAGGGCGAGCATGTGACACGACTTACAGCCTGTGGAGGAGAAGCGATGAAAGCAACAGGAATTGTCCGGCGCATCGACGATCTGGGCCGGGTGGTTATCCCCAAAGAGATCCGCCGCACGATGCGCATCCGAGAGGGCGACCCGTTACTGAAGACATTGGAACCATGGGAACGCTTCTGCGCCGGGATGCTGGACTTGGCGAAACGGGGTGGATGGGAAAGGAATTCTCTCGCCTTGTGTCAGAAAACGTGATAAGATAAAACCAATCGGCCGGGGAGGTACATACCATGGATGAGAAAAAAGCAGAACGACCGGATTCAGCTCTTTGAAGATCGGAAGATCCGCACCGCCTGGGACGCGGAACGGGAGGAGTGGTACTTCTCTGTGGTGGATGTGGTGGGGGTGCTCACCGATGCGCCGGACTACAACACCGGGAGAAAATACTGGAACAAACTGAAGCAGCGGTTAAAGGAAGAAGGCAGTGAACTGGTGACAAATTGTCACCA
>CASGDD010000170.1 GCA_949300115.1 uncultured Oscillospiraceae bacterium | reverse complement strand
CATCACCAGCATCATCCGGGCCACCAGCTTGGTTCTCCCGTCTATCCGCAGAAACCAGAATGGGACGTAGATCAGGATCTTGGGAAGCGCGCCGATCAGCGTGACGGCGGTGTACGCCCGCACCATCGGCCGTATCACCGGGTCGGGGCAAAGCCATGCGGACTGTGTTTCATCAACCGTCAGCCCTGCCACCGACAGCCGGGCTGACACGGCAAGGCTGCTCCAAACCGCCGTGTGGTAGAGCCGCTGGCTCCGCTCCGGCTGCTGCCGCCCGATGGCCTTGGAAGCCTCGATGGCGGTGCCCGAAACAAAAAAGGATCCCGCCACACACAGGACCAGATACACCGGCACACACAGGCTGATCGCGGACAGGCCGTCGGTACCGATCCGCTGCCCCACGAGAATGCCATCCACCAGGATGTTGATGTTCTCGCTGAGGATGGACAGGACACAGGGCAGGAGCGTCCGGTGAAGGGCCTTGCGCAGAAACGTCTCATCCTGTCGCAGGTCATGCTGTGTCCGCATCGCCATATCGGTCATGGGGACCTCCTTCCCCGCCTCAGATAAGAGTCAGGATATCCACAAACCCGGTGATCTCAAAAACCTCCATGATGGTCTCGCTGACGTTGCGCACCACCATCTCCCCCTGCCCGTTCATCGTCTTCTGCGCCGCCAGCAGAACCCGCAATCCGGCGGAGGACAGGTACTCCAGACCGGAAAAATCCAAATCCAGCCGGGTAATGCCGGAGAGCGAATGTTTGAGCTCCGCCTCCAGCTGGGGGGCCGTATTGGTGTCCAGCCGTCCCTCCAGGGCGATATGCAGTACGCCATTTTCTTCGGTTTTCGTAAGGGTCATGTCGCTTCCCCTCCCATCGATTTCTCGCCTTCTGTACCGGCAGAAGGACCGTTCCCATACAGCCTGAAGCGGACAGACCCGCGCCGGGTCCCGAATTTTCCGTCCCACCGGTCAAAATACCCGTCCGCCCTGCCGCTGTATAGAAGTTGCCATTTCTATCTTATCATGCGCATTTTGGCCAGCGGGACAGCCTTACAAAATTGTAAAGTAGGCAGCCGGCTAAACGCGGTATGCTATAGTCTAGCTAGGGCCGTGTCCGATGTCGGATCGCCGGAAGATCCCCCTTTCGGGGCGGCATGGAGGACACCGCCGGCGGCTGGAATGGCTTGAAAGGAGTGACTGTCTTGAAACCCGACAGAACCTGGAGGAAAAGATCGCTCGCCGGTCTGCTGTGCGCGCTCTGCCTGACCTTGACCGCCTGCGGCAGCGGCAGCGACCACTCCGACACCGGCGACCAACAGCCTGTGGATCTGCACGCGCCGGACACCCTCATCGCCGCGGAGGTGGGCACAACCACCGAGAGCGACGCCCGCAGCGCCTATCCGGAGGCCCAAATTGTCTATGTAAACAGCGCCACCGACGGCCTGCTGGCCGTCACCGCCGGAAAAGCCGATGCCTATGCCATGAACCTAACGGCCTATGAGAGCAGCGTTGCGTCCCAGCGGAGCGACGTGGCCCTCCATCCGGACGGCATCGTGGGTGAGGGCGGCGAAGTGGTGGTGGGCATCAGTCCGGTGACCGAGCTCCCCCACGCGGCCGAACTCATCAACGACTTCATCGCCGACATCAAGGCCGATGGCACGCTGGAGGATATGAACCGCCGCTGGGAAACCGAACACGACTACACCATGCCGGACATCCCGGCGCCGGAAGATCCGGAGTTTACCATCAAGGTCGCCACGACCGGCGCCGCGGAGCCCTACTCCTTCTATCAGGACAACGAGCTGGTGGGTTTTGACCTCGAACTCATGCGCCGCTTTGCCCTCTGGTGCAACGCCGAACTGGTCATCGATGTATACGACTGGTACGGCATCATGCCCGCATGCACCTCGGGCAAGGTGGACTACATCATGTCCAACCTCTTTGCCACCGAGGAGCGGCGCGAGGCCATGGATTTTTCCGACCCGTACAAGGAGGTGCGGACGGTCATGGTCGTCGCCAGTACGGGTTCGGCGGTGGAAGAGGGCTTTTGGGCGGGCATTGTATCCAACTTTGAAAAAACCTTCATCCGGGAAAACCGCTGGCAGATGATCCTCAGCGGACTGCTGGTAACGCTGGAGATCTCCCTCTTCTCGGGGATCTTCGGCACGGCTCTGGGCTTCGGGCTCTGTCTGCTGCTGCGCAGCCGCGTCCGGGCGGTATCCGGTACGGCCGAAGGATTCTGCCGGATCATGGAGGGCGTCCCCAATCTGGTGGTGCTCCTCATCGTCAACTTTGTCATCTTCGCCTCCTCCGACATCGCACCGGTGGTCGTGGCGGTGATCTCCTTCTCGGTCATCTTTGCCGTCTCGGTGGCAGGCACCCTGAACACCGGCATCAACGCCGTGGGCAGCGGACAGTGGGAGGCGGCGTCCGCGCTGGGCTTCAGCAGGGCCGCCAGCTTTGTCCGGGTAATTCTGCCCCAGGCCGTCCGGCATGTGCTGCCGATCTATAAGAGTGAGATTGTGGCCATGATCAAGATGACCTCGATCGTCGGGTACATCTCCATCCAGGATCTGGCCCGTGCCGGGGACCTCATCCGCAGCCGTACCTTCGAGGCCTTCTTCCCCCTGATTGCCACCGCCATCATCTATTTTGCCATCTCCTCGGCCGCAGCGGGGGCCATCGGCAAGATCGAATTGCGCATCGATCCCCGCTACCGGCCGCGGCGGCTGCCCAGAGGGGTGACCGCCGTGGAAAATCCGGCCGTCGCACCCGCGCCGGATCGAACCTTTGCAAGCGGCGAGCTCATCCGTATCGAGCATCTCAAGAAGGCTTTTCCCAACGTCACACCGCTCACCGATGTCAACGCCTCGATCCACCGGGGTGAAGTCATCACCATCATCGGGCCCTCCGGCACCGGTAAATCGACCCTTCTGCGGTGTGTCAACCGTCTGGAAGAGCCCACCGCGGGCGCCATCCTGGTCCATGGGGAGAATATCTGCAACAAAAAGGCCGATCTCAACGCCCTCCGGCGCAGCATGGGGATGGTATTCCAGCAGTTTAACCTCTTTGATCATCTGACCGTCATCGAAAACATCATGCTGGCGCCCACCCTGATCCGGAAGATTCCCCGGCAGGCGGCCTACGAGAAGGCCATGGAGCTGCTCAAGGCGGTGGGCATGGCGGAGAAGGTGCTGAGCTATCCGGATGAGCTGTCCGGCGGGCAGAAGCAACGCGCAGCCATCGCCAGAACCCTGGCCATGGAGCCGGAGATCGTGCTCTTTGACGAACCCACCAGCGCACTGGATCCCACCATGGTGGGCGAGGTCCTTACGGTCATCCGGCAGCTGGCTGCCCAGGGTCTGACCATGATGATCGTTACACACGAGATGAAATTTGCGCGCGATGTATCCACCCGGGTATTCTATATGGACCAGGGTGTGATCTACGAGGACGGCACCCCCGAGCAGATTTTCGAACATCCGCAGCGGGATCGCACACGGGCCTTTGTCCAGCGGCTGAAGGTCTTCTCGATTACCATTGCCAGCCCGGATTACGACTTCATCGCCGTCACCGAACAGCTCCAGCAGTTTGGCGAGAAGCAGCTGATGCCGCGCCGCCAGCTGGACAACATGCGCCGTGCCTTCGAGGAGATCTGCGCCACCAATGTAATCCCCCGCAGCGCCGGCGAGTACGAGCTGCACATCACGGCCGAATATGCCGAGGAAACCGGCAAAGCCCAGATGCGCTTCGTCTGGGGCGGTGAGCCGTTCAATCCCTTGGAGGATGGCGACGAGCTGTCCGTCAAGCTGCTGAAAGGCTACTTCTCCGAGACGGCGTACCGGTACGAGGACCATACCAACATCCTGAACGTCTGCCTGTAAGGTGAACGTCTCCGCAGAAAGGCCCTCTGTTCGCACAGGCCCTCATCCCATCGAAGATCGCAAAAGATGCCCATCCGACATCGGATGGGCATCTTCTCGTATTGAGAACCGCGGCACGCCTGCAAAAGAATCCGGCCCCTCCGCATAACGACCCGCCCCACGGGGGCCGTCCACGGGGGCCGTATCCGCACAAAATCAAATGGCGGCAGGATACAAAAACAACCGGCAGAGCTTACCCGCTCTGCCGGTTTGCATCATCCGGATAGGATGTCCTGTCACCTTCACTCCCGTCGTGCACGCAGCTGCCGGAGCCACGCGCCAAACGGTCCGCCGGAGGGGCCGTCCAGCCGGGCCGGACGGCGCCGGATAGACGGCTCAGTATAAAAAACGGGGATCCTTCGGGGCAGTTTCCTCGACGGAGACAGACTTCTCCGCCGCGTCGCTAGCGTGCGGATCGGACGCAAGGCCGTGCAGCTGGCCCGTCGAGCCCAGCAGCGCATCCGACAGGCTGCCGACCCGACTCAACTGGGCATCCATCCCCCGCAGCGCCTCCTGGGTCTGGCCGCAGAGTGCCTCAAACTCGCGATGGAAATCGGCAATCCCCTCCAGCGTCTTCTGCAGCTGCCGGGCGGTCTCGGCGCGGTTTGCCTCGGCGGTGCGTTTCGCGTGCTCGAGGATCGCCCGGGCCTCCCGTCCGGCACGGCCGGTCATCTCATCCGCCTCCCGCTGGGCATTGGCGGTAATCGCCTGCGCGCCCTTCTGGGCCTCGACAATCGCCTGGGCAATCGTGGCGGACGCCTCGTCATACCGGCGGGCCTTCTCCTCGTTGAGGCGGATGCGGTCGGCCAGCTGCGCCTTCTCCCGCTCCGCGGCTGCCAGCTGTTGACGAAGGCTGACCAACGCCTCCTCCATCTCCTCCGTCCGGTCAGGCTGCACCGGCTCCTCGCTGACCACCTTCTGCGGCTCCTCCGCCAGCTGGCGCTGGGCCTCCGCTTCCTCGGTCAGCGTATAAATCCGCTGGCGGAAGGTCTCCACCTGTTCGCTCAAAAGATCGCAGCGGTGCTTCTGGTCGGCCAACTGGGCCTCGGCCGTCTTCTGCTGCTCCTCCGCCGACTGGCGCTGGGCCTCGGCCTCCTCGGTCAGCGTATGAATCCGCTTGCGGAAGGTCTCCACCTGTTCGCTTAAGATGCCGCAGCGGCGCTCCCGATCGGCCAGCTGGCTGTTGACCGCATCCAGCTGCCGCTTGAGGTCGAGCAGCGCCCCTTCCACCTCGGCTACCCGTTCGGTCCGGGCGTTGAGCTGGTTCTGCAGATCGTCCCGCTCCTCCTCGAGCTTCTTCATCCGTTCGGTTTCGCCTTTGGCCTGTTCGGCCGTCTCGGCCCGCGCGTTCTTGACATGCTGCTGCAGTTTTTCGATATAGGCAAGTACCTCCTGCCGGTTGAATCCGAGTGGTGCCGTTTTAAAGATGGCTTGTTCTTCCAAGCGGATCATCCTCCCTCTCACGCATTGCGTACCGCCCCTCCAGGCGATGCGCCAGCTCCTTCTCCCTCTAGTATAGCATCCCAAAGGATATTTGAAAACCTTTTTTATCAATCCGATGCCAAGTCGGCCTTCCCGCCGATCACCACCAGCGGCGCCAACCCCTCCGCCAGCTGCCGCTCCCGCTGGTCGAGCGCCGCCTTGCGCGCCTGCCAGTCGGGCATCAGCCGGGTCAGCAGCCCGTAAAAGGCCCGGGAATGGTTGGGGTGGACCAGATGGCAGAGCTCATGCAGCACGACATATTCGGCGCAGGACTCCGGCAGCTCGAGGAGCTTGAGATTGAGCGAGATCGACCGCCGGGTGGGCGAACAGGAGCCCCAGCGCGTCTTCATCGCCCGCATCCGAAGCTTGGGCGGCTCGACGTCGTAGCAGGCGAGCAGCGGCAGCAGCTCCCGCACCAGCCGCGCGAACAGCTGCCCTCCCTCCTCTCTGACAAAGCGCCCGATCAGCGCCTGTTTACGCGCCCCGTCCTCCGGATCCCGGACGGTCAGGATCAGCCGGTCCCCCTCGACCGCGACCCCCTCCCGCTCTCCCTGGCAGAGCTGCAGGGTCACCGGCGCTCCCCGGTAGAGGTACCGTTCCCCGGTGGTATAGGCCGGCCGGGCCAGCTGGGCGGGACGGTTGGCGAAATAGCGCAGCGCCCGCTCGATGAATGCCTCCCGCGAACATACAAAGCGATCGATCGCCTCCAGCGGCACCCGATGGGGGGCGGAGACCCGGATCTGCCGGTCGGGCCCCACATGGAGGATCAGATTTTTGATCGATTTGCGGGTCAGCCGATAGGTCAGCCGGCGGCCACCGAGCTCGATCTCCCGGTCGCTGATCTGCCACTTCATCCCCCGCTGCGCCCCCTTTCCGCCGCCGGCCTCATACCCGCCGGCGATCGATCCGAATCGCCTCCACCGCCGCGCGGATCGCCCGGTCGGTATCAAAATCATGTTCATCCGGCAACCCGGCATTCGCCCGCTCCTGATTCCAGACGGTCAGCAGCACCGCTGCTGCCCGCATCCGCAGAACCGCCGCGACGGTAAAGAGGGCCGCGCACTCCATCTCGCTCGCGAGGCATCCTCCCATCCTCCAGGCGTTCCATTTCGCGGTCAGCTCGGGGCCCACCGGCATCCGCCCGGGGTCATGCTGGCCGTAGAAGGAATCCTTGCTCTGCACCACCCCGATATGATAGGGCAGCGCGAGCGTCCGGGCCGCCTCGGCCAGCGCGCCGGTAAGGGTGAAATCGGCGACCGCCGGATATTCGACCGGCAGATACTCCTTCGAGGTCCCCTCCATGCGGATGGCCGCCTGGGCGATGATCAGATCGCCCGCCCGGACCTCCAGCTGCATGCCGCCGCAGGTCCCCAGGCGGATCAGACACTCCGTTCCGATCTGTTTGAGCTCCTCCACCGCAATGGCGGTCGAGGGGCCGCCCATGCCGGTGGACATCACCAGCACCGGTTCACCGTCCACCTCCCCCCGCCAGGCGGTATACTCCCGATGGCTGCCGAGATATTCCGGGCGGTCGAGCGCCTGCGCAATCGTCTCCACCCGTCCGGGATCGCCCGGCAGAATGGCGTAGCGCGCGCCCTGGGCCCGGGTCAGGCCGATCTGGTAGGTGGGCTGCAGCATACAAAACCCTCCTTTCGATGCGAAAGGGCGCGGGTCCCTTCGGCCCGCGCCCGGTGGTAAAACCTTTTTACTTCTTGTTGCCGAAGATCTGCAGGATATCCACAAAGTCGTCATCGTCGCCGCTCGAACCGGCTTCCTGCTTGCTGCCAAAGCTGTCACAGCTCTGCGCGTTCCCCTCGTCAAAACCGGTCGCAATGACGGTGACCAGCATCTCATCCTGCATCGACTCGTCAAAGACGGTACCCCAGATGATGTTTGCGTCGGGATGGGCCGCAGCAGCCACCATGTTGGCGGCCGCATCGACCTCGTCGAGACCGATTTCGGAGGAGGAGGTGATGTTGATGATCACGCCGCGGGCGCCGCTGATCGAGGTCTCGAGCAGCGGGCTGGAGATCGCCATCGCCGCGGCGGTTTCCGCCTTGTCCTTGCCGGAGGCGCGCCCCATGCCCATATGCGCCATCCCGGCGTTCCGCATAATGGTCGAGACATCCTCGAAGTCGAGGTTGACAAGACCGGTGACGGTGATGAGGTCGGAGATCGACTGCACACCCTGGCGCAGCACATCGTCGGCCGCCGCGAAGGCGTTGGCCAGCGTGATCTTGCTCTCGCTGATGAGCTTGAGCCGCTCATTGGGGATGACAATCAGCGCGTCGACATGTTCCCGCAGCGATTCAATACCCTGCTCCGCCTGCAGCATCCGCTTGCGGCCCTCAAAGGTAAAGGGCTTGGTGACGATGCCGACCGTCAGAATGCCGAGCTCCCGGGCGATCTCCGCGACAACCGGCGCGGCGCCGGTCCCGGTGCCGCCGCCCATCCCCGCGGTGATAAAGAGCATCTGGGTGCCCTTGAGGGAGGCCGCAATCTCATCGCGGCTCTCCTCCGCCGCCCGCTGTCCCTTCTCGGGGAAGCCACCGGCCCCGCGGCCTTTGGTCAGCTTTTCTCCAATCTGAATCTTCTGAGGCGCCAGCGACGTCATTAAGACCTGTTTGTCGGTATTGATCGCGACAAAGTCGACGTTTTCGATGCCGGTCGAAATCATGCGATTGATCGCATTGCCGCCGCCACCGCCGACTCCCACGACCTTGATGCCAACGATCAGATCGTTTTCGCTGTCAAGTGCAAAGTTCATGGGCATAGTAGACGTCCTCCCAGTTTCAAAAATCCTGCCGACCACGGCTTGTGCAGTCTCATCCCTTATATCTTCTTACAAGGTTATCAGATTTGGCGCAAAAATTCAAGCTTCCCACGTCATTTGGCAAAAGAATTTCTCACATTTTTCTAAGCCGCCCGGCCATCCTCCCTTTTTGCGCAGCCGAGTTGCAATTTAACCAAAAACATGCTACCCTTATAGACAGGGTTCGTACTTTTTGTGCATACATCTTGAAACGGTTAAGAAAGAAGGCGAAGTATCGAATGAAGGAGCATCCGCGAACCTCCCCCTCGGCCACGGCCGAAGAAGCACCTCCCGTCTCCAAAAAGCAGTACCGCAGCACGCTTGACAACCTCGAATTCGGTCCGGACGACGGCACCGCCGCCGACCACGCCGGTACCGGACTGCATCTTCCCGAAGGTGTCTCCGGCCGGGCGGTCTATGGCGATATCATCCGCCTCGCCTGGCCCGCGCTGGTCGAATTCTGCCTGACCCAGCTCGCCTCGATGGTCGACCTGATGATGGTCGGCCAGCTGGGCGCCTACGCCCTGTCGGCCGTCGGGCTGGCGACCCAGCCGAAGTTCCTGATGATGTCGATGTTCATGTCGATGAATGTCGGCGTCACTGCGATGATCGCCCACAGCCGCGGCTCCAACCAGCCCGCCCGCGCCCGCATGTTTCTGCGGCAGGCGCTCGTACTCAACATCGTGCTGTCGGCCATCGGCATGGTGCTCGGCTATTTCAACGCCGAGTCGCTGATTCTCTTTATGGGCTCGGCCGACGCCGAAACCCTCAAAGCGGGCACCGAATACCTCGCCATCCAGATGCTGGGACTTCCGACCATCGCGTTGACCAGCACCATCACCGCCGCCCTGCGCGGGGTGGGCAACACCCGTGCCGCGATGATCTACAACCTCATTGCCAACCTCGTCAACGTCTTCTTCAACTATCTGCTCATCTACGGCCACGGCGGCTTCCCGATGATGGGGGTCGCGGGCGCTTCGATCGCCACCGTCATCGGCCAGTTTGTCGCGATGGTGCTCGCGTTCATCATCGTCATGCGCAAACATCAGTATGCCCGGCTCTCCTTTAAGGAGAGCTTCCTTCCCGACCGGCACGCGCTCGGCGCCATCGTCCGCATCGGTGTGCCGGCCGCCTTCGAACAGCTGGTCATGCGGGTCGGCCTCATTCTCTACACCAAAACGGTTTCGGGACTGGGTACCGTCGACTTCGCCGTCCACCAGGTCTGTATGAACATCCACTCCTTCTCCTTCATGGGCGGCCAGTCGTTCGCCGTCTCGGCCACCACCCTGACCGGCCAGAGCCTTGGGCGCCGCCGCTATGACATGGCCCAGGCCTACAGCCTGCGGACGGTGTCGGTCGGCCTTGTCTTCTCGATCATGACCGCGACGGTCATCTACTGCTTCGCCGGTCCGCTGATCGGGCTGTACAACAGCGATCCCTACATCATCAGCGCCGGCATCGGTATCCTGCAGCTGGTCGCATTCCTGCAGCCCTTCCAGTCGATCCAGTTCATCCTGGCGGGCTCGCTGCGCGGCGCCGGCGATACCCGGGTCATCGCCATCTTTGTGGCGGTGACCACCCTGGCCCTGCGTCCCTTCCTTGCCCACGTCATGGTCAACGAGTGGCAATGGGGCCTCTACGGCGCCTGGATCGCACTGATCGTCGATCAGCTCATCCGCTCCGCCCTGGTCGTCTGGCGTTACCTCTCCGGCCGCTGGAAGAAGATGCAGCTGGTTCGATAAACGCCCCTTCCCGATGGACTGTACCGCCCGCGGCCCAAAAGGCCGCGGGCGGTTTTCTGTCGACAGGGATCAACCGTTCCATCATTCTCGATGTAGAATCTGATCCCTATTATACAAAATGTATCATACAAAACGGCGATATCCCCCGCTATTCCCGGTTCCAGGCGCCCTCGCCGGGGAAGCCGGCTTCATAGTCGAAGACCCCTTCGGCGCCAACCTCCGAGGTATACTCAGAGTCGCGCAGCGAACGGGCGGAGATCTGCCCGGGCACCGAGGCGTCGAGCACCGGCTTGGCCGGATCGACCATATCCTTGTGGATCAGCTCGGCGATAAACTTGATCTTGTAATCGAGCTCGGAGCGGGTGCCGAGCAGGATATAGGTATCCTGCCGGTAGTTCATCTTGAGGTTGAGCTCGTCGCTGAGATCGATGCGGGTGATGTTGGCGACTCCGTACTTTTCGAGCGTCTCGCCGATCTCCTGGGCAATCGAAAACAGCTCGGTATTTTCAAAGACGGCCGGATAGCCGAGCTGGGCCTCGGTCACCGTCAGGCCGACCAGCACGGGCACATTGGAGGGCGCCCGCTCGAGCCCCTCCTCAATCACCTTGCCGTCGGTATCGAGCAGCACATAGAAGTCGCCGTACACCGCGACCCCCATCTGGGTCACCTCGGTCACCACCAGCTCAACCCGGCTGGGATAGTGGCGAACGACCTCGACCGACCGGATATAGGGCAGTGCCCGGATGATCCGCTCCTCCACCTCCTCGTCGGAAAAGCGGAGGATATTCTGCCCCATCTCCAGGCCGGATGCCCCGAGGATCAGGTCGGTCTCATAGCGGCTCTCCCCCGTCACCGTCACCGTCTGGATGGTAAAGAGCATGGTGATGATGAGCAGCACCGCCGCCGCCACCGACAGCAGAATCAGCACACCGCCGAGGATGCGGGTATGCCGCTGTTTGCGCCGGTGGGTTCTTGTCCCATGCGCCCGGCGGGCCTCTTCGGGCGTCCGCCGGCGGCGCCGTCCAGACGGCGGTTTTTCCGCCGGTGAACCGTCCTGCAGACCGGCCGGTCCGGCAGACGGCCGGTTCGGCTCCTTCTCCGACTGTGGTGTCTGTTTGGGTCTGCGCAGGGTATTCTTTTTTCCTGTACGTCCTGCCATACTGCCTCCGCGGCAGGGCATCCGTCCCGCCGTCGCTGTCATTCCCGCCGCCCGAATCCGGATATGGGGGCATTTTCCCCTATTATACTACAGGATATGGGCCGGCGCAAAAGTAAAATCTGGATGCCCGGCTAGCCGGTGCGCACCGAAGCGCCGAGTGCGCGCAGCATCCCTTCGATATCCTCATAGCCGCGGTAGACGTGATGCATCCCCGCAACCGCCGTCTCCCCGTCGGCACAGAGTCCGGCGACGATCAGCGCCGCCCCACCCCGCAGATCGGAGGCTTCCACCTCGGCGCTCTGCAGCGACGGTACCCCCTCGACCACCGCAACCCGGCCCTCCACCTTGATATGGGCACCCATCCGGCAGAGCTCGCTGACATGCCGGTAGCGGTTTTCAAAGATATTCTCGACAAAGACGGTGTGCCCCTCGGCTACCGCGCTCATCGCCATGAAGGGTGCCTGGGCGTCGGTCGGAAAACCGGGATAGGGCATCGTGCGGATATGCCGGGGCGCCCGCAGCCGTCCGCCGCCCTCAAGCGCGACCGTCCGCCCCTCGATCCGCAGCCGGCAGCCCATCTCCTCAAAGATGGGGAGTACCGACGCGAGGGCCACCGGATCACAGCCGGTCAAGCTGCAGCGTCCGCCGGTCACCGCCGCGGCCGCCAGATAGGTGGCCGCCGCAATCCGGTCGCCGATCACCGCGTGGCGGGCACCGTGCAGCGACCGCACCCCTTCGATGGTGATGACCCCCTCCCCGGCGCCGTCAATCCGGGCGCCGCAGGCGGTGAGATAGCGGGCCAGATCGAGGATCTCCGGTTCTCTGGCCGCATTGGTCAGCAGGGTTCTCCCCTCCGCCGTCGCCGCGGCAATCATCACATTCTCGGTCGCACCCACGCTGGGAAAGGAGAAGGCGATGTTCGCCCCGTGCAGCCGTCCGGCGGGGACGGTGCAGTCGAGCGAGCCGTGATCCTCCCGGATCACCGCGCCCATCCGCCGCAGCGCCGCCAGATGGAGGTCGACCGGCCGGGGCCCCAGCTCGCAGCCGCCGGGGAAACAGACCCTGGCCGAACCGCAGCGGGCAAGGATCGCCCCCAGAAAGACAATCGACGAGCGCATCTCCCGCATCAGCTCATCCGGTACGGTGGCATCGGCTGCCTGGGTGGCATCGACCGTCACCACCCCCTCCTGCCGGGATACCCGGCAGCCGAGGTGGCGCAGGATGCGGATGGCCGCGTCAACATCGGTCAAATCGGGACAGTTATGTATCTCGCTGACACCGCCTGTCAGAAAGGCGGCGGTCAGAATGGGCAGCGCGCTGTTCTTTGCGCCCTGCAGGCGAAGCTCGCCGTCCAGCCGGCGGCCGCCTTCGATCAACAGTCGTTTTTCCGGGATTACGCCCATCTACAGCACCCCTTTGATCCGGACCTCTATCGGGAAACACCGGATGTGGGGCACTCTCCCCCGCGGCGCTTTCCCGACAAACCATCCTATGCAGCCCATCCCCATTGGGTTCGCGGCGGGGCGGGGTGCCCCCGCCGGCCATTCGCGCAATCGGGTGGGGGAAAATGGCTGCCAGGTCAGCCCGCGGTCAGCGGAGCGAGCTGCCCGGAGGAGAGCTGGGTGCTGAGAATATGGAGCATCGATGCCGTTATGCACCCGCGTTCGGGGCCGCCGCAGACGATGGGGAGCCGGCATCGCCACCGGCCATCAGGCGCATGAGTTCACGGTAGATGCGGTCGTTGGCATCGAGAATGGCATGCTTGCGGGCATTGCGGCCGAGCGCATGCAGCCGCTCGGGATCGTGGATGAGCGAGCGAATCTCCTCGCACAGCCGCGCACCGGTGAGATCCCGCTCCTCGATCAGGACGGCGGCATCGTCATCGGCCAGCACGCGGGCGTTGTAATACTGGTGGTTCTCCGCCACATTGGGGGAGGGGATGAGGATCGAGCCGCGGCCGGCCGCCTGCAGTTCGCTGATCGTGCTTGCGCCCGCCCGGCAGATGATGAGGTCGGCGGCGGCGAAGCAGCGGGGCATGTCGTCGATATATTCCCGGATGACCAGATGGGGATGCCCCTCGATGGCAACACCCCGGGCCGCGAGCAGTTCGGGCAGATAGTCGACCCCATACCGGCCGGTCGCGTGGATATGGTGAATGCTGCCGCCGTCCACATGCCAGGCGATCACATCGGCAATCGCCTCGTTGATCCGCTTGGCGCCGAGGCTGCCGCCAAAGGAGAGCAGACAGGGCATGTCATCGGGGATGCCCAGCTCCCGCCGGGACTGGTCGCGGTCGGCGTAGATAAAAGCCTCCCGGATGGGATTGCCGGTGACGACGGTGGTACAGTGGGCGGGCAGATGGCGCTTGGCCGCCTCATTCGCCAGCAGGACCACATCGACCAGCGGCGCCAGCAGCTTGGTGGTGACGCCGGGGGCGGCGTTGGATTCATGGGTGGCCGTCGGAATCCCCAGCTTGGCGGCGGTGCGCAGCAGCGGGCCGGTCACATAGCCGCCGGTGCCGACGACGAGATCGGGCTTAAAATCCTCGAGGATCGCCCGCGCGCGCCGGGTGCTGGTCATCAGATTGCCGACCGCCTTGATGTTGTATTTGAGATTCTGGATCGAGATGCGGTTGCGCATAAAGCCTCTGGCCTCAAAGGGACGAAAGGCGAAGCCCGCCTGCGGGACCAGGCGGGCTTCCATCCCGCCCGGGGTACCGACATAGAGGATCTCGGCACCCTTCTGTCGGGAACGGATGGTCTGGGCGATGGCCAGCGCCGGGTTGATATGCCCGGCGGTGCCGCCTCCGGTTACCAGGACACGCATCGATGTCTCACAGCTCCTTTCTTGCTCCTCCCGCCGCTAGCTCTTCTCGAGGGAGGAGTAGCGGGATACCGAGAGGATCAGCCCCATCTGCCCCATCGTCATCAGCATCGAGGTACCGCCATAGCTGAAGAAGGGCAAACCGATGCCGGTGTTGGGAATGGTGTTGGTGACGACGGCGATATTGAGGAAAACCTGCAGCGCCAGCTGGAGCACCAGCCCGATGGCCAGCAGCGAGCCAAACTGGTCGTTGCAGCGCATCGCAATGAGAAAGCCCCGCCAGATGAGCAGCGCGAACAGCAGGATGATGATGACCGCGCCGATGAAGCCGAGCTCCTCACAGACGATGGCGAAGATAAAGTCGTTCTGCGGCTCGGGCACGTAGAGGTACTTCTGCCTCGAGCCGCCCAGCCCCAGCCCCATCAGTCCGCCCGAGCCGATTGCCATCAGCGACTGGGCGGTCTGGAAGGTGGTGTTCTGTACATCCGAGAAGGGGTCAAGCCACCCCTCCAGCCGCGTCCAGGCGTGGGAAAGGATGTCGGTAAAGAGCAGCAGCATGACCAGGATCGCGACGATGGCCGCGCCGCCCAGCGCAAACCAGCGCCATTTGGTGCCCCCGATAAACATCATCAGCAGGCCCAGCCCGATGACGATGATGGTCGCCGAGAGGTGCGGCTCGATAACGATCAGGCCGGCCGTCACCCCGAGGATCACCATAAAGGGCGCGACCCCGTAGCGGAAGGTCGCCATCCGTTTTTTGCCGTAGCGGACAATCATCACCGCAAACATCACGATAATCGCGAACTTCGCAATCTCGGACGGTTGGAAGCCGGGACCGATGTCGATCCAGCGGTGATAGCGCCCGCGCCGGGCCGGCAGGATCAGCGCGAGGATGAGCAGAAAGGTTGAGCCGGCCAGCAGCGGGACCGCCAGCCGGAAGAGGATGCGGTAGTTGATGTGGGAGATGATGATCATGGCGACGACGCCGAGCACTGCCCACAGCGCCTGCCTTTTGATGTGGTAGAAGCTGTCGCCGTAGTTGTAATAGGCGAAGGCATAGCTGGCGGAAAAGAGCATCACCAGCCCGATGGTCAGAATGATCAACACCAGCACAAGGAAGGTGATGTCGAGGCTGCCCGTTCGGCGGCTGCCCGAGCGGGCGGCATAGAGGGTGGGAAAGACCGTCCGGCGGGAGGGCAGAAGGCGGGCGCTGCCGGACGAACGGGCAGCCTCCGTCCGGCCGGACGACGGGCGCCGTTTGGTCCCGATATTTTTAAGCAGATCAGACGGCTTCAAAGCGCTTCACCTCCCGGAGACGCAAAAGTATCGAACAGGGCCGCCTACATGAGAAAGACGGCACAGATGGCAACCGCACAGCCGAGCAGGGTTACCAGCGAAAACCGCAGCACAATCTTGTTTTCGCTCCAGCCACTGAGCTCAAAGTGATGGTGGATGGGGCTCATCTTGAACAGCCGTTTGCCGTGGGTCAGCTTGAAATAGCCAACCTGGATGATCACCGAGAACATCTCGATATAGTAGATGGCCCCGGCGGGGATGAGAAAGGCGGGCAGGCCCACCCCGAAGGCGAGCGCGAGCACCATGCCGCCGAGGAAAAGCGAGCCGGTATCCCCCATAAAGACCTTGGCCGGATGCATATTCCAGACGAGAAAGCCGACGCAGCCGCCGGCGAGGGCGGTCGCAAGCAGGCTCATCCCGCTGTAGCCGAGCAGGCCGGAAAGGAACATCATGCAGAGGGCAACCAGGAAGGTGACCGAACCGGCCAGCCCGTCGATGCCATCGGTGAGGTTGACCGCATTGACCGAGCCGACGATGAAGACCGCCATCGCCGGGTAGTAAAACCACCCGAGATCCCACGACCCGAGGAAGGGGACGGCCAGATAGGTGCCCCGGTCGCCGAAGAGATAGAGGGTCACCAGATAGGCGACCGCCACCAGCACCTGCAGCGCGAATTTCTCGCGGGCCCGCAGCCCGAGGTTGCGATGTTTGACCACCTTGATGTAGTCATCGAGAAAGCCGACAAAACCGAAGGCGACCGCCATACCCAGGCCGGCAAAAAAGCGAACGTTGGCGACGCGGCTTTCGGGCAGAAAGAGGCTTTCATCGGCGTAGACCAGGTAGATCCAGGCGATGACCGCCGCGGTCAGAATGCCGGTGATGAACATCACCCCGCCCATCGTCGGCGTGCCCGATTTGGATTTGTGCCAGGACGGGCCGTCCGAACGGATGGTCTGGCCATATTTGAGCCGGTGCAGAAAGGGGATCACCTTGATCCCCAATGCCGCGGTGACCGCAAAGGCCACCAGAGCCGACAGCGCAATCGGTATCGTCTTCAACGTCCTTCCCCCTCTCGGTAGAGCCAGGTGAGAATCTCCTCGAGCTGCATCACCCGGCTGCCCTTCAACAGGATGATATCCCCCTCGCGCAGCTGGCCGCGCAGGGCGTCGTACAGGCTTTGTTTGTAGGAAAAGGCATAGGCCGAATCGAGTCCAGCCGCCTTCGCGCCCTCGACCGTCCGCCGGGAGAGCTCGCCCAGTCCATAGAGCAGATCGACCCCCATCCGGGCAGCCAGCCGGCCGATCTCCTCGTGGGCCTGCGGGCCGATGGCGCCAAGCTCGGTCATATCGCCGAGCACGGCGATCCGGCGGCCGCCGGGGCTGGGCTTCTCAAGTGAGCAGAGGGTCTCGAGCGCCGCCCGTACCGAATCGGGGGAGGCGTTGTAACAGTCCTCGATCACCATCATACCCCGATGACGGACGATTTTTTGTCGCATTCCGGCCGGCTCATACCGTCCGAGGGAACGCGCCGCCTCCTCGGGCGCCACCCCCACCGCACAGGCCGCCGCAAAGCCGGCCAGCGCGTCGAGAACGTTATGCTGCCCGATCGTCGGGATCGAGGCGGGATAGCGCCCGGCGGCGGTTTCGATCACAAAATGGGTACACTCCCCCTCCTGCCGGATGTCACGGGCGCGGCAGTCGGCATCCGCCGCCTCGATCGCATACCAGCGGATGTCGGGATAGAGGTCCCGCGGCAGGGCGGCGAGCAGGTCGTTGTCCCGGTTGAGGATGAGGGTGCCGTCCGCCGGCATCCCGTCGAGGATCTCGAGCTTGGCCTTCAGGATATTCTCCCTGCTGCCGAGGTTTTCGATATGCGCCACCCCGATGTTGGTGATGACGCCGACCGTCGGCCGGGCCACCTGGGCGAGCGCGCGGATCTCGCCGGGAAAGTACATGCCCATCTCGACAACCATCGCCTCGTCCGCCGGCGAGAGCTCCAGCACCGTCTTGGGCAGGCCGATCTCATTGTTGTGGTTGCCCTCCGATTTGTGGGTGCGCAGGCTGCCCGACAGGGCGGCATAGACCATCTCCTTGGTGGTCGTCTTGCCGACCGAACCGGTCACCCCCACCACCGGAAGGGAAAAGCGGCTTCGATAGCCGGCCGCCAGATCGAGCAGCGCCCGGCCGGTGTCGGCCACCCGGATGATCGGGCCGGGAGCGTCGGGGACATCCTTGTGGCAGAGGGCGCAGACCGCCCCCTTGCAGAACGCCTGGTGGACAAAATCGTGCCCGTCAAACCGTTCTCCCTCGAGCGCAATGAACATCGCCCCCTCGAGCGGCTCGCGCGAGTCGGTGCTGATCGCACACACCGTGCGGTCGAGATCCTCCGTCCGCTCGCACCGTCCGCCGGTATAACCGGCAATTTCCCGGATGGTCAGCCTTTCCACAGCCCTCAGCCCTTCCCTTTTTCTTGTAACAGCCGGCGGACAATCGCTCTTTCATCGAACGCCACCGTCCGGTCTCCCAGCAGCTGGGATCGCTCGTGGCCTTTGCCCGCCAGCAATATGATATCATCTTTTCGCGCGTGATCCAACACCCATTTGATCGCTTCCAGCCGGTCGGGGATCACCTGGCAGGATACCCCGCTGCCGGCGATGCCGGCCAGCACCTCCTCGAGGATGCGCATCGGATCCTCGGTGCGCGGGTTGTCGGAGGTCAGCACAATGCGGTCAGCATAGCGGGCCGCCGTCCGCCCCATCAGCGGACGCTTCGCCCGATCCCGGTCGCCGCCGCAGCCGAACAGCAGCCAGAGCTTCCCCTTTACCAGCGGCCGGTAGGTCCTCAGCAGCTGTTCGAGCCCGTCGGGGGTGTGGGCATAGTCGCAGATCACCCGGCAGCCCTCCCCCCGGTCCAGCCGCTCCATCCGCCCGGGCACACCGGGAAAGCCGGGCATCGCCCGCTCGATCGCTTCCATCGGAATGCCCAGCGAAAGACAGCAGACGGCCGCCTCCATCGCGTTGAGGACAGAAAAGGCGCCCGGCATCGGGTATTCGATCCGCCCGATGGTCCCGGCGCCGGTGAGGACAAACCGAACGGCATCCGCCGTCCGCTCGATCGTTTGGGCGGTAAAATCCGCCCGCGCCTGTCCGGCCGAACAGGTGAGCGCCCCGCAGGGAATCTCGCCCAACAGCCGCCCGGCGATCGGGTCGTCCAGATTGACAACCGCGCGGTCACACTGGAAGAAGGCCGACCGCTTGGCCCGGTAGTAGTCTTCCAGGGTCGGGTGATAGTCGAGATGGTCCTGCGAAAGATTGGTAAAGATCATCCGCTCGAACCACAGCCCCGCCAGCCGCTTCTGGTCGAGCGCCTGGGAGGAACACTCCATCACCACAAACGAACAGCCCGCCCGCACATTCTCGGCAAGCAGCGCGTAGAGTTCCTCCGGCTCGGGGGTGGTCCTATCGGCGCCGAACGGCTGCTCTCCGATCCGATTGGATACCGTCCCGATGAGTCCCGCGCGGTATCCCGCACGGCCGAGCAGGTGGTGGATGGTGGCGGACACCGTTGTTTTGCCGTTGGTGCCGGTCACCCCTACGAGCCGCAGCCGCCGCTCGGGGTGGCCATACCAGGCCGCAAACAGCCGCACCAGCGCCTCCCTCGTGTCGGGGACGAGGACTGCCTCTGGGAGATCCAGCGCCCGCTCGCAGACAACCGCCGCCGCGCCCATTCGCAGCGCCTCGGCCGCCAGCGCGTGCCCGTCGGTATGCCTGCCGCGGATGCAGACAAAGAGGCTGCCCGGCACAACCTGCCGGCTGTCCGCGGTGATGCGGGTAATGATCCTTTCGCCGTCCGCCGTCCAAAATCCGGCCGTTTGTACGTCCTGCATGAGCTCCAGCAGCTTACGCTCCATCGCCGCCTCCTACAGAACCTGCGGGTTCGGCCGCCCCGAAGGACGGCCTCTGCCCGCTGTGATGCAGTTGTCGTTGTATCTGCCTGCGCGGTTATCCCGCGTTTGCCTCGCTTGAAAATTCCACCGTGATGACCGTACCGAGCGGCGCCTCCTCGCCCGCGGCCGGCGTCTGGTTCTGGGCAAGCATGCCCGCCTCGGTACTGCCGACCACCTTCATGTTGAAACCGTACTCGGTGATCCAGCGGTTGGCCTGTTTGGGGGTCGAACCGATGATATTCGGCACCGTCCCCATCCGATCCTCCAGGTCCTCCGCCTCGGTGTAGAGGATGACCACGCCGCCCGCGCGGACGGGATCGCCCGCGCTCGGCACCTGTTTGATCACCGTGCCGCCGTCGCCGAAGATCCGATACTGCAGCCCGAGCTCCTCGAGCTCCGCCTTGGCGACGTCGACCGAACCGCTGCGCAGGTAGGGCACCTGGATATCCAGCTGGGCCTTCTCCTCCTCGGTGTACTGCGGCTCGATGCCGAGATAGGGCAGGATGTCGTTCATCATCCGCTGCACCACCGGCGCCGCCAGCACACTGCCGTATTTGCTGTCGGTCTGCGGCTCATCAAGCAGCACCAGAATCACAATCTGCGGGTCGTCGACCGGGCCGAACTCCATGTAGGAAGCGATCCGGGCGGTCTCGCCGGTCTCCTCCTCCTGGGCAATCTTCTCCGGGTCGAGCTTCTCACTGGTACCGCTCTTGCCGCCGAGGCGGTAGCCGGGCAGATAGCCATTTTTATTCTCGCCGTCGGCCACGACACTCTCGAGCATATCCCGCAGTACGGCGGAGTTTTCCTTCGACAGCACCTGACGAACCTCGGTGCGCTCGACATTTTTGATGATGGTACCGTCGGCCGCAACGATCTGTTTGACGATATGCGGCTCGAGCAGGGTACCCCCGTTGACCACCGCCGACAGACCGGTGATCATCTGGATGGGGGTAACCTTGAAGGTTTGGCCGAAGGAGGCGTTGGCCAGCGCCACCGGATTGGAGAGGGAGGCATCCGAGTGCTGAATGGGAGCCGCCTCTCCCGGCAGATCGATGCCGGTCTTGTCAAAAAAGCCGAACGCCTTGGAGTAGGACTGCCAGGTTTCCCAACCGAGCCGGCGGCCGAGCTCCATAAAGACAGGGTTGCAGGAATGCACCAGCCCCTCCCGGAAGGTCTGGCTTCCATGTCCGGTCGTCTTGTTGCAGTGGATTTTGACCCCGTTGATGGTGGTGTAGCCGATGCAGTCGAAGTAGCTCTCGTCCGGATCGGCCACCTGTTCCTCCAGCGCGGCCGCCGCGGTAAAGACCTTGAAGACCGAGCCCGGCTCGTAGGGGTCGGAGACCGCCTTGTTGCGCCACTGGGTCTGGCGGGCATCCTGCACCGCCTGGTTGTATTCCTCCTCGGTGATCTCGTGCTTCAGCAGCTGCTCATCCAGCTGGAGGGTGATATTCTCGTCGATCGCGTAGGGATTGTTGGGGTCAAAATCCCCCTTGACCGCCATGCCCAAAATCTCGCCGGTGTTGGGGTCCATCGCGATGGCGACCCCGCGCTCGAGGACGATGTCGTCGACGACCGCCGTCTCGAGATGCTTTTCGAGATAGTGCTGGATGACCTCGTCGATCGTCAGGACGATGTCCGCGCCCTGCTCCCCCTCGTAGATCTTCTCGTAGTTGTAGCTCTTCATCTCGGTACCGATGGCATTTTTCGCCGAAACGATCTTGCCCTCGGTGCCGGCGAGGTAGTCGTCGTAATAGGCTTCCACCCCGTACAGCCCCTGATTGTCGACCCCGACAAAGCCGAGCACGGTCGACAGAAAGGCGCCGTTGGTGTAGTAGCGCTTGCTGTCCTCACCGAAGCGGATGGCACCGGTCAGCTCGTTGTCGACCGCGAACTGGCGCACCTGCTCGGCGACATCCGGTTCGACCTGCCGCTTGATACTCTCAAAATAGCTGCCGGTATTCTGGGTCTTCTGAAAGACCGTCTCCTCATCGACCCCGAGGATCTCGCTGAGTCCCTGGGCAATCAGCCTTCCCTCCTCCTCATCCTCCACCGACACCGGCTCGACATAGATCTCGACGGCGGTGGTGCTTTTGGCGAGGACATTGCCGTTGCGGTCGAGGATCGAGCCGCGGTCGGCCCGGATGGGGGTTGAGCGCAGCTGCTGGCCGGACGCCCGCTGCTGATAAAATTCGGTATCAAGCACCTGCAGGATGAAGAGCTGCACGATAACCGCCGAAAAGCCGATAAACAGGATGGCCGATACCGCAAGCAGCATCCGCCGGCGCATCCCCTTGGTCGGTGCTTTTTTGATCATCGCTCTTCCACCTCCAGGAACAGGATCGGCTGCCGGAAGGGCTCTCTCCCGCCTTCCGCAGCCCGTAAAACCCTATGCATATCTATGGATCAGCCGAAAAGGGTATGCCAAATGCCCTCCAAAAAGTGCCCCACCTGATCGAGCAGGGTGGGCGTACCCTCGGCCACCACGACGGCATCGTCGCTGTTGAGATAGACCCGCTCGACCTGGTAGTTCTCCATCTTGACGAGTCCCATCTCCTCGGCCATCGCCTCGACATTCTCGAGCGACAGTCCGGCATCCAGCTGCAGCTGCAGCCGGACCTCCTCACTCTGGAGGGTTTCGAGCTCCTCCTGCAAGGTCAGAATCTCATCCCCCAGCTCGACCAGCGCGATCTGGCTTGCGAGCATGACCGAGATCACCCCCACCAGCAGGACGGAGAGCAGGATGATCTTGATGGGCGCGACCCCCCACGCGCGGGTGATCGAAAACGGCTTTGGTTTTTGGGGTTTTACAACCTCCAGCCGAGGCCGCTCGGGCGCCTCAAACCGCGAAAGATCATACGCCGCATTGCTCGTATAGGCCGCCATGCCCATTCCTCCTCATCCTGGCTTGTCTCCATCTATCGGGCGGCATCCTCCGTTTGGGATGCCGTATCCAGCTTTTCCGCCACCCGCAGCTTGGCGCTCCGGCTGCGCGGATTTTCTTCGAGCTCCGCTTCCCCCGCCGTCACCGGCTTGCGCCCCACCAGTTTGGCCCTCGGCTTTTTGCCGCAGACACAGACGGGAAAATCGGGCGGACATTCACATCCGCGGCACCACGCGGCAAACCGCTGCTTGACCATCCGGTCCTCGAGCGAGTGGAAGGTAATCACCGCGATCCGGCCGCCGGGCGCGAGTAGGTCGAGCGCTTCGTCGAGCGCCTCCCCCAGCGCGTCCAATTCGCCGTTGACCGCGATGCGGATCGCCTGGAAGGTCTTGCGGGCGGGATGCCCCGCCTCCCTGCGCACCTTGGGCGGCACCCCCATCTTGACAAGCTCGGCCAGCTCCACCGTCCGCTCGATCGGATGCCGGGCACGCGCCTCGACAATCTTCTGGACGATCGATCGGGCGTAGCGCTCCTCCCCGTAGTCGTAGAGGATGCGCTCGAGTGCCTCGGGCGTCCAGCGGTTGACCACATCGTAGGCCGACAGCCCCTCCTTCGCCATCCGCATGTCGAGCGGGGCGTCGTAGTGGTAGCTAAACCCCCGCTCGGGGGTATCCAGCTGGTAGGAGGAAACCCCCAGGTCGAGCAGGATGCCGTCGACCGGCTCGAGGTAGAATTCCCGCGCCACCTCGGCAAGATGGCGGAAATCGGCCCGCACAATCAGACAGCGCTCGCCAAAGGGGCGCAGCCGCTCACCGATCACCGCGATGGCGTCGGGGTCCTTGTCGAGGGCGAGCAGCCGGCCGGTCGTCAGGCGGCTCGCGATGGCCGCCGAATGGCCGGCGCCGCCGGCGGTGCCGTCGATATAGACGCCGTCCGGTTTGATCCGCAGCGCCTCGATGCTCTCCTCGAGTAGTACACTCGTATGTTTAAATGCTCCGTTCATCTAAAAGCCCAGCTCATCCATCGTTTCGGCGACCAACTCGGCGGTCAGTTCGCCGCATTCCTTCGCCCACCGGCCGGCATCCCAAATTTCCACCCGGTCGGACGCGCCGATAATGACAACATCCCGCTCGATCCCCGCATAGTCGCGCAGATTCGACGGGATGACAATACGTCCCTGCTTATCGGGGGCCACCTCGACCGCGCCCGCGAAGATAAAGCGCTGCACCACACGGGATTTTGCCCGCGGCAGTTCCCGCAGTTTCTCCTCCAGGCGCCGCCATTCGGCCATCGGATAGGCCGACAGGCAGGTGTCCAGCCCCTTGGTGATGATAAACTGCTCCCCCAGATCGTCGCGCAGCCGGGCAGGGAAGTTGATCCGCCCTTTGGCATCGAGCGTATGGCTGTATTCGCCGATCAACAAAGCCTTCCCCTCCTCCGCTGTTCCGATCTTGGGGGATGCGAGAGCGGGGGACAGTCCCCACCAGGGAGGGCTGTCTCCCCACTGCACCCCACATTTCACCACTTACTTGTTATTATACCCACATCCCCGCCCGATTGCAATAGATTTTGCGGCAGGAGAACGGCTGTTCTCCTTGTTCTTTCTTCCTTTTTCCCACCCCGACGCCCCACTTCGGGCTGTCTCGCGGAAGGCGAAAACGGGCGGCGGATCGAGTCGCGATTCCCGCACCGGACGCCGTCCGGCACCACGCGGTGTCTTCCGCCTTCCGCACGCAAAAAGCCCCCCGCAGGACGTCCGGTCCACGCGGAGGGCTTATGGCTGTAAGAAACGCGGTTACTTCTCCTGATGGGTATTCATCCGCTGATTTTTGATCGCCTGGCGGGTCTGTTTGACCTCGTTGACGTTCTGGATGAGCACCTCTTCGGTCGAGCGCAGCACCCGGTCGGCAAATTCGCTGGTCGCCCGGCGGATCTCCCGCGATTTGACCTGGGCATTGGTCAGCAGCTCGTTGGCCTTGGCCTGCGCCTGCTTGACCACCTCCTGTTCGCTGACCAGCACCCGGGCGCGCTCCTCGCCCCGGCGGATGATTTCGGCCGCCTCGCTGCGGGCGCTCTCAAGGATATCGTGCCGGTCGGCCACGATCGCCTTGGCCTGTTTGATCTCCATCGGCATATTCAGCCGGATATCGTCGATGAGGTCACGCATCTTTTCGACATCGACAACGCAGCGTCCGCCCGAGAGGGGCACACTCCACGATTTATCGAGCATTTCATCGATGACATCCAGAATTTCGTCGACGTTCATAGCTTCATTCCTCCTTGTTGCAGCCGGATCCGCTCGGTCACCGCATCGACAATCGGCGCGGGGATGAACTGGGAGATATCCCCGCCAAACATCGCCACCTGTTTGACGATGCTTGAGGAGAGGTAGAGGTATTCCCCCTGGGTCATGAGAAAGACCGTCTCCGCCCCGCCGTAGAGCTTGCGGTTGATCAGCGCGGTCTGAAATTCATAGTCAAAATCGGAGACGGCGCGCAGGCCGCGCACAATCGCCGTCGCCTTTTTCTCCCGGACATAATCGACCAGCAGCCCCCCATGGACGTCATATTCGACGTTGCCGAGGTGGGAGGTTGCCAGCTTGAGGAACTCCATCCGTTCCTCGAGGGTAAAGGTGGTGTGCTTGGTGGGGTTGTTGAGCACCACCGCGTAGATCTTGTCGAACAGAGCGCTCGCCCGGGTGATGATGTCGACATGGCCGAGCGTCACCGGGTCGAAACTGCCCGAACAGATGGCCGTCTTCACGCCGTCTCCCCCTTTCGATAGCAGGTGATGAGCGTCCTGCCATACCGTTTCTGTCGGCCGATGGTCCAGCCGCCGACCGACTCGGGCAAAGCCGTCCGGCCGTCGGTCTCGACAAGTACCGCCCCCTGCGGCCGCATATGGGGCAGCAGCAGGCCGAGCAGGCCGGTCAGATCGGATTCGGCATAGGGCGGATCGACAAAGGCGAGATCGAAGCTGTCCGCCGCGGCCGAGAGATAGGTCTTGGCGTCGAGCATCACCACCTGCGCCCGGTCGGACAGCCCCGTCCGCGCCAGATTTTCCCGCACGACGGCGATGCTGGCGGACGCGGCATCGACAAAGACCGCGCCGCTCGCCTCCCGGCTGAGCGCCTCGATCCCCATCTGGCCGGAGCCGGCGAAGAGGTCGAGAAAACGCGCGCCGGGCAGTTCGAACTGGATCATGCTGAAGACGGCCTCTTTGACCTTTTCGGAGGTCGGACGGACCTCCATCCCCTCGGGGGATTCAAGCCGGCGTCCCCGCGCCGTACCGGTAATGACACGCATGCTGTTTTCCATCCCATCCGGGCCGATCGCCCTGTGTTGCCACCATTATCCCCCATAAGGGGACATGCTGTCAAGTGCGCCGGCAAAACTTCCCCGCCGGACACCCATCATCCCTCTCGATCGAGATAGGCGCGCAGCTCCTCGGCAGCGCTCCGACTCATGCCGGGGACGGCGGCCAGCTCGTCGACCGTCGCCGCCTTGATCGCGGCAACCCGTTTGAAGTACTGCATCAGCTCGGCCGCCCGCTTGGGCCCGATGCCCGGCGCCTGCTGCAGCACCGACTGGAAGGCGGTTTTTTTACGGCGGAGCCGCTGGTATTCGATCGCGTAGCGGTGGACCTCCTCCTGGATATTCGAGACGAGAGTGAAGGCGCCGCGGGTCGAATTGATGGCAATTTCGCCGCCGTCCTTCGCGATGGCGCGGGTGCGGTGGCGGTCATCCTTGACCATGCCGAAGACCGGCACCTCGATCCCCATCCCATCGAGCAGCTGGCGGATCACCGCGACATGCCCTTTGCCGCCGTCGAGCAGGATGAGATCGGGCAGCCGTCCGAATCCGTCGCCGGTATCGGGATGGTCGAGGTAACGCTGCAAGCGGCGAGCAAGCATCTCCCGCATCGAACCGTAGTCATCCACCCCGCCGGTCGACTGGATGCGGAAGCGTTTGTAGGCCTTGCGCAGCGGCTTGCCGTTCTCGAAGACCACCATACCGCCGACAATATCCCGGTCGCCCAGGTTGGAGATGTCGTAGGCCTCGATATAGCCGGGCGGGCCGACCAGTCCCAGCAGATGCCGCAGCTCATCCAACGCCGCAATCTCCCGGCCGCCGGCCGCCCGGTTGCCCCGCACCTCCCGCGCCAGCGTCTCGGAGGCGTTCGAACGGGCCATCTCAACCAGCTCGACACCGGTTCCCCGCTGGGGCTTATGGATCTGCACCCGTTTCCCCCTGCGGTCGGACAGAAAACGCTCGAGCAGCTCGGGTTCGGCCGGCAGTTCGGCGGTGTAGACAAGATCGGGGTAGTCGGGGCGGGTGGTATAGTACATCATCAGAAACTCGTGGTAACCCTGCGGCAGATCCTCCGGCGTGTCGATGACAAATTCCTCCTTGTCGTACAGCCTGCCATGCCGGAAGCCGAGCACGACAAAGCAGGAGGTCACCAGCCCCTGTACCATCGCGACAACGTCGATATCCCGCTTGTCCTCGGTGACCACCTTCTGCCGCTCGGTGATCTTCTCGATCGCCCGGATGCGGTCGCGGATACGGGCGGCCAGCTCGAACTGGAGGTTTTCGCTGTAGGCCTCCATCCGCGCGGTGAGCGCTTCGACCGACTGCATGTTGCCGCTCTTTAAAAACTCGACCGCCTCGTCGATGACCGCCCGGTACTCCTCCTCCGAGATCTTGCCGGTGCAGACGCCCATGCAGCGGCCCATATCCCGGTTGAGACAGGGACGCTGTTTGCCAAAATCGCGGGGGAATTTTCGCCGGCAGGTGGGCAGTAGGAAGGATTCGATCGCCTCCTCGACCGCCAGCTTAACCGCAAAGGCGCTGGTATACGGCCCGAGATAGTCGGCGTCGTCCCCCTGCGGCTTCTGCTTTTCAGCGGTGATGCGCGGGTAGGGCTCGTGGGAGATGCGGATGTACCGGTACCCCTTGCCATCCTTGAGCAGGATATTGTATTTGGGATTGTACTGCTTGATGAGGCTCGCCTCGAGGGTGAGCGCCTCATATTCGTTGTCGGTGATGATGGTGTCAAAATGCCGGACCTGCTCGACCATCTGGTAGGTCTTGGGGGTGTGCTTCTCGACGCTGCGGAAATAGCTGCTCACCCGGTTGCGCAGTGCCTTGGCCTTGCCGACATAGATCACCCTGCCGCTCGCATCCTTCATCAGATAGACACCCGGCCGCAGCGGCAGCGCGCGGGCATCCTCCCGCAGCGCCTCCAGCTTGGGATTGCGCATCGACTCTCCCCTCCCTCTCCGCCGGGCAAGGAGCCTGTCCGGCAAAATAAAAGGCCGTCCGATCGACGCGGACGGCTCTCCAGGAAACCTCTAGACTATTCGGCGAATCCCGATTCCACCAGATGCACCAGACCTTCGACCGCCTGCTCCTCATCGGCACCGTCGGCGATGATCCGGATGCTGGTGCCGCCTACGATCCCCAGCGAGAGGACACCCAGCAGGCTCTTGGCGTTGACCCGGCGCTCCTCCTTCTCCACCCAGATGGAAGACTTGTATTCATTCGCCTTCTGGATAAAAAAGGTAGCCGGACGCGCATGCAAACCAACCTGGTTCTGAACCGCAACTTCCTTGACAAACATGCTATAACCCCGCAATCTTTCCTTTTTTCAGACGACAGTTGTAAGAACCGTCCGAACGTTATATCAGGTGAGATTATTATAGCAACATCCCGAATTCTTTGCAATGACTCACAGGCAAAACAACCCGGCCCTGAGGGCAAATTCTGCTTGTTTCCCAAATCTCCGGCATTTTGAGACCGAGGCGTTTGGATGTCTTGCACAACAAGTTTTCCACAATGTATGTGATTTTAAACACCATCCGGATCGGAATTTTCCTCCGCGGGCGCCGCGGGTTCCGTCTTCTGTCCACCAGCGGCGGCCAGGCCCGCGGTGAAGGCGGCATAGAGCCAGGCTTCCTCCTCCTTCATTTCGGTGGGATCGAGCGCCCAGAGCAGATCGGGACGTTTGCGGTAGGTACGCTCGAGCTGCTTGAGGTAGCGCCACTTGCGGATCTTGGCGTGGTGTCCGGTCAGCAGCACCGGCGGCACCTTGCGGTCATGCCAGACCTCCGGACGGGAATACTGGGGATATTCGAGCAGGCCGGCGTAGTGGCTCTCCTCCTCAAAGCAGATGTCCTCGGCCAGCACACCGGGGATCATCCGGGCGATACAGTCGATCAGCACCAGTGCGGGCAGCTCGCCGCCGGTCAACACATAGTCGCCGATCGAGATCTCCTCGTCGACAATCTCCTCCAGCACCCGCTCGTCCACCCCCTCGTAATGGCCGCAGAGCACCATCAGCCGGGGCAGCTTGGAGAGTTCGACCGCCCGGCGCTGGGTGAGCACCGCCCCCTGCGGGGACATATAGAGGACATGGGGCTTTCCTTCCGCCATTCCGCAGATCGCCTCATAGCAGCGGTAGATGGGGTCGGCCTGCATGAGCATCCCCTTGCCGCCGCCGTAGAGGGTGTCGTCGGTTCGGTTATGCTTGTCGAGGGTGTAGTCGCGGATCTGGTGGCAGCAGATTTCGATGTCGCCGCGGGCCCGCGCGCGGCCGATAATGCTCTCCCCCACCACCCGCTCGCACATATCCGGAAAGAGGGTCGCCAGATCAATCCTCATCGTCAAACAATCCTTTCAGCGGCCGGATCTGCATCGTCCCGGCGTCGAGGTCGCTCGCAACCAGCACCTCGTCAATGGCCGGCACCAACCGTTTTTTGCCCGCGCCGTCGGTCAGCTCATAGACATCGTTGGCGCCCGTCTCAAATACCTGGGTGATCCTGCCATAATCTCTTCCGGTGTCGGCGTCGGTCACCCGAACGCCCAGCAGATCCTGCACAAAGCAGGTCCCCTCCTCCAGCTCGAGGTCCTCCCGGTCGAGGTAGAGCAGCTGGCCGCGCAGCTGGGCGGCCGCCTCCATCGTGTCGATGCCCCGAAATTTTAGGAGCACCATGCTCTTCTGCACCCGCGCCTGCTCGATCTCGAGCGGCCGGCGTCCCTCCTCCAGATAGAGGGTATCCAGCTCGGTCAACACCTCGGGCGCGTCGGCCCAGGGCATCACCTTGACCTCCCCGCGAACGCCGTGGGTGGTCACAATCTTGCCGGTCTCCAGATAGCGTCGTTTCATCGAGATCTCCTTTGCCGCTTCTCCCCCGGCATCCGCTGCCGGTGCGATACAGATACACAGATGGAGAAGCGAATGTTCGCTTCTCCATCGTAGGCTTCGCTTAATCGATCTCCACCGCGACCTTGACCTCGGCACGGGTGGCGGCGGCCCGCATCACCGTGCGGATCGCCTTGGCAATCCGGCCCTGACGGCCGATCACCCGCCCCATGTCGTCGGGCGCGACATGCAGGTGGTAGACAACGACGCCTTCGGCGTCCGGCTCGTCGACCGTCACCGAAACCGCCTGCTTGTCCTCGACCAGGCCCTGCGCGATGGTCACAAGGAGTTTATCCATGCCTGGATCCCTTCCTTATTCCAAACCGCTCTTTTTGAGCAGCGCCTTGACGGTATCGGTCGGCTGGGCGCCGTTGGCGATCCACTGTTTCGCCTTGTCGAGGTCCACCTTGACCAGCGAGGGGTGCTGGGTGGGATCGTAATAGCCGAGCTCCTCGATGAAGCGGCCGTCACGCGGATAGCGGGAATCGGCGACGACGATGCGGTAGAACGGCGCCTTCTTCGCGCCCATACGACGAAGTCTGATACGTACTGCCATGGTAATGTGCCCTCCATACAATGTTTTCTAGAGAATAAAATATGATCGAACCCGCCGTACGCGACAGGCGGAATCTTTCCTTTGCTTAGGACATGCCGGGGAATCCGGGCGGCAGCTGCAGGCCGCGGCGGCGCTTCTTGCCCATCTTGCCGCCCTTGTTCATGCCGGTGACCTGCTTCATCATCTTCTGCATATCCCGGTGCATCTTCAGCAGCTTGTTGACATCCTCCACCCGTCTGCCCGAACCGGCGGCAATCCGCCGCTTGCGGCTGGGGTTGATGATGGCCGGCTTGCGGCGCTCCTCCTCGGTCATCGAGAGGATGATCGCCTCGCCGAAGTAGATCTCGTTGTCGTCGATCTCGATGTTCTTGAGCTGGCTGCCCACCCCGGGGAGCATCGAAAGCACCTGCTGCAGCGGGCCCATGCTCCTCAGCTGGCGCATCTGGGCGAGCAGGTCGTTCATATCGAAGCTGTTTTCCTTGATCTTGCGGTACTGCTCCATCGCCTGCTCTTCATCGAGGTTCTGCTGCGCCTTCTCGATGAGGGTGAGCACGTCGCCCATCCCGAGGATCCGGGAGGCCATGCGGGCGGGATGGAAGGGCTCGAGGTCGTCGAGCTTCTCGCCGGTACCCATAAATTTGATCGGCTTGCCGGTGACCGCCCGGACCGACAGCGCCGCGCCGCCGCGGGTATCGCCGTCGAGCTTGGTGAGGATGACCCCGTCGATGCCGAGGGCCTCATTGAACGACTGGGCGACGTTGACGGCGTCCTGACCGGTCATCGCGTCGACCACCAGCAGGATCTCATCCGGATGGACCGCCTCCTTGATCCGCTTGAGCTCCTCCATCAGCACCTCGTCGATGTGCAGGCGGCCGGCGGTATCGAGGATGACAAAATCGTTGCCGTAGTCCTTCGCGTGCCGGAGGGCCGCCTTGGCAATCTCAACCGGATCGGTCTGACCCATCTCGAAGACGGGCGTATTGGCCCGCTCGCCGACAACCTTGAGCTGTTCAATGGCAGCCGGGCGGTAGATGTCGCAGGCCACCAGCAGCGGGCGTTTGCCCTCCGAACGGAACATGCGGGCCAGTTTGGCCGAATGGGTGGTTTTACCCGAGCCCTGCAGGCCGCACATCATGATGACGGTCGGCCCCTTGGAATTCTGGTGGATGCGGCTCTGCTCGCCGCCCATCAGCGCGATGAGTTCGTCGTTGACAATTTTGATGACCTGCTGGGCGGGGGTCAGCGAGGAAAGCACCGTCTCCCCCACGCATTTCTCGGTCACCGATTTGATAAAGTCGCGGGCCACCTTGAAGTTGACATCCGCCTCGAGCAGCGCGAGACGCACCTCCCGCATCGATTCGCGGACATCCGCCTCGGTGAGCTTGCCCTTCGAGCGAAGCTTTTTAAAGGCCGCGGCCAGCTTATCCGAAAGACTTTCAAAGGCCATAAACGTTTCTCCTTATTCGTCGGCCATCTGGCTGCAGAGCCGGAGAATCTCCTCCATCCCAGCCTGCAGCTCACGGGAGAAGAGATGGGTCCGGTTGTGCTCCAACAGCCCGCGGGCAATTTCCGACACCCGTTCGAGCTGCTGCTCCCGTTCGCGGTACCGCTCGGCGAAATGCAGCCGCTCCTCCATCTCGAGCAGGGTTGCCTCCCCCCGCTTGATCGCGTCGCGCACCCCCTGACGGGTGATGCCGGCATGGTCGGCAATTTCGGCCAGCGAGAGGTCCTCATTGTAATAGTACTCGACCACCTCGCGCTGCTTGTCGGTGAGCATCGGGCCATAGAAATCGAGCAAAACGGAGATATAGAGGTTCTTTTCGACCATCATCCCGCTCCTTTCCGCCGCTCCCCAGCGCCGAAATTGTAAAGCACGTGTCTTTACATCCCTGCTTTCCACATTATACGGAAAAGCCGCCCCGCTGTCAAGGATTTTTTCTTTACATCGCTCGTCCAAAATCGCCCGCCAGCGACCGTTTTCGCACCGGTGGACATCAAGAACCCATCCCCCGCCCGGAGGGGCGAACGGATGGGTTCTGAAAATCTTCTTTTCCGGGCGGATCAGCGGCTTTCCGGGCGGATCAGGCGGTTTTTCTGCCGCCGGATCGAGGCAATCCGTTCCTTAAACATGAGCAGCGACCCGCCGTCCAGCTGGTACTCGTAGGGAATCAGGCTCTTTCCCCGGCCGTGTGCCTCCGAAAGCAGGGCCCCCTCCGAGGCGCTGCAGAAGCGCAGGTAGTTGGGGGGCAGCAGAATGGCGTCCCGCGTCTCGAGGAAGCGCTCCAGCCCCTCCTCCCCGAACAGAAAGATGCTCTCCTCCCCGATGTTGATCCCCAGCGCCTCACAGCTGTGCCGGATGACCTGGGCAAACCGTTCGCTCGCGCAGACGATGCCCAGCTTCGCCTCGCCCAGCTTGGCAAGGTCGACGATCGTCTCGTGGGTGGGGGTCATCACCACCTGCATCAGCCGGTCGGGATTCTGCATCGCATCCCGCAGCTGGACATAGTGGGTGGCGGTGGTCACGATGAGATCGGCCTGGCCGGCAAAGTTTTCGGAGGAAGCCAGCGCCTCATCGAGCAGCATCCGATAGGTCTCGATATCCGCCTGGCCGGCAAGCCTCCCCTCGAGCATCGCCAGCGATTCGGGGCTGCAGTCGACTAGGAAGATCAGGATCCCGTCGCCCAGCTCCTCCAGCTCGCGCAGCTTGAGGCTTAAAAAGATGCGGATCTCCTGCGGCGAAAAGCCCAGGCTGCCCAGCTCCTCAAAGAGCGCGCCGATCGCCTGCATCGCCCGCTCCTTCTTGCCGAGCGGCCGCTCCCGCCGGCCATGCACAAAGGTCCCCCGCCCCTGGATCATCCGGATGACGCCGCGCTTTTCCAGCTCGTCGTAGGCGTGCTTGACCGTGCCTCTCGCGATGTCGAGGCTGTCGGCCAGCTCGCGCACGGTCGGCAGCCGGGTATCGGGGGCAAGCTGCCCGCCCTCCACCGCCGCCGACACCTGCTCGACAATCTGCATATAGACCGTCTGGCGGCTGTCCCGGTCGATTTTGATCTGCATAGCATCAATCCTTTCGGCCAGCGAGGTAGGTCCGGCGCCCCTCCTGATAGAGGTTGCGTCCCTCGCTGTCGATCACCACGGTCAGCGGCATCCGCTCCACCGTAAATTTATGGATGGCTTCGGCGCCGAGGTCGGGATAGGCGATCACCTCCGACTGCCGGATACACTGGGAGATGAGCGCGCCGGCGCCGCCGATGGCACCGAAGTAGACGGCACCGTACCGCCGCATCGCCTCGACAACCGCTTCCCCCCGCTTGCCCTTGCCGATCATGCCGCGCAGGCCGAGCCGGATGAGGGTGGGGGAGTAGGCGTCCATCCGATAGCTGGTCGTCGGGCCGGCCGCGCCCACCGCGTGTCCCGGCGGCGCCGGCGTCGGGCCGACAAAGTAGATCACCGCGCCCTCGACCTCGAAGGGGAGCGGTTTGCCCGCCTCCACCAGCTCGACCAGCCGCTTATGTGCCGCGTCCCTGGCGGTGTAGATGATGCCCGAAAGGGTCACGCTGTCGCCCGCCTGCAGCATGCGGACGGTTTCCGGCGACAGCGGGGTCGTCAGATCATAATGTGCCATCTCAAAGCACCTCCGTTTTATGCCGTGTCACATGGCAGTTGATGTTGACCGCACAGGGCAGCCCAGCGATGTGGGTGGGCAGGGCGTTGACCTTGACGGCGAGCGCGGTGGTCCGGCCGCCGAAGCCCTGCGGCCCAATGCCGAGCGCGTTGATGCTCGCAAGCAGCTCCGCTTCGAGGGCGGCATAGTTGGGATCGGGGTTTTGGTCGTCCATCGGGCGCATCAGCGCCTTTTTGGCAAGCAGCGCCGCCTTGTCGAAGGTGCCGCCGACCCCAACACCGACCATGATGGGCGGGCAGGGGTTGGGGCCCGCCTGCTCGACCGTCTCCAGCACAAACGCCTTGACCCCCGCCAATCCGTCGGAGGGGCGGAGCATCGCAATGCGGGACATATTCTCGCTGCCGAAGCCCTTGGGGGCGACGGTGATCGTCACCCTGTCCCCCGGCACCAGATCGATGGTGAGCATGGCCGGGGTGTTGTCGCCGGTATTGACCCGGTCGAAGATGGGGTCGCGCACCACCGATTTGCGCAGATAGCCCTCGGTATAGCCCTTCGCCACCCCGCGGTTGACCGCCTCGTGCAGATCCCCCGTGATATGCACCTCCTGGCCGATCTCGAGAAAGACGCAGGCCATGCCGGTGTCCTGGCAGATGGGCACCTCGCCGGCCAGCTCAAAGTTGTCGATAATCCGGTCGAGAATTTCGCAGGCGGGCTGCCAGTCCTCCGCTGCACGGGCCGCACGGATCGTCCGGCGCACATCGTCGGGCAGCTGCCGGTTGGCCTCCGAACAGAGCCTCGCCACCACCTCGGTGATCTGCTCGGCGTGGATTTCACGCATACAAACTCCTCCTTGCCTCGCTGTCCGGGATTTTACCGGCTCCCATGCCCCCGCACCATCCGTCGGGAACGGTGCGCCGCGGGCCGATTCCACCGATTAAAATCCACTTTTGACCCCCATGATATATTGTTCTAGTTCATTTGTCAAGTAGGCTGGATCATCCCGGTGGAAGACGGTCCCTTCGCCGGCCTTCATCGGCCGGCAGCGTCGAGTGCCCCTCTTATTTTTGCCCTTTTATGCAGCCTGCTCTGCATTTGAGCAAAATAGATGACATTCATCCTTCATTTTTGGGAGCTTTTGACCTTTTGAGGAATTGACATATGGCCTAGTTCAATGTATCTTATAGACATAGAACAAACTTGCCTGTGGGCGACTGCAAGAGGTGCAATATGGAAAAGAAAACTCTGGTCATGGGCGTCATCGGCGCCGACGTGCACGCGGTGGGCAACAAAATTCTCTACTACGCGTTCACCGAGGCGGGCTTTAACGTCATCAATCTGGGGGTGCTCGTCTCCCAGGAGGAGTTCATCGCCGCGGCGATCGAATCGGACGCCGACGCGATTGTCGTCTCCTCCCTCTATGGGCACGGCGAGCTCGACTGCAGGGGACTGCGGCAGAAGTGCGATGAGGCCGGTCTTGAGGGCATCCTTCTCTATGTCGGCGGCAACATCGTCATCGGCAAGCAGCCCTTCCCCGAGGTGGAGAAGCACTTTAAGGAGATGGGCTTCGACCGGGTATTCGGTCCCGGCACACCGGTTGAAACGACCATCGCCTGCCTCTACGAGGATCTCGGCGTGACACCCCCTCCCAAGGAGGACGAAACGGTATGAAACCGGTTCTGCTCATCGATTTCGGCAGCACCTACACCAAGGTGACCGCCGTCGACGTCGAGGGTGAGGTGCTGCTCGGCACCGCCGCCAGCTACACGACGGTCGAGACCGACATCGGCGAGGGGCTGCAGAATGCCCTGGCGGCGCTGGAGAAGACAACCGGCCCGCTCGCATTCGCCGAACGGTATGCCTGCTCGTCGGCCGCCGGCGGACTGCGGATGATCACCAGCGGACTGGTTCCCGAACTGACCGCCGAAGCGGCCCGGCTCGCCAGCCTCGGCGCCGGCGCCAAGGTCATCGGGGTCTATTCCTACGAACTCACCGAGGAGGATATCGAGGATATCGCCGCCGCGAAGCCGGACATCCTGCTGCTGACCGGCGGCACCGACGGAGGCAATTCGGCCTGTATTCTGCACAACGCCGAGGCACTTGCCAAGATTCCGCCCCTCTGCCCGGTGGTCATCGCCGGCAACCGGTCGGCTTCGGCGAAATGCGCCAAGCTGCTCGACGGCTGGACCGTTCGGATCTGCGAAAATGTCATGCCCCGCTTCGGCGTCACCAACATCGAGCCGACCCAGGAGACTATCCGCGCCATCTTCCTCGAACGGATTATCCAGGCGAAGGGGCTCTCCAAAGCGATGGAGCTCATTTCGGGCATCATGATGCCCACCCCCGCCGCCATGCTCACCGCGATGAAGCTGCTCGCAAACGGCACCGAGAACGAACCGGGCCTCGGCGACCTGGTCGCGGTCGATCTCGGCGGGGCCACCACCGACGTCTATTCGATCTGCGACGGCTCTCCCACCCGCCTCAACACCATCTTGAAGGGGCTGACCGAACCGCGCAACAAGCGGACGGTCGAGGGGGACATCGGCATGCGCTACTCGATCCACGGCATCGCCGACGCGGGCGGCATCCCCCGGATCGCCCAGATGGCCGGCATCGACGAGGACCGTACCGCCGAGCTGATCGACTACCTCGGCAGCCACACCGACACGCTGCCCGATACCGACGAACTGCGCCGGTTGGATGGGGCGCTCGCCTCGGTGGCGGTCGAGACCGCCGTTCGCCGCCATGCCGGACGGCTCGAACAGATCTACACCCCGATGGGCGAGGCGTTTGCCCAGACCGGCAAGGACCTCACCCTCGTTCACCAGCTCATCATGACCGGCGGCGCGATCATCCACTCCGACCGGGTGGCTGAGATCGCCCAGTTCGCCCTGCAGAACCGCAGCGATCCCTACGCGCTGATGCCGACCGAGGCGTCGGTCCTGGTCGACCGGCGGTATATTCTCGCCGGCATGGGTCTGCTCAGCGAACACTATCCCGATGCGGCCCTGCGGATCATGAAACGGGAGCTCGTTCCCGCCTGATCCGATCGTTCGATGCCCCATCCCACCGACGACAACCTCAAACAGGAGGATACCGATGGAACTGAAAAACAAAAAAATCCCCGAGGGGGAATTCCGCGCAATCCAGCAGGAGATTTTAACCGGCTGGCCGACCGGCAAGGATGTCAACTTTGAGGAGGCGGTCGCCTACCACAAAGCTCTGCCCGAGTCGAAGATCTTCTCCCGCAAGCTCAGCGCCGCCAAAAGGGAGGGCCGCACCCTCACCCAGCCGCGCGCCGGCGTCGCACTGATCGACAAGCACATCGAGCTGCTGACCCACCTGCAGAACGAAGGACAGGCCGACCTGCTGCCGACCACCATCGACAGCTACACCCGCCAGAACCGCTACCACGAGGCGGACATCGGCATCGAGGAGTCGATCAAGACGGGCAAATCCGCCCTCAACGGCTTCCCGGCCGTCAACCACGGCATTGCCGGCTGCCGGGCCATCATCGAAGCGATCGATGTGCCGGTTCAGATCCGTCACGGCACCCCCGACGCCCGTCTGCTCACCGAGATCAGCCTCGCCGGCGGCTTTACCAGCTATGAGGGCGGCGGCATCTCCTACAACATCCCCTATGCCAAGAGCGTGCCCCTCGAGAAGACGATTGCCGACTGGCAGTATGCCGACCGGCTGGTGGGCTTCTACGAGGAGGCGGGGGTGCCGATCAACCGCGAGCCGTTCGGACCGCTGACTGGGACGCTGGTACCGCCCTGCATCTCCCACGCGGTTGCCGTCATCGAGGCGCTGCTGGCCGCCGAGCAGGGGGTCAAAAACATCAGCGTCGGCTACGGACAGCTCGGCAACCTCAACCAGGATGTCGCCGCCATCCGCTCGCTCGCGATGATCACCGACGAATATCTCGAGCGCTACGGCTACACCGACTGCGAGGTCACCACCGTCTTCCACCAGTGGATGGGCGGCTTCCCGCAGGATGAGGCGCAGGCGTTCGGCGTCATCGCCTGGGGCAGCGCTGCAGCCGCCTTCTCGGGCGCGACCAAGGTCATCACCAAGAGCCCGCACGAGGCGATGGGCATCCCCACCAAGGAGGCCAACGCCCAGGGCCTGCGCTGCACCAAGCAGACCATTTCGATGCTCTCCGACCAGGTCTACCATTCGGAGGATGTCCAGAAGGAGATTGACATCACCCTGGCCGAGACCCGCTGCATCCTGGACAAATGCTTCGAACTCGGTGAGGGGGATATCGCGCTGGGCGCGGTGCGCGCCTTCCAGGCCGGCGTCCTCGACGTCCCCTTTGCGCCCAGCCGCTACAACGCCGGCAAGATGCTGCCCGCCCGTGACCACTTTGGCGCGGTGCGCATCCTCGAGCCGGGCGCGGTGCCCCTCTCGAAGGAGATCCTCGACTACCATCGCGAGATGATCGATCTGCGCGCCAAGGCGGAGAAGCGCAAGGCTTCCTTCCAGATGGTCATCGACGACATCTATGCCATCAGCAAGGGGCGGCTGGTTGGACGGCCGCGGGGATAACCCCTCCTCCGACAGCGTCATCCCCCATCATTCATCCCGCCGATTCCCTGCATGGCGGCGGGCAACCGATCAGAAAGAAGGATTTTTGAAGATGAAAATCATCGATGTGATCTGTGCAAAGGGACGTACCGGCTTCTTCTTTGACGACCAGCGGGCCATCAAAGCGGGCGCCCGTCACGAGGGCAACGCCTACTTCGGCGCGCCGATGACCGACGGCTTCAAGGCGGTCCGGCAGCCGGGCGAGGCCATTTCGGTCATGCTGCTTCTGGAGGACGGCCAGATTGCCCAGGGCGACTGCGCCGCCGTCCAGTACTCCGGCTGCGGCGGTCGGGATCCCCTCTTCCTCGCCGACGATTTCATTCCGGTGATCGAGCAGGTGATCAAACCGATGCTGGTCGGCAAGGAGGCGGGCGCGTTCCGGCCGCTCGCCGAGATGATCGACCGCTACGAGCTGGATGGCAAGCGGCTGCATACCGCGCTGCGCTACGGTGTCACCCAGGCGATCCTCGACGCCGCCGCCAAAGCGTCCCACCGGCTGATGTGCGAGGTCATTGCCGACGAGTACGGCACCCAGGTCAACGACCATCCCATCCCCATCTTCTCCCAGTCGGGCGACGACCGCTATGCCGGTACCGACAAGATGATCCTCAAAGGCTCGGATGTACTGCCCCACGCGCTGATCAACAACGTCGAGGAGAAGCTCGGCAAGCAGGGCGAACTGCTCAAGGAGTATGTCGGCTGGCTGCGTGACCGCATCCTGCAGCTGCGCCTGTCGGATGACTACCAGCCCATCTTCCACATCGACGTCTATGGCACCATCGGGCTGATCTTCGGCAACAACAACTACCCGGCGATGGCCGACTATCTGGCCGAGCTGGAAGCGATGGCGAAGCCCTTCCACCTGCGGATCGAGGGCCCGATGGATGTCGGTGAGCGGGAGGGCCAGATGATCGCCCTGCGCGAGCTCCGCCGTACGCTCGATGAGCGCGGCATCGGGGTGGAGATCGTCGCCGACGAGTGGTGCAACACCCTCGAGGATATCCGGTATTTCGCCGACAACAAGGCCGGCCACATGCTGCAGATCAAGACCCCCGATCTCGGCGGCATCAACAACATCGCCGAGGCGGTGCTCTACTGCAAATCGAAGGGCATCGGCGCCTATCAGGGCGGTACCTGCAACGAGACCGACCGTTCGGCCCAGGTCTGCACCCACATCGCCATGGCCACCGACGCCGATCAGATCCTTGCCAAACCCGGCATGGGCGTCGACGAGGGCTATATGATCGTCTACAACGAGATGCAGCGGATTCTCGCGCTGCGCGCCGCCAAGGCGCGCCGGTAAGGCGCCCGCTCCATCCACAACCATCCAGCGGCACCCCGCCCATCTACGGCGGGGTGCTTTGCGTTTGCCGGCATCCACACGCTTGCGCTTTTGCCGTCGTCCGTTTATACTGGAAGTATCCCAAACAGGAGGTATCGCCATGGCTTACTCCCACACCCTGCAAAGTCACCTGTACAGCGTCTATTTTGCGCCGCGCGGCTACGCGCGGATGGCCGAACTGGGGATGCAGATCGCTTCCCAGTATCTAAGCCCCTTCGACCAGCTGATTGGCATCATCGGCGAAGCGGGGTCGGGCAAGAGCATCCTGGTCAAGGGGATGTTCCCCGGGCTCGAGCTGACCAACGACGACGAGGGGGTCAACGTCCGGCCGCTGCCCCTGCTCGACATCAACCCGACCGCCTTCTATTCCGCCCACACCTACCATCTCGACATCCGCTTTGAGTCGGCCTTCACCCAGATGCACGAGCTGGCCGACGCGATCAAAAACGCCCTCTCGCTCGGCAAACGGGTGGTCGTCGAGCATTTCGATCTCATCTACCCCATTCTCGAACGCAACGCCGATATCCTCATCGGGGTGGGGCAGGAGGTGGTCATCACCCGGCCCAACCTCTTCGGCCCCGAACCGGGGGACATCGCCGAGGCGGTTTTCAAATCGATCGAATACCGCAAGCGCGCCCATACCGCCGAAGATCTGGTCGAAATCTTCGTCCAGCAGTCCTACCACGGCACCTTCCTCCACCGGGATGTGCGGCACGGCTTTATCATGGCCTTCCCCGAGCGGCCGGATATCGACATCAAGGAGATCGAGGAGGAGGTACGGAAGCTCATCGCGCAGGATCTGCCCGTCTCCTATGTCGATGAGACCCACGTCATGATCGGTGACCACCGCCATTACTGCACCGGCCCGCGCATCCATGTCCGATCGACCGGCGAGATCAAAACCTTTACGCTGATCGACGAGATGCCCTACGATCCCAAGCGGGACGAGTATCTGCTGGTCGGCATGGTGGGCGAGAGTTGGAAGACCACCGGCAAAAACCTCAACAAGCTGCTGATGGTCGATATGCCGGAATAGGAGGCCCCGATGGAACGCTGCAATCCCTTTGACGAACTCATCCAGGCCGCGCGGGCGGTGCTGCATCCCCGTGATCTCACCCCCTCCGCCTCGGCCGGATCGGTGGCGGCCGCCCTGCTGACCGCAGAGGGGCATATCTACCGCGGCGTCTGCATCGACGTGCCCTGCTCGATGGGATTCTGTGCCGAGCATGCCGCCATCGCCGCGATGATCACCGCCGGCGAAAGCCGGGTGGTGCGGCTGGTCGCCCTCACCGAAACGCGCGTCGTTCCGCCCTGCGGACGCTGCCGGGAGTTTCTCTACCAGATCAATCCCCGCAATCTCGATTGTGAGATTCTGCTCCCCGATCGAACGGCCACCCTCGACGAGCTGCTGCCCGATCGCTGGGAGTGAGCGGCCCGCCATCGGCCGATCTGCCATCAAAAATCCCCCGAAGATCCAAACCACGGGATCCTCGGGGGATTTGTTTTATGTGCCAGATGGGCCCCTACCAGCGGCCGCCAAACATGCTGAAGAGGCCGAGCGGACGGCCCTGCCGCAGCTTGCGGGCGCAGAGATAGCCGTCGAGCGCGCTGCAGAGCAGCACCGCCATCCGAAAGAGCAGCTCCTGCAGGCCGGTAAACTGCCATTCGGGCAGGAGATAGACAAACAGGGTGGCAATCAGGTTCATCAGCACCCCCTTGAGCACCTGGCCGTTGGCAATCGGTCCGGCGCCAACGATCAGCAGCGAAAGCAGGCCCGCCTGCCAGGGGACAAGCTGACAGCGGTCGGGTGACACCCGGTGAACCGGCCCCTCTTCCGGCCGATGGGCCGCGGCCGTCTCCCCCTCCTTCCCGCTCTCCGCCTGCTGTGCCCCATCCCCTGCACCCTCAGGATGGACCGCGGGATCGACCAGCCAATAGGCGGGATTGGTTTCGGCCGGGTCGAGATAAAAGGGATTGGTCATCCGCTTTCGCTTCTCCGCCTCCCCCAGCGGCTGTCCGCATCCGGCACAGAAGGCGGGATGTTCGTCCAGATCGTAGGCCCGCCCACAGGCAGGACAGTAGCGTGTCGTCATCGTCTGTTCCCCTCTCCGATTCAAACGCCATCAGGGCAAAAAATAAATACAAAAAGTATAATATCATGCAGATTTATCTTATTGTATGATATTTTCCTCTTTCGTTCGCAGGAATCCTCGTTTCAAAAGCCATTATACCACCCCGAAAAGGAAAAAAGAAGGGGGCGCCATCCCCGCGGCCATCGTGTAGGTATCAACCAACCGCGACACAAAAAGGGACGTCCCCGTGGGGACGTCCCTCTGTTTGCCTCATTGTAAAACGAGGTTAGTTGATCACGATACCCTTGCAATCGAGCTGGAGACCCGCGTCGGGCTCAAAGTTCTCGATGTAGTCGCGGACACCGTAGGTGATGATCTGCTGGAACAGCGGGATGTGATAGGCGTTGTCGTGATCATACGCCTGCAGTTCGGCATAGATCTCGGCGCGCTTGGTCTCATCCAGCTCGGCAGCGCCCTGCTCGAACAGCTCGTTGTAGTGCTCGTCGGTAACCTTGCCGGTGATGGTTGCGGAGGTGTTGACCATCGCATTCATCGTGTGCATCGGGTCGCCGGTCATGGCGGTCATGTTGGTGACAGCCAGCATCGAGGTGCCCTTCGCGTTGGCATCGTTCCAGGTCGCGGTATCAACCGTCTCGATGTTCATCGTGATGCCGACCTCGGCGAAGTAGGCCTGGCAGGTCTCGATCATACGGACAGCAATCGGGGTCTCCTCCTCAACGCAGGTGACCTCAAAGCCATCGGCATAGCCGGCCTCGGCAAGCAGCTGCTTGCTAAGTTCGGGATCGTACTCGTAGACACCCTGCGGCGCATAGCCGAAGACGGTGGAAGCAACAATGCTCTCGGCGGGCTCAACGGTCATCGCACCGGCCACCTCACAGGCAGCAACCCAGTCGACCGCGTGGGCCATGGCCAGACGGACTTCCTTCTTCTGGAAGGGCTCGAAGCTCTCGTTGAAGGAGAGGTACCAAACCTTGTAGCTCGGAACCGCATAGCCGACAACGCCCTCGACCTCATTGTTGATCGCGCGCTCGATATCCTCCGACTGGATCTCGGAAACGATGTCGACCTCGCCGGTCTCCAGGGCGACCATGCGGGCGGTATCATCGACGATGAAGCGGACGGTCAGGTTCTCAAAGCTGGGAACGGTGCCCCAGTACTCCTCGTTGCGGACCAGGTTGACATGGCTGCCGATGACCCACTCGACGAACTTGAAGGCACCGGTGCCGATCGGGCTGCGCTCAAGCGCTTCCACGCCGTTGGTCTCGACAAAGTTCTGGCTGACAATGAACGCACGGTTGTGCGCCAGGAAGTTGAGCGCCGGCGCGAACTCGTACTTGAAGGCGATGGTCACCTCATAGTCGCCGTTGGCAGTGGTGTTCTCGGCGTCAAAGGCGGCATAGAGCGAACCGGTCGCAGCGCCGTCCGCAAAACGGCCGATCGTGTAGACGACATCGGCGGCGGTGAAATCGCTGCCATCGTGCCACTTGACACCCTCGCGGAGGGTGAACTTGAGGTGGGTGTCGTCGACCCACTCCCAGGCGGTGGCCAGGCTGGGCTCAAATTCGCCGGTCTCGGCGTTCTTGACCAGCAGCGAATCAAAGATCTGCTTCTCGATCATCATGCCGGGAAGCAGCGAGTTGTTCTGGGGATCCAACTTGCCGGGCTCGGACGAGACAGCATAAACCAGCGTGTTCTTGTCCGCTTTCCCCGAGGTGCTCGCGTTTTCGGCAGCCGACTCGCTTGCCTCGCCCGACGTTGCGGCCGAACTCTCGGTCGCAGCACTCTCGGACGCGGCGCTGCTCGTGTCCCCACCGCCGCAGGCGGTCAGAACCATCGCGAGGCACAGCAGCATCGCGATCAGCTGGGCAAACCTTTTCATCTTATTTTCCTCCTTCAGTCACAGCGATCCTAGCTCTTTCCTGTCTAAAATTCTCGCCAGAGGATCTATTTTTTAGACTTTTTCCATTGTAGCCCACCGCACCTGAAAAGTCAACGCTTATGAATCTTTTGTAAACTCTATGTATTTTCATGGTAAACAGAGGCTTTTTCGATCCATGCAGGCCGGGCATCCCGCTCTCCTCGGTAATTGATAGGCGGTATGCCCGCGCTATGGGTGATTCCAGCCCCTCTTTTCTCCCCACGCCGCATCGCGAGTATCTACCGTCCTATCCCCCACTCGCCTTTGTGCTCGACCCGCCAGCCGGGGCTCCCGGCAGCCTGTAAGACGGTGAAGGAAAGGGTCTTGGAGGCTTCGTAATAGGCACCCTGGATCGGGCCGCCGGACTGGAGCACGAGCTTGACATCGGCATCGGCGGTACGGAAGGTGGTGT
>CASGDD010000169.1 GCA_949300115.1 uncultured Oscillospiraceae bacterium | reverse complement strand
ACCGATGACCAGCGCACCGCCGTCACCGACCCGATGCTCATCTACTTCTCCTCCGGCACCACCGGCATGCCCAAGATGGTGCTGCACGACTTCTCGCTCCCGCTCGGCCACATTGTGACGGCCAAATACTGGCAGCGGGTGGAAAACGGCGGGCTGCACATGACCGTCACCGATTCCGGCTGGGCGAAGTTCGCCTGGGGCAAGATCTACGGCCAGTGGATCTGCGGCGCGGTGGTGGCCGCCTACGACACGATGAAATTTATCCCCGAAAAGCTGATGGCGGTCATCTCGCGGATGCACCTGACCACCTTCTGCGCCCCGCCGACCATCTACCGCTTCCTCATCCATGAGGACCTCTCGAAGTGCGATTTCTCGGCGGTCAAGCACTGCACCACCGCCGGCGAACCGCTCAATCCCGAGGTGCGGGAGCGCTTCAAGGCGGCCACCGGACTGACCATCGACGAGGGCTTCGGCCAGAGCGAATCGAGCGTCCTGATCGCGACCTTCCCCTGGTTTGAGGGCAAGGCGGGCTCGACCGGCAAGCCCTCCCCCCTCTTCGACATCGACATCGTCGACGAGGAGGGCAACTCCTGCGAGGACGGCGTGGTCGGCTCGATCGTCGTGCGCAACCTCGACAAGCGCCACCCGGTGGGCCTGTTCCGCGAATACCTGGGGGATGAGAAGGCCAACGCGCGCGCCTTCCGGCAGGATTTCTACGACACCGGGGATACCGCCTGGCGGGACAGCGAGGGGTATATCTGGTTTGTCGGCCGCAGCGACGATGTCATCAAGTGCTCCGGCTACCGCATCGGCCCGTTCGAGGTGGAAAACGCGCTGCACACCCATCCGTCGGTGCTCGAATGCGCTGTCACCGCCGCCCCCGATCCGCTGCGCGGCCAGGTGGTCAAGGCGACCGTCGTGCTCGCTCGCGGCTACGAACCCTCCGACGCGCTGCGCAAGGAGCTGCAAAACCACGTCAAGCGGGTGACCGCCCCCTACAAATATCCCCGCATCCTTGAGTTTGTCGACGAGCTGCCCAAGACGACCAGCGGCAAGATCCGCCGGGTCGAGATCCGGCAGCGGGATGCCGGCAAGCATCAGGAAAAATAATCCATATCCTCTGCGTCCCATCCGGTGTGATTCCGGATGGGATTTTTCATGTCCGGGAACCGGCAAAACTTTGCCGGGGGGGCTGTCCTCCGCTCCGGCAATATGGTACAATAGCCTTAACAAGCCGGGGCGGCCCGGCCGGATGGCAGGCAACCCATACCGGCCCCGGCGGAGGAGGCGTGCCATGACCCATGAACAGGTTTACCGGATGTCCTTTGCCAAAATCTATGCCCTGCTGATGGCCAAGGCGGTCAAAAAGGGCCGCAGCGAGGCGGAGGTCGACCGGGTGATCGCATGGCTGACCGGCTACAGCGCCGAACAGCTGCATCAGCTTGCCCAATCGGAGGTCGACTACGGCAGCTTCTTCACCCAGGCGCCCGCCCTCCATCCCCACCGGCAGTACATCACCGGCACCGTCTGCGGCGTCCGGGTGGAGACGGTCGAGGACCCGCTGATGCGGGAGATGCGCCGGCTGGACAAGCTGATCGACGAGCTGGCCAAGGGGCGTCCGCTCGAACGCATCCTGCGCACCCCGCCCGCCAGTTAGCATCCCCTTCCCCCGCGCCCCGACCGCTGTTTATCCATCGCTGTAAGGAGGTTATACCCATGCCATCCGACAACCGTTCCCACCTTCTCGAGGAGGATACCCCTGAAAAGCTCCGAGACCGCAGCGACGCGCTCGACTGGGTCATCCTCTCCGCCGAGATCTTTCTCCTCCTCTGCCTCTTCAAAAGCAGTCCCGCCTGGCGGGGCGCGCTCGCCATCCTGTTGGTCGGGGCGGGCGGCTGCCTGCTCGCCCGTTACCGCCGCGCCAAAGAAAAGCTCTATCTGTGGATCAGTCTGCCGCTGCTGCTGATTGCCGCGGCGCTGCTCATCTGGTTTGTCCTCCTCTAGCCGCGGCTTCTTTACTTCGCACTGCGGCTGTGCTATACTGAATTTTGGCTAAAACCCGGCGAAAATGCCGGAAAATCCTGTGGAAAATGGCGTACCGACCGCCTTCCGTCCCTGCGGGCGGAAGCGCGGAATTTCATGCGATGGGAGAGACCTCTATGTACGCACCGCTGCAAGGCATCATCATCCCCGCCGCCACCCCCTTCCGGCCGGACGGCGCCCTCGATCTGGACGCCTTCGAGTTCAATATGCACCGCTGGACGGCAACCGGCATCCGCGGCATCATGTGCCTCGGATCGAACGGCGAATTCCGGTCGCTCGACGACGAGGAATCGCTCGCGGTCATCGCGGCGGCCGGCCGCTGTAAGGGGGACAAGACGCTCATCGTCGGGGTCGCACGGGAGTCGCTGTCCCTCACCGAACGGTTTATCGACCGGGTGATGGCGCTGGGCGTCCCCATCGACTATCTCTCGGTGCTCACCCCCTCCTACTTTGCCTCCCAGATGACCGACCGGGTGCTCTGCCGCTACTACACCCTGCTGGCCGACCACAGCCCGCTGCCGCTGCTCATCTACGTCGCGCCCAAGTTCACCAACGGCGTCAAGCTCTCCCCCGAGGCCCTGGCCGAGCTGGCCGACCACCCCAACATCGCCGGGGTCAAGGACACCTCGAGCGACATGATGGCCGCCTATTCCGACGCCGCCGGCGGCCGGGCGGATTTCCAGATCCTCGCCGGCTCGATCAGCAACCTGATGGCCTGCCTCGCGCGCGGCGGTCAGGGCGGGGTGGTCTCGGCCGCCAACTATTTCCCCGAGGGCTGTGCCCGCATCACCGACCTCTACTTCGGCGGCGACCAACTGGAGGCGGCCGCCCAGTATGACCGGATGCGCGCCCTCATCGGGGCCACCGGCGGGCGGTACGGCACCCCCGGGCTCAAGGCCTGCATGAACCTGCTGGGCTACCACGCGGGCGTACCCCGCCTGCCGCTCGAGCCGCTGGACGCGGACACCTGCCGGGAGATCGCCTGCGTCCTCGCGAAGGAGGGCTATCCGGTCGAGGAGGTGCAGCCGTGATCTTTCTGTCGGTCGACTTCGGCACCTCGGCGGTCAAGGCCGCCCTGGTGGACGACGAAAAGGGCATCCTCTGCCACGCGAGCGAGGGCTATCCCTACATCCTGCTGCCCGGCGAAAAGTCCGAGCTTGATCCCGACCGGCTGATGGATGCCTTCATCCGGGCGGTCGGCCGGTTCGATCCGGCGCTGCGTCGGCAGGTCGCCTGTTTCTGCTACGATACCTTCTCCCCCTCCCCCGTCTTTATGGACCGGGAGGGCCGGATGGTCTATCCCAATATCATCACCCATATGGACCGGCGCAGCCGCCGGCAGTCGCGGGAGATCGAACGGATCTTCGGTAAGGACGCCTATATGGCGATCGCCGGCATCTATCCCTTCGCGGGCGGCTGCTCGGCGATGACCCTGCTGTGGTTTGCCGAGCACGAACCGGAGGTGCTGCAGAGAAGCTACCGCATCGGCCATCTGACCACCTTCGTCCATCACCGGCTGACCGGGAAATGGGCGGTCGATCTGGTCAACGCCTCGATGATGGGGCTCTACGAGACGACCACCCAGGCGGGCTGGTCGGAGACGATCATCCGGGGCCTCTCCCTCTCGCCCGACTGGTTCGGCGAGATCGTCAATCCCGGCGTCATCCACGGCACCCTGCTGCCCGCGATGGCCGAGGCGCTCGGTGTTCCGGCCGGCATTCCGGTCGCGATGGGTTCAAACGACGCGGCGGTCGCCCATCTTGGGGCGGGCAATACCCGTGCCGGCCAGATTATGAACACCGCCGGTTCGAGCGAGATGGTCACCATCCTCACCGACGTCCCCAAGGTAAATCCCCTCTACTATCTGCGCAACGCCGCCCTGCCCGGCCTGTGGCAGGTCTACGCCACCACCGCCGGCGGCTTTGCGGTCGACTGGTTCCGGGAGGAGTTCTGCAGAGAGCTCTCCAAAAAAGATTTCTTCCGCTATTTCGACGAGGTCCTCGACCGGGACGAACCGGGCGCGGTCACCTTCACCCCCTATCTCACCGGCGACCGGCAAAGCCTGCGCAAAAAGACGGCCGCCATCTACGGGCTGACGCTGGGCGCCACCCGCGATCAGCTGCTTACCGCCATGATGACCAGCATGCAGGAGGTGCTCTACCGTACCATCCAGCTGGCGGGCGAGATCGTCCCGCTCGACCGGGAGGTCAAAATCACCGGCGGACTGGTCGACGAATCCTATCTGCGGCTCAAACGCCGGACGATGCCCGGCTTCGACTTTAAGCCGGTCGACGACTGCCCCATCCTCGGCAATGTCGCGCTGGCCAAGATGCATCTGTAAGCCCCATCCGACCGATCAGTTTCGCCGCCTTCGCCGCGGCAAGAAAGGAAGAGGATCATGACCATGAAGGACAACCGCTTTATCAACATGCTGCACACCGCCCGCAAGGAGGGCTATGCCGTCGGTGCTTTCAACATCTTCAACGACCTGACGCTGCGCGGGGTCATCACCGCCGCCAACGAGGCCGGACGTCCAATCATCATCCAGACCTCGGCCGGCACCGTCAAGCGGCTGGGCGCGGAGGCGCTCGGCGGGATGGTCAACGCGGCCCGCTCGCTTTGCACCCAGGAGATCGCGCTCCACCTTGACCACTGCAAGGATGATACCATCGCCAAAGCCTGTGTTGACCACGGCTGGGATGCGATCATGTGCGACTACTCCACCCTCCCGCTCGAGGAGAACATCGCCCGCACCCAGGCGATGATCGCCTATGCCCACGCCAAGGGGGTCGCGGTCGAAGGGGAGGTCGGCGCCATCTTCGGGGTCGAGGAGGATGTCGTCGCCGAAAAGGAGCACCCGGCGACCTATGAGGACACGATGCACTATGTCCACGCGACCGGCATCGACGCCATCGCCCCCGCCATCGGCACCGCCCACGGCATGTACAAGGGCAGCCCCAAGATCAACTGGGAGCTGATCGAGCGGCTCGGCAAGGAGGCCACCCCGCTGGTCGTCCACGGCGGTACCGGCCTGTCGGACGAGACCTTCCGCCGGATGGTCGAGCTGGGCGCCGCCAAGATCAACATCTCGACCGCCATCAAATACGCCTATCGGGACGCCATCGTCGCGGCCATCCCCAACCACCCGGTCGACAGCCCGATGGAGCTGGACAAGAAGGTGGAGGCGGAGGTTCACGCCACCGTGCTGCGGCTCATCAAGCTGTTCGCCGGCATCGAATAGGCCCGGCAGAAAGGACGGAATACCATGTCACTGGCCAGTTTCCCCTGTGATCTGCATACCCACACCGTCCGTTCGGACGGCAACGATACCCCCGTCGAGCTGGTCGCCAACGCCAAAGCGCGCGGCGTTCGGGTGCTCGTCCTCTGCGACCACGACGTCGTCCCCCCCAAAACGGTCGAGGTGGACGGCCGGTCGGTTGATTTTCGCGACTACGCCCTCAAGCAGGGGGTGGTTGTCCTGCCCGGCATCGAATTCTCCTGCCAGACCGAGATTGAGGATTGCCACATCGTCACCCTCGGCTGCGACTTCGACGACCCCGACATCCTCCAGATCTGCGATGAGGTGGAGAAGAGCAAGAGCGAAAGCTATGTCGAGCTGCTCCGCCGGCTGGGCGAGCGGGGGATGCCCATCACCCTCGAGGAGGTGCTGGACGGCGCGCCGCTCGAGGAGCTGCAGAAGAAGCGGATCTTCGATAGGATGGCACGCAAGGGCTATGCGCCCGACTGGAAGACCGCCAAGCTGATGGTACGGGACGATCCCTACCTGTCGGTCAAGCGGCGCAAACCGGATGCCCTCCGGGTGATCCAGCTGGCCCGCCGCCTCGGCGGCATCACCATCCTCGCCCACCCCTTCCTCATCGACCCCGAAATTCCCTTCGAGGGCGAGACGGTCACCCGCGCGCAGTTCATCGACCGGCTGATCGACGCGGGGCTCTGCGGCATCGAGAGCTGCTATCCCTACGCCAAAACCTCGACCAAGGATCCCCGCCCGAGCGAGGAACTGTGGGCGCTGGTGCGGCAGGATTACACCGGCCGGCTGTTCATCTCGGGCGGTTCGGACTACCACGACGACGCCAAAAAGGGCACCGCCAATCCCCGCGAGCTGGGCGAGTGCGGGCTGACGATGGAGGCATTTCTGGCGACGCCGCTGACCGGCCTGCTCACCCCCGCCCAGCGCCAGGCGCTCGGCATCTGACCGGCCGGAAGGAGACGACATGCGAAGCATCCTGTTCGGACTGTTCTTTATCCTCTTTGATATCACCCTCAACCTGGGGGCGATGAGTTTCTCGATCCTGCCCGATTTTGTCGGCTATGCGCTTATGCTGCGCGTTCTCGGCGGGATGGCGCCCTACAGTGTGCGGTTTGAGCGGCTGGATACCACCGTCAAATACATGACCGCCTATTCGGCCATCTACTATTTCCTGCAGCTGGTGGGCTATCTGCCGACGATGGCCCTGCCCCTCCAGCAGCTGTTCGCGCTGATCGACCTCGTCATGCGGCTGTACATCCTCCGCGAGCTTTTCCTCGGCATCCGCGACATCGAGGACGGTCGGTCGCTGGATCTTGGCAGCGGGCGTCTGCTCACCCAGTGGAAAGCCATCCTCTGCTGCAGCCTGCTGACCCTGCTGCCCGGCTGGCTGCTGCTCATGCTGGCAGACCCCAATGGTGCGGCCGGCTCGGTTCTCTCGGCCCTGGTGCTGGTCGGCATGCTGGGCGGCCTGTTCTTCTCCATCCGGCTGATGATCTTCTTCTACCAGAGCCAGAAGCAGTACAATGCCGCCGGTCTTCTCCCCTGATCTCCCCGATGGGCTGTCCGCCACCGGACGGCCCATCTTATTGTCCGCCGGATCGATTACAGGCCGCGAAACCGGTCCAGAATACAGACAGTCGGCAGCGGACGCACCCTTGTGAAACGCGGACTTCTCCGCTATAATGGGGAGCGGGGCTGCCGTCCAGCGGCGGACAGCCGCATCCTTTTTCTCCCTATTGTCATCATCAGCCCTATCATCTGGAGGGATATCCATGGCCATTCTGCTTGCCGGCGGTGCCGGCTACATCGCCACCCACACCTGTGTCGAGCTACTCAAGGCCGGCTACGAGGTTGTCGTGGCCGATAACTTTGTCAACTCGAAACCCCTCGCCCTCGACCGCGTCCGGGAGATCACCGGCGCCGATTTTCCGGTGGTCGAGGCCGATCTGGCCGACGCGGCCGCCTGTGACCGGGTGTTCCGTGTCCACAAGATCGACGGGGTGGTCCATTTCGCCGGGCTCAAGGCGGTCGGCGAGTCGGTTTCCCAGCCGCTGCGCTACTACCGCAACAACCTCGACACCACCCTCTCGCTGCTCGAGGCGATGCGCCGCCACGGCTGCCACCGGTTTGTCTTCAGCTCGTCGGCCACCGTCTACGGGATCCCCGAGCGGGTGCCGCTGGTCGAGGGGATGCCCACCGGCTGTACCAACCCCTACGGCTGGACCAAATATATGAACGAGCAGATTTTAACCGACGCCGCGGCCGCCGATCCCGAGCTCTCGGTCGTGCTGCTGCGCTACTTTAACCCCATCGGCGCCCATCCGAGCGGCCGGATCGGGGAGGATCCCAACGGCATCCCCAATAACCTCCTCCCCTTTATCACCCAGGTCGCCATCGGCAAGCGGGAGCGGCTGTCGATCTTTGGAAACGACTACCCCACCCCCGACGGTACCGGCGTGCGCGACTACATTCACGTGGTCGACCTCGCCAAAGGGCATGTCGCGGCGCTGCGCTACGCCGAAGCACACACCGGCACCGAGATCTTCAACCTCGGCACCGGCACCGGCTATTCGGTGCTCGACATCGTCCATGCCTTCGAGCGGGTCAACCATCTCGAGATCCCCTATGTGATCACCGACCGCCGCCCGGGCGATGTCGCCGAATGCTACGCCGACCCCACCAAGGCGGAGAAGGTCCTCGGCTGGCGTGCCGAACTCGATCTCGACGCGATGTGCCGCGACGCCTGGAACTGGCAGCGGCAGAATCCCAACGGCTACGACGAACCCTAAACCATCCTCTTCTGGCGCTCTGCTTCGTCGCAGAGCGCTTTTTTATCGATGGCAAATTTTTTCTTCATAATCTCTTGCATTATCGTACATACTATAATATAATATTAAAAACCATATTTGGAGATGATGAAGATGAGTTGTGTCTGTCTGTTTGGCGATTCGGTGGGCAAGGGTGTCATCTATGACAGCGCCCAGCGCAGATACCAGCTCATCCGGGAGAATGCCGCCGCCCTCTACTCCCGGGTCAGCGGGGTGGTGGTCAAAAACTACGCCTCCTTCGGCTGCACGCTCGGCAAGGGCTGGCGGATCCTGCGCCGTCATCTGGAGGAGCTCGCCCACTGCGACCGGGTCATTCTCGAATTTGGCGGCAACGACTGCGATTTCGACTGGGCGGCCGTCGCGGCCGATCCGCGGGGCGACCACCAGCCGAAGACCCCCCTGCACGAGTTTGAGGCGGGCTATGCCGCCCTGGTCGAGGAGGTGCGCGCCCAGGGCGGACGTCCGGTGCTCTTAAACCTTCCGCCCATCCACGCGCCCCGCTATTGCGCATGGATCTCGCGCGGGCTGGACGGCGAGCGCATCCTCGAATTCCTCGGCGAGGTCGAGCGGATCTACCGCTGGCAGGAGATGTACAGCCTCGCCGTCTGCCGGGTGGCCATGCGGGAATCCGCCCAGCTGATCGACATCCGCAGCGCCTTTCTGGCCGAACGCGACTATGCCTCGCTGCTCTGTGAGGACGGCATCCATCCCAACAAAGATGGACAGGCGCTCATCTCCCAGACGATTTTATCTGCCTCCCGTTGGTAGGATATACCACTCCCGCAGGGTTTCTCTGACAAAAATTGTGGGAATTTGTAGTTGCGTCCCCCTTCTCCGCATGGTACAATAGCAATTATAGACTTAGCCGGTATTCTTTTCCCGCCCGTCGCGGGAACACCGGCCTTCCACGCAACGGAAGGGGTGGATGCAGCGATGAAAACATCGATTGATATCGGACGGTGGATGTCCGATCTGACCGTCCGGCTGGTGGATACCTTCGGCCGCCGGCTGCTCTTTGTCGGCCTGCAGGGCAGCTACCGGCGGGGGGAGGCCACCGAGGCCAGCGACATCGACGCGGTGGTGGTGCTCGACA
>CASGDD010000168.1 GCA_949300115.1 uncultured Oscillospiraceae bacterium | reverse complement strand
TCGAAGGAGAGGTTTTGCAGAATCTCCCGGCGGGGTTCTCTGCCCAGCGACCAGCAGTCGAGCAGCGCGCCATCCGCGCCGTAGCTGGTGATGGCCACGACGTCCGGCCGGAAGGTGAGAAAGGCAGCGAGCAGCCCATCTGGGTCCCGCTCCCCCATCGCCCGCTCGACCAGCGCCATCGCCTGCTCCATATCCTCGAGATAGCGCCCCACCGTATTGGAAACCTGCGCAACCGCCTGGGCGGTGCTGGTGCGGGCGCTCTGTACCATCGCGCCGCGGTAGCGGTCGAGAAAGAGCAGCACGCAGTTGCAGAGGATCACCGCCACCAGCCCCAGCACCATGGCGACCAGAATGGTGGTGGTGCGGAAGCCTCTGCGGGGACGGCCGTTCATCATGCGCCGCCACCCGCCTTTTCGGCACTCAGCCGCTGCCGCATCGCCCCCGGCGATTCCCCACAGTACTTTTTAAAGCAGTAGCTGAAATAGTGCTGGTCGGTATAGCCGCAGCGGCGGGCGATGTCCCGGATCTTCAGCTCGGAGTGGACCACCAGCTCGCGGGCGGCCTCCATCCGGCGGCGGATCAGGATGTTGATAAACGTCTCGCCGGCATACTTTTTGATGCAGGCGCTGAGATGGTTGGGACTGACATCCAGCATATCGCGGAGGGTGGCCAGCGAAAGGCTGGCGTCCATATAGTAGCGGTCGATCAGCTCGAGTGCCCGCCGGCAGAGGAAGGCGCCGCCGCGGGCGGAGGGGGCGAGATCGCCGATAAACTGCGCGCCGCCCTCGGTCCGGTCCCCCTGTCTGAGCACCTCCATCGCCTCCCGGTAGGCGTCGTGCAGGCCGGTGAGCCGGTCGGTCATCCGGCTGATCCCGATCCGGCAGCGTCCCGCCAGCACCCGCTCGGCCATCTGGGGGATCTCCTCCGCCAAAATGTACAGATAGCTGCCGAAATCGGCCGGGCTGCCGAGCAGGACGGTGATCACCTTGCCGGCCGAAAAAAAACTGACGCTGCGCAGGTATTTGGAGGCCAGCCGGTCGATCGAATCGACCAGGGCGGGGGTGGTGCGCACCGCGCCGTCCTCGCCCAGGAGGACCGAGACCATCACGGTGTAGCCGGGCTTGTCCTCCGCGTCCCGCAGCAGGCCGCATTCGATGGCCCCCGCTTCGATCTGGGCGCTCTCCTCCGATTCGACATAGCCGTCGAGCACCAGCGGCATCAGCATCGCCGCGCGCTGCTCCTGCCCGTGCGAATGGGGGGAGGCCTGCCTGAAGAGGGCAAACTGGGCGTCGAGTTTGCGGCGGATGACCCGCAGCTCGGCGCCAAGCCCCTCGATCGTCAGCGGCTTGAGCATGTAGCTGATGATGTTGTACTGGATGGCCTGCTGGGCGTACTCGAAGTCGTCGTAGCCGCTCAGAAAGGCGATGTTGGTGGCCGGGCGGACCTCCCTGACCTGGCGCGCAAGCTCGATGCCCGAGATAAACGGCATCCGGATGTCGGTCAAAAGCAGGTCGGGCGCATGCTTCTCGACCAGCTGCAGCGCGTCCAGCCCGTTGCTGGCGCTCCCAATCAGCCGGAAGCCCAGCTCCCGCCAGGGGATCATCGTACAGACCGACTCGCGGAGTTCGTCCTCGTCGTCGGCCACAATCACCGTATAGAGGGTCGTCGCGGTCATCAAACACCCATCCTTTCCCAGACGAAAATCGTGCGGAGCGGGCCGGAAGGCCGTCCGCCGGCGTAGGCTCCTGAGGATGCTGTGCGGCGGAAGGGGAAAACGCGGTCCATTCCCCTTCCACCCGCGGGTGATGTTCATATTATACCAGATCACCCTCCCATCGACAAACCTTTTCGGCATTTTTGTACAATATGCCACACAAAATGATGCAAATTGGAAGGAGATCCCTTCTCCGATCGAGTCCCCGCGTCTAAAGCGATCCGGTTCTTCCCGGCCCCCGATGCCTGCCGCATAGGGGGGCAAGGTGAATGGGGCTGAAAGCCCCAGAGAAGGTCCCCTGGGGGACAAGGTGAATGGGGCTGAAAGCCCCAGAGAAGGTCCCCTGGGGGACAAGGTGAATGGGATCGAAGATCCGGCCGATCCCCTTTTCCACACAAAAAGGACCCGGTATCAACCGGGTCCTTG
>CASGDD010000167.1 GCA_949300115.1 uncultured Oscillospiraceae bacterium | reverse complement strand
AAGGGTCTGTGACGCAGATGGAGAACAGGTCACCGCCGGTTTCCTCCTGCACCCAGCCCGCCAACTGCTGGACATTGCCGGGCGGGATGACGCTGGGGGACGCGACGGCGTCCACATCTTCCGCCAGAATCGCGTTATCTGCCCAGGAAAAATACGCCACCAGGATAGGGATGCCCGCCGTTTCTTCGGTCATCGGGGTTTGTTCCTCAGATGGCGTTTCGCTGACGGCTTCCTGCGGTTCCGATGCGGCTTCCTGCGGTTCCGATGCGGCTTCCTCGGTTTCCGAGGCCGGCGACACAGAGCTTCCACCGCCACCGGTTTGACCGCACGCCGCAAGGCAAAGCATCCAGACTGCCGCCAGCAAAAGGGAAACAAATTTTTTCACAGGCGCTGCCTCCTTACTTTTGCAGGATCGGGTTTTCCTTTTACGATTTCATTATAGGCCGGCGCCTTTTTAATGTCTAATACTTATATTTTATTTTTATCGATACGTTAAATGTATAGATACTGCGTGAAAAGACCCTCGGGGAGGACCCCCGAGGGCGGCAGATCGCGCTATTCGATGCTTGCCCGCAGCAGATTGATCTCCTGGATGAACAGGGAGGTGGCGGGAGAAAAGAGATGATTCTTCTTCCACACCAGTACGCTGTGGGTCATGCGGCGCGGCTCCAGTGGGATAAAGCGCAGGCGCGGATCGCTGCGGATCGCCAGCGCACCGTCCATGCAGAAGGCGCAGCCCAGCCCCTCCGCCACCAGCAGGGCGGCGTTGGAAAGCAGGGTATAAAACAGCGGGATGCGCAGCTTTTTTTCCTCGCGCCCCAGCCAGTGCAAAATTTCCGCCCGGATGGTTTCCCGCAGCGGCAGAAGCAGCGGGCAGGAGATGACATCCTCCGCGGTAAGCGACGTCCTTTCGGCCAGCGGATGGTCGTCCCGCACCAGCAGGCCCCAGGTGTCCTGCCGGGACAGGCGGACATAATCGTATTGGGTCACATCGATGGGTTCCAGCAGCAGGCCGATGTCCACCAGCCCCTTGTCCAGCCGGCCTTTGATGTTGTCCACCGTCTCATTGTAGAGGGTAAACTGCACCGCGGGATATTTTTCAGAGAACGCCCGGATGAGCTTCGCCATCGTCTGGCCGCCGGCCACCTCGGAAGCGCCGATGACAACCATACCGCTGATGTCGTTCTGCCGCCCGGCGAAGTCCTTTTCCAGCCGGTCCGCCAGCTCCACGACCTCCTGCGCCCGCTGGCGGAAGAAGACGCCGTCATCGGTCAGCGTCAGGCCGTTTTTGCCCCGCAGCATCAGCGTCACGCCCAGCTCCCGCTCGAGGTCCATGATCTGCCGGCTTAAGGTCGGCTGGGTCACATGCAGGATGTCCGCCGCCCTTGTGATATTCTCTTCCTGTGCCGCCGCCAAAAAATAGCGGAGGGTCCGAAGTTCCACCATGGCATCCCCTTTATCGAATCGCTTGTTGCCTGCGCCTATCATAAACGATCCATACAGAAAAAGCAATATGGCGTTAAATCCATAGAATATTTTTATGATTCTGACAGGAACGGGCATCCAACCGGCCGCTTTCCATCGCCATGTTTGCCGGGCAAAAGGGAAGAAGGGCCGCGGTAGCGGGCAGCATGGGAAGCTATCCGCGGGCTGCCCCACGATACCGATTGACAATTCAGCGTCGACCGCCTATAATTTGCATATACCCCGCATGGTATGGAGGTCATGACTGTGAGACAATGTATGGACGCGGACAACCTGCACCGCAGGCTGAGGAAGATCATCGGGCAGGTGCAGGCCATCGACCGGATGATCGACGAAGACATTCCCTGTGAGGATATTTTAGCCCAGATCAACGCGGCCAAGTCCGCCCTCCACGGGTGCGGCAGGGTGGTTTTGGAGGGGCACATCCAGCACTGTGTTCGGGACGGCATCCAGCATGGCGACGCCGACAAGACCATCGAGAGTTTTACCAAGGCCGTGGAACGATTTGCCAACATGAGCTGACCTGGCGGAGAAGGCAGCCCCCGAGGCTGCCTTTTTTCTTGACACAGCATACCCATATGGGTATAATATACCCATACACTGTGTGGTATAAGGGGGAGCGTGTTATGCAATCGCGCATGGAAAAACTGGAGCGGCTGCTGGAAATAGGGGGCATCCAAAAGGATATCGTTCTGCTGGTCATTTCCGGAATCGCCGTACTGCTGAGCCTGTTTGGTGTCCGGCCATTCCCCTTTGATAGGGCGTGGGTCGCCATCCTCCTCGGCGGCATCCCCATCCTTCTGGAGGCGCTCATCGGCCTGGTAACCGCCTTGGATATCAAGGCGGACCTGCTGGTGTCCCTGGCCCTCATCGCCTCGGTGGCCATCGGGGAGGACTTCGCCGCCGGCGAGGTGGCCTTCATCATGCAGCTGGGCGGCCTGCTGGAGGAGCTGACGGTTGCTAAAGCCCGTGCGGGTATCGAGAAGCTGGTCCATCTGACGCCCCAGACCGCCCGGGTGCTGCGGGAGG
>CASGDD010000166.1 GCA_949300115.1 uncultured Oscillospiraceae bacterium | reverse complement strand
AAAAGTCCAGCAGGAGCTGGGCTTTTCGACAGCCATTTGATTTTGTACGGACATGTGCCGGACAAAATCTCCTTAAAGCGCCAAACCGATCGAACGAGCGGTTTGGCAAGAGGGGGTTCTCACAAGGGGGATGAGGGAGCAAGACGCAGGCATTAGCCGGAGTCGCAGTGACCCGGTTCCCCCTTGTGCAGCGTGTCGAGAAACTCGACACGCTGGCCGCTGTGCGGCATACACGGCGGCCTGTCTCTCGGACGATTACAGCTGGCTCTGTTTCTCGTACTCCTCCATCGTGCGGATCGGCTCGAAGGTGCCGTCCTCGTTGGGCCGGAAGACATAGTGCTCCTTGAGGAAGATGACGTCGCTGCGCTGGGCGGTCTCCAGCTCGGCGAGGATCGCGGCCTTGGCCACGACGATGGCGCCCGCCTGTTTGGCCAGCGCCTCGATCGCCCGGATCGACTCACCGGTCGCGATGACGTCGTCGATGAGCGCGACCCGCTTGCCGCGGATCTTGTCGGCATCGGCGCCGTTGAGATAGAGGGTCTGCTCCGCCTGGGTGGTCACCGAGGTCAGCGTGCAGCCGACGGGGTCCTGCATATAGGGCTTGCGGCTCTTGCGCGCCACGATGAACTCCTTCATCCCCAGCAGACGGGACATCTCATAGGTCAAACAGATGCCCTTCGCCTCGGCGGTCATCAGATAGTCGACCGGCGGCAGCTTTTTGACCAGCTCGGGCGCCACCGCCTCGATGAGTTCGGTATCCGACAGGCAGACAAAGCTGGCCAGTGCCAGTCCCTCTTTAATCCGTACAAAGGGCAGCTTCCGCTTGACGCCGCAGATCTCAAAGTCAAAGTATTTCATCTCGTTTTCCATCGGTTTACCCGCTCTCCTTTCGCCCTACCGGCTTCAGCTCCAGGCTCGTTGTATGTTAAGTATAACAGGGATTGGCCCGGTTGACAATCCCCCTTCCCCTTCCTGCTTTTCCGACAGAACCAGCCGCCGGCGGGGCGCTTTCCCTGCCGGCGGACGATGGGTGGTTCAGTGCTCCTCCGGATCGTCCGCCCGGGGCAGCTCGAACCAGAAGACCGAACCCTTCCCGAGCTCGGATTCGACCCCATAGCGGGCGCCGTGCCGCTCGAGGACGGTGCGCACAATCGAGAGCCCGAGCCCGCTGCCAACCATGCCGCGGCGGTGGTTGCTCTTCGCGCGGTAGTAGCGGTCCCAGATGTGGGGCAGTTCGGCTTCGGGGATGCCTTCGCCGCTGTCGGCCACCGCCAGCCGCACCCACCCCGCCGACACCGTCTGGCGGAGGGAGACCCTCCGGTCCTCGCCGGTGTAGGTCAGCGCGTTGTTGATAAGGTTGTAGATCACCTGGGACATCTGGATCTCGTCCGCCTCGACCCAAATGTCCTGCTCGGCCTCAAACTGGATCCGATAGCCCTGCGATTCGGTCAGCTTGGCAATCCGTTCGACGATCGCACGGACCTCCTCGGTGAAATTGTAGAGGACGGGCTTCAGCGTCTGCATACCCGACTGGAGCTTCGAGTAGTCGAGGATATCGGTCACCAGCAGGCTGAGCCGCTGGGCCTCATCGATGATGATCTGGACATTCTCGGAGGTGTTTTCCCCCGGCAGGTCCCGCATCACCTCGGCATAGCCGCTGATCATCGTCAGCGGGGTGCGCAGATCGTGGGAGATGTTGGCGATGAGCTCCTGCCGCAGGCTCTCGACCTTGCCGAGCTCGCCCGCCGCATAGTTGAGCGAATCGCTCAGCTCGGCGATCTCCTCGTAACCGCCGCCGGTAAAAACAGTGTCGTAATGCCCTTTGGCCAGCTCCTTGGCCGACCGGTTGAGCGCCGCGATGGGGGAGGCAACCCGTTTGGAGATGACCAGCGCCAGCAGCAGCGCCACAACAATCATGAGGACCGAGATACAGATCAGCTGGATCTGCAGGGTACGGATGGCCGAGCCGACCGGGGTTATGGTCGCGTCGAGCAAAAGCAGCACCCGGCTGCCGTCCGCCCGGTCGACGATGCGGGCATAGATCATATTCTCCACCGGATAGAACTCGATTTTCCAGGGGAAGGCGGGGGTATTGGCGGGCATTGCCCCCTCCGAAGCCGTCGAACCCTCCCGCTGCTTCTGCTCGGGCAGCTTCTGCGGGCTGCGGTCGACCGTTTTGAAGTGGATGCCGCCCTCGGCGGCGGCATGCCGCCACCATTCCCGCAGCTGCAGCCGATCAAACCCGTGGATCTGGGCGAGGTAGCTGACCTGGTAGCCGCTGATATCCCGACCGGCCTCATCCACCACCCGGATGCTGATATCCTGGCTCTGGGCCAGGTTTTCCACCAGGCTGTCAAAGTCGCTGTGATCGATGTTCTGGGCGAGGTTGTCGGCGGCCGAGACGATGTTCTGGGTGGTGATCGCCCGGTAGAAGCGCTCGAGAAAAACAATCTGAAAGAGCCAGAGCAGGCAGAGCAGCCCCAGCACAAACATCGCCAGATAGAAAAAGATCTTCCATCGCAGCCGGATGGCGCGGACCGCTCTAGCCTTCAAACCGGTACCCCACCCCTCTGAGGGTCACAACCAGCCGGCTGTAATCGCCGAGGCTCTTGCGGATGAGCTTGATGTGGGTGTCGAGGGTGCGGTCATCCCCGTAGAAGTCGTAGCCCCAGACATCGTGCAGCAGCCGCTCGCGGGTCAGCGCGACCCCGCGGTTGCGCACGAGATAGAAAAAGAGATCATACTCCTTGGGGCTCATCTCAATCTGCCGTCCGTCGATGGTGACCATCCGGGCGGTGAAATCGACCGTCAATCCGCCGGTGGTGTAGACCTCCCGCTGCAGCTGCGGCTGGGCGGTGGTCCGGCGGATGACCGCGCTGATGCGCATCATCAGCTCCCGGGGGGAGAAGGGCTTGACCACATAGTCATCGACCCCCAGCTCGAAGCCGTGGATGCGGTCGTACTCCTCCCCGCGGGCGGAGAGCATGATCACCGGGGTATTCGAAAACTTGCGGATCTCCCTGCAGGTGGAAAAGCCGTCATATTCGGGCATCATGATATCCAGCACGATCAGATCGAACGACTGCCGCTTGGCCAGCTCGATCGCCTCCAGCCCATCGCTTGCCTCGGTCACCTCAAAACCCTCAAACGCCGCGTATTTCTGAATCAGCGCCCGGATGCGCGCCTCATCATCTACGACAAGCAGTTTATACATGCCATGTCCTCCCATCTGTTTGAGCCGGCCCGCCCGCACACGACGAACCCTCCTCCCGCCGCCATACAGCCGGTGCGGCGGCTTGGATGATTCCAGTATACCATCGTCATGTGAACATCAGGTGAACACGTTTTGAAGGGTCCCTTCCGAACCGCCGCTGAATATATCCCCGAAATCACCAAAAAATGAACAAAAAAAACACCGCCTGGGGAGAGCGGCGGTGTGGGGGATGCTGCCTATGGAACGGATGCTATGCCTTCGCCCGGCGGCGGATCTGCCGGAGCGCGCCCTGCATCATCATGACGAGCAGGACCGCAATCGGCAGCATGATGGCGCTTTGCAGCAGGCGGGTCGGGAAATAGACCCAGATGGCGGCTTCACCGGCCAGCATCGAGGTCCAGACCGAATAGAGCAGCACACTGCAGAGGAGCCGGTGGGTGACCTCGCAGGCAATCACCCGCGGCAGGGTGACCTTGTCCTTATAGAGGAAGAGGCCGTAGAGAAAGCCGACCAGGATGGCGCTGACGGTGTAGCCGGGGAAGAAGGCGCCGGTCGGTTTGACAATCGCCTTGATGACGTCGGCCGCGCCCGAGGCGAGTGCCGCCGGGATGGGGCCGTACATCGCGCCGAGGATGGCGTTGGGGATGAAGCTTAAGTTGAACTTCATGATGTTGCCGATCGGGATGGAAAAGGTGCCGAGCAGGATGTTGAGCGCGGTCATCAGCGCTGTAAAGGTCAGGCATTTGACCTGTCCCAGCTCTTTGGCGGACTGAACGATCGGGGAAAGGACGCGTTTGGGCATAAAAAGACCCTCCTTCATGTCGTCTGGCCACATCAAGGGGGGATGCCCCATGGTGCAGCGGGATGCGAAGTCTGAACCGCAAGCATACCGCTTTTCGTCCGCCCGACAACTCCCCGTCCGGACGGCACTTAACGAACAGACCTCTACTCTGCCTGTTGACTTGTCCCCTCCATGGCCTGCCATAGAGGGCTGGCAGCCTAACTGCCTTACCGCTATTATAGCATCTCATTTACAAAATGCAAGATTTCCTGTGTTCTTTTTTGCCCGCCCGACAGATCTCCCGCCGCCGCTTGCAATCCGTGCGGGCGGATGATATGATGGACGCGGTACCCATTTCACTCTGTAAAGGATGACACCGATGCCTAGAAAACCCCAGATTGCCGTCGTCGACGGACAGGGTGGCGGCGTGGGCAAGGTGCTGGTCGAACGGCTGCGGCAGACGTTCGGGCAGGCGGTCAAGATCACCGCCCTCGGCACCAACTCCCGCGCGACCGCCGAGATGCTGCGCGCCGGCGCCGATGAGGGCGCGACCGGCGAGAACGCCATCGTCGTGGGCGCGGGCCGGGCCGATGTGATCACCGGGGTGTTGGCCATCGTGCTTGCCAACACCCTGCTCGGCGAGGTCACCCCCCGGATGGCCGAAGCCATTGCCACCAGCCCCGCCCACAAGCTGCTCATCCCCTTCTCCAAATGCGGCGTCGAGATTGTCGGCGTCGCCCCCGATTCCCTCTCCGGCCGGATTGACCAGGCGGTGCGGCAGATCGGGGATTATCTCGCGGAGGCGGAGGCGTAGCCCCTCACATGCCATCGCAGGCAACGCCCGAACGCCCGGCCACTTTAGAAAGAGTGGCCGGGCGTTTTGCGTGGGAAAGCGTCCCTGTTACCGCAGGTTGAGCTTATGACCGATCAGGTAGGTGGTCAGGAGGAAATAGAGGACGGCAAAGAGCGCGAAGACCCCGCCTTCGACCCACCAGGCGCTGTCGAAGCTCGCCATCCCCACATCCGCCAGCCATTCGGCCACCCGCGCGGCCAGGTAGACGACCCCCCAGATGCCCACAAAGCTGACCGCCCCGCCGCAGAGCCTGCCCAACTTGCGGCCCCGCAGAGAGACCGAGGCGAAGGCGATGCCGAGATAGAGGGCGAGCACCACGACGAACATCAGCAGGTTGATGACCACCCAGATCTTGAGACAGGCGAGGAGGAAATCGCCGAACGCCGCCCATTCCTTCGCGCCGATATACCCGAACTGGATGGAGAAGTCGCCGCGGCCCATCAGGATCCCCATCAGCACCACCGCGGCGCACATCAGGTTGAACCAGAGGAAGGTGGTGACCGTCTTGGAGGCGACCAGCTGCCAGGGGCGCACCGGCAGGGTGTGCATGAGATATCCCTCCGCCCCGAAAAGATTCTGCGAGAAGTTTTCGAAGACAAGGTAGACCGACATCACCGCGATGATCAGAAAGCCGACCATAAAGACGCTCATCAGCCCGACCGCCGCGCTCAGGTCGACAATCCAGGGCAGAAAGATGCCCGAGAGGATGAGCAGCGCCGCCATCGCGAGATATTTTTTGTACGCGAACCGCAGATCGAGCCTTATCAGTTTCCCTAACATTTGTACACCTCCCGGAACAGTCCGTCGATCGATTGCCCATGCTCCTGCCGGAGCGTCTCGGCGTCCCCCTGCAGATGGATGCGCCCCTCCTTGAGGAAGATGACATCGTCAAAGACCGTCTCGACGTCCGAGATGATGTGGGTGGAGAGCAGGATGGAGGCGCCGTGGGCGAAATTGTCCATGATGATCGAGAGGATGACATCCCGCGAGGCGGGGTCGACCCCCGCGATCGGCTCGTCGAGCACATAGAGCCGCGCCTGCCGGGAGATGGCGAGCACCAGCTGCAGCTTCTCCTGCATCCCCTTGGACAGCTCGCCGATCCGCTTGTGCTCGGGCACCTCGAGCTGGTCGAGCAGCCTCCGCGCCTTCTGCGGATCGAAATCCTCGTAAAAACCGTTGTAGATACCGAGCGACTCATAGACCTTGAGCCAGGCGGGCAGGGTCATCTTATCGGGCAGGTAGCTGACCAGCCGCTTGCTCTCCACCCCGGGGGTGTAGCCGCAGATCTGCACATCCCCCTCGTAGTCGTGCAGCAGCCCGCAGATGATCTTGATCATCGTCGTCTTGCCGCTGCCGTTGGGGCCGAGCAGTCCGACAATCCGCCCCTCGGGAATGGCAAGCGAAACGCCGCCCAGCGCCACCTGGGCGCCATACATCTTGTGAAGATCATCGATCCTGAGTACCGTCTGCATCCTGCTGCTCTCCTTCCATCGACGCCATCTCCTGGCCCACCAGCTCGAGAATCTGCTCGAGGGTGCAGCCCAGCGCCCGCATCTTCATGACAAAATCGCGTACCATCGTCCGTGACAGCTCCTTCTGCACCGCAAAAATCCGTTCGGTATCCTGGGTAACGAACCGTCCCGCCGTCCGTTCGGCGTAGACCAGCCCCTCCCGCTCGAGTTCCCCCAGCGCCCGCTGGAGGGTGTTGGGATTGACCCCGAGTGTTCCGGCCAGCTCGCGGACCGGCTCGATCCGTTCGCCCGGCTGCCGCGCCCCGCTGCAGATCTCCCGGCGGAACCGGTCGACAATCTGGGTGTAGATGGGAACCGACGGGTCAAATGTCACCTTCAACATGTCACCTCCCAGGGAATTGTGTTGTTGTATTGTTGTTCTAGATGCATAATACAATAACACAGTCGTTTTGTCAAGGGCCTTCCGAAAAAAATCTTCCGGCGCCGGCGGAGGGCGCTTGTCCCGGTGGCGGCAAGCCGGTATAATGAAAGAAAAGGGAACATCCAGGCGGGCGAAGGAGGCAGAACGATGCTGTCATCGGTGCGAAGTATGGGGCTGTTCGGAATCGAAAGCTACGCGGTCACGGTGGAGTCGGATCTTTCGACCGGGCTGCCCGCCTTTGAGCTGGTCGGGCTGCCCGACGCCGCTGTCAAGGAGTCGCGCGACCGGGTGCGGGCGGCGATCAAAAACAACGGGATGACCTTTCCGGTCGGGCGGATCACCCTCAATCTCGCCCCCGCCGACCTGCGCAAGGAGGGCCCGCTCTACGATCTGCCCATCCTTCTCTCCATCCTCGAGGCCTCCGGCCAGATCGACCGGCTGCCCGCCGACGCCGCCTTTCTGGGGGAGCTGTCGCTGGCCGGCGCGGTACGGCCGGTGCGCGGCGCGCTGGCCATGGCCATCGGCGCGAGGGAGCTGGGGCTGCGCGCCCTCTATCTGCCGGCGGAAAATGCGCCCGAGGCCGCCGTGGCCCAGGGGATCGACATCTATCCGGTGCGCCATCTCAGCGAACTGCTCGACCATCTGAAGGGCGCTCACCCGATCACGCCCGCCCAGTTTGATCCCGCGCAGAGCGACCGCAGCCTGCCCGAACCGGATTTCGCCGAGGTCAAGGGGCAGCAGGGGGCCAAGCGGGCGCTGGAAATCGCGGCGGCCGGCGCGCACAACGCCCTGCTCATCGGCCCGCCGGGCGCCGGCAAGAGCATGCTCGCCAAGCGGATGCCCAGCATCCTGCCCGACATGACCTTCGAGGAGGCGATTGAGACCACCAAAATCCACTCGATCGCCGAGGCGCTGCCCGCCGGCACCGCCCTGCTCACCCGCCGTCCCTTCCGCGCGCCCCATCACACCATCTCGGCGGCCGGGCTGGCCGGCGGCGGTCCCCTCCCCCGGCCGGGGGAGATTTCGCTGGCCCACGGCGGGGTGCTCTTTCTCGACGAGCTGCCGGAATTTTCCCGCGACGCGATGGAGGTGCTCCGCCAGCCGATCGAGGACGGGGTCATCTCGATTGCGCGGGCACGCGCCACCCTCCGCTATCCCTGCGATATCATGGTCATCGCGGCGATGAATCCCTGTCCCTGCGGCTATTTCGGCCACCCGACCCGGCCCTGCATCTGCAGTCCGCAGAAGATTGCCCGCTATCTCTCGCGGGTCTCGGGGCCGCTGCTCGACCGGCTGGACCTGCATGTTGAGGTGATGCCGGTCGAGTACGACTCGATCGCCTCAAGCGAACCGGCCGAGCCTTCGTCGGCCGTCCGGGAACGGGTGGAGCGCGCCCGGGCCCTTCAGCGGGAGCGCTATCGGGCGGAACCCTTCTCGGTCAACGCCCGTCTCTCCCCCGGGGCCCTCGGCCGCTACTGTGCCCTCACCGGGGAGGCCGACCAGCTGCTGCGCGCCGCCTTCGACCGGATGGGACTCAGCGGCCGCGGCTACGACCGCATCCTCAAGATCGCCCGCACCATCGCCGACCTCGACGGCAGCGACCGGATTGCCACCCCCCATCTCGCCGAGGCGCTCCAGTACCGGGCACTCGACCGGAAGTATTGGTCGAATCATGTCGGATAAACCTCCCAAAAAACGGACAAAATTTTTTCATGAAATTTCCTCTTTAATAGTTGACAAACCACGTCCAGTATGGCATAATAAGAGCAACGATTTGAGAACCATTATCAGATAAACGCACGATACAAAAATTTGAAACGGTAAAGGAGAAAGAATTATGGCGAAGTACATCTGCACCGTCTGCGGTTATGTCCACGAGGGCGACAGCGCGCCCGAGAAGTGCCCCCAGTGCGGCGCTCCCGCTTCCAAGTTCAAGAAGGCCGAAGAGGGCAAGCTCTCCTGGGCCGCTGAGCATGTTGTCGGCGTCGCGAACGGCGTCGATCCCGAGATCATCGAGGGCCTCCGCCAGAACTTCCAGGGCGAGTGCACCGAGGTCGGCATGTATCTTGCGATGGCCCGTGTCGCCCACCGCGAGGGCTATCCCGAGATCGGTCTCTACTGGGAGAAGGCTGCCTATGAGGAAGCCGAGCACGCCGCCAAGTTCGCCGAGCTGCTGGGCGAGGTCGTGACCGACTCCACCAAGAAGAACCTCGAGATGCGCGTTGAGGCCGAGAACGGCGCCACCGCCGGCAAGACCGCGCTCGCCAAAAAGGCCAAGGAGCTGGGTCTGGACGCCATCCACGACACCGTTCACGAGATGGCGCGCGACGAAGCCCGTCACGGCTGCGCCTTCCAGGGCCTGCTGCAGCGCTACTTCGGCTAATCTGCCCACCCCGATCCCCGATCCTCACGATCGGGGATCTTTTTATGTGCGGATAGGCCGTCAAGAAGGGATGAACGGCATGGAGACGCTGGAGATTTTTGATTTTCAGGTCCTAGTCGATCGGGAGACCACCCGGCAGTGGTACGCCGCGGCCGCCCCATGGGGATGTACCTGCCATCCTTGCCGCCGCTTTCTCGCGCTCGCCCAGGCAAGGCAGCTGCCCACGCCGGTCCTCCGGCTGCTTGACCACTTGGCGATTCCGCCCGAGAAGGCCACCTATCTCTGTGCATTGGACGCGAATGCGGACACCACCCTCTATCAGATCGTCTACCGACTCGCGGGACGGATCCTTCGGGGCGATGAACGGCGGGCCGTCCTCCGGCAGTGGGGCGGGGTGCGCTGCTGCCACGCCGCCGAACCGGTCCCCCACCTTCCCGAGCCCCATTTCGATCTCGAGTGGAGCCTGCGCCTGCCCCGGACAGCGGCCACCGGTACCCCGCGCGAAGATTCCTCCGATCCCGGGCAAAATCCGATCGCCCCGGGGGATTGACAACCCCTCCCCGGTGTGGTTTGATGAGAGGGTAAAAGGCGGGGCGGAGGACGCCTGCCTGCGAGAAAGGATGTGGGAGCATGGATCGTACCCAACAGATCAAAGCGCTCGTCGAGAGCAAGAAGGCAAAATGGACCCAGCTCAGCGACGCCATCTGGGCGACCCCCGAGCTGCATTTCAGAGAATACAAATCCTCCCGTGCGCTGGCCGACGCGCTCGAGGCGGAGGGCTTTGCCATCACCTGGGGCATCGGCTGCGAGACCGCCTTTGTCGCCAGCTGGGGCGAGGGCAAACCGGTCATCTCGATTCTCGGGGAATTTGACGCGCTGCCCGGCCTTTCCCAGACGGCGGGGCTCAACGAGCAGAAGCCGCTCGAGGCGGGCGCGCCCGGCCACGGCTGCGGCCACAACGCGCTGGGCACCGGCTCGGCAGCCGCGGCGGTGGCGGTCAAGGAATATATGCAGAAGCACGGCCTCGCCGGCACCATCCGCTTCATCGGGTCGCCCGCCGAGGAGACGGGCGGCGGCAAGATCTTCATGCTGCGGGCCGGCGCCTTCAAGGACGTCGACATCGCCATCGCCTGGCACCCCGGCTTTGTCAACGGCATGCTCGGCTGCGGGCTGCTTTCCGACCGGGATGTCACCTTCTCCTTCAAGGGCAAAGCGGCCCATGCCGCCGGCTCCCCCCACCTCGGCCGCAGCGCGCTCGACGCCTGCGAACTGATGAACGTCGGCGTCAACTATCTGCGCGAGCATGTCATCCAGGAGGCGCGCATCCACTACGCCTACCAGGATGTCGGCGGCCCGGCGCCCAATGTCGTCCAGGAGACCGCCTCCCTCCGCTATTTCATCCGCGCCCCCCATGTCCAGCAGGTGCTCGAGATCAGCGAGCGGGTGTTCGATTGTGCCCGCGGCGCCGCGCTGATGACCGGAACCGAGGTCACCATCTCCCCCACCGGTGGTTTCGGCGACTTCATCCCCAACGATGTCCTCTCCCAGGTGGTCGGCGAAAGCCTCATCGAAGTCGGCCCGCCCGCGTTCGAC
>CASGDD010000165.1 GCA_949300115.1 uncultured Oscillospiraceae bacterium | reverse complement strand
CATAAAGAAGCCGGCGCGGGGGCGCCGGCACCTGCATATTCGTCTCCGCCGCGAGTGGGGACGAATATTTCATGTACGCTGGATTTCGGATGAAATCCAGTCGTACATTTCATATGCCGCGCAGCGGCATATTTCATATTTGTCCAATCATTCGATTGGACAAATATTTCATCGCGATTGCGTCCAGGATTTTTTCGCCAGCCGGAACGCAAGTGTAGGCTGGAAACCAGAAAAAATCCTGCAATCGCTATGCTTGCGCTTTGCCCCCGGGTGCGCTATAATTTTCTTACTTGCAGATATCCACAATTCCATGTACTCTATTGAAAACAGGGCGGGCTATGCGGGAGGAAAAACTCGAATCGATCACAGGCAATGTTGAAACGGTGGTCTTTCACAACGAGGCCACCGGTTTTTCGGTGCTCGAAATCGACTGCGAGGGGGAGCTCATCACCGCGGTCGGCGAGATGCCGGGGGTGGCCGAGGGGGAGGTTGTCCGGCTGGTGGGGCAGTACAGCGCCCACCCGGTCTACGGCTACCAGTTCAAGGTGATGGTCTGCGAGCGGGAGCTGCCCGCCACCGCCAGCGCCATCCTCAAATACCTCTCCTCCGGCGCCATCAAGGGCATCGGGCCGGCGCTTGCCCGTCGGATTGTCGGCCGGTTCGGCGATGAGACGCTCGAAATCCTCGAAAAGGAACCCACCCGGCTGTGTGAAATCAAGGGGATCTCCCGCGCCAAGGCGCTCGCCTTTGGGGAATCCTACCGCCGGATCGCCGGCATCCGTTCGGTGATGGGGTTTCTCGCCCGCTTCGGGGTCGGCCCGCTCTACAGCGTGCGGGTCTTCCGCCAATATGGCCCCGCGTCGGTCGAACTGCTCGAACAGAACCCCTATCTGCTCTGCGAGGACGCCGTCGGGCTCGATTTCGATACCGCCGACCGCATCCGCGAGGCGCTCGGACTCGACAAGGAGGGGGATGCCCGCGTTGCCGCCGGGCTGCACTATGTGCTGCGCCACAACATCGGCAATGGGCACACCTGCCTACCGCGCGACAAGCTGCTGCCGGTGACCGCCGAGCTGCTCGACACCGACTGTGACCGGGTGGACATCGCCCTCGATGGGGAGATCCAAAAGGAGGCGCTCATCGAGGCGTGCTTCGAGGGGCGGCCGTTTGTCTATCTGCCCGAGCTCTACCGGGCCGAACGGTATGCCGCCAGCCGGGTCGCGATGATGGCAAGCCTGCTCGGCAGCCCCGGACGGGACTGGGAGGGGGCGATCGACGCGCTCGCGGAGGAAGCGGGCATCCCCTACGCGCCCCTCCAGCGGCAGGCGATCGCCGACGCGATGCGCTACGGCATCCTGCTTTTAACCGGCGGCCCGGGCACCGGCAAGACGACCACCCTGCGGGGGATCATCCGGCTGATGGAACGCGAGGGGCTGGAGGTGCTGATTGCCGCCCCCACCGGCCGCGCCGCCAAGCGGATCACCGAACTCACCGGCTACGAGGCGAAGACCATCCACCGGCTGCTCGAGGCCGGCTTCGACCGGGAGGGCGGCACCGTCTTCAAGCGCAACGAACGGGAGCCGCTCGACTGCGACGCGGTCATCCTCGACGAGGTCTCGATGGTCGATATCCGCATCTTTGCCGCCCTGCTGCGCGCCCTGCCGCTCGGCTGCCGGCTCATCCTCGTGGGGGACAACGACCAGCTGCCGCCGGTCGGCGCGGGGAGCCTGCTGCGCGACCTCATCGAGAGCGAGCGGGTGCCGGTAGCGCGGCTCACCCAGGTCTTCCGCCAGGCGGCCGAAAGCCTCATCATCCGCAACGCCCACGCGATTGTCGAGGGGGAGATGCCCGATCTTTCCCGACGGGACAGCGATTTCTTCCACTTCCCCCTGCGAAGCTATTCCCAGACCCAGCAGCTCATCGCCGACCTCTGCGCCGCGCGATTGCCCCGCGCCTACGGTTTTCATCCGCTCACCGATATCCAGGTTATCGCCCCCGGGCATGGCGGAGAGCTCGGCACCCGGGCGCTCAACGCGGTGCTGCAGGCCCGGCTCAATCCACCCGCCCCCGACAAGCCGCAGGTGCAGGCGGGGTTTGTCACCTTCCGGGTGGGGGACAAGGTGATGCAGATCCGCAACAACTACGACATCCTCACCGAGCTCGATTCGGGCGAACAGCTCACCGGCATCTTCAACGGCGACATCGGGGTGATCGAATCGATCGATCCGGCGATGGGGATGATGGCCGTCCGGTTTGACGACCGGGTCGCCTCCTACGCCTTCGAGATGCTGGGCGAACTCGAGCTCGCCTACGCCATCACCGTCCACAAGAGCCAGGGCAGCGAATTCGAGGCGGTCATCCTGCCGCTGATGGACATCCGCTCGCGGCTCTACTACCGCAATCTGCTCTACACCGGGGTGACCCGCGCCAAGCGGCTGCTCATCCTCATCGGCAGCGAGGAAACCATCCGCCAGACGGTCTTAAACGTCCGCCGCAGCCTGCGCTACTCCCATCTGGGGGCCTTTCTGCGGGAGGAGATGGAGGGGATGCGATGAAACCGGACATCCTGCGCCCGCTGCTCGATCTGCTCTTTCCCCGCCGCTGCCCCGGCTGTGGCGCGCTCGCCGGGCGGTCGGGGATCTGCGCCCAATGCGCCCCCACCCTGCACCCGATCGCGGGGCCGGTCTGCCCCCGGTGCGGCAGGGAACACTGCCGTTGCGATCCATCCCATCCGCCCGCCTACGACCGGCTGGTCGGCGTCTACTACTACGACCAGGTCGAACGGGGCATCCACACCTTCAAATTTGACGGACGGGCGGGCATGGCGCTGCCCTATGCCCAGGCGATGGCGGCGCAGCTGGGCCGCCTGCTGCCCGGCGCCCGCTACGACTGGGTGGTCGCCGTACCGATGCATCCTAAGAAGGAACGGGCGCGCGGCTACAACCAGGCGGCGCTGCTCGCGCGGGAGATCGCCCGCACGCTGCGCACCCCCATCCTCTTCGGGGCGCTGCGCCAGCAGCAGAACAGCACCCAGCATTTCGCCTCCAGCCCGGCCGAACGGCTGCAGCGGGCGGAGGCTTCCATCGTGCCCGACCGCGTCGACCGGCTCCGGCGGGCGGCGGGCAAACGGATTCTGCTGGTGGACGACATCGCCACCACCGGCGCCACCCTCGGCCGCTGCGCCTCGCTGCTGCGGGCGGCGGGGGCCTGTGAAATCGACTGTATTACCATCGCGCTTGTACGCCGGGCGCGGAATGAGGAGTGAAACGATGACAACCGGAATGGACGTCGGCATCGACCTCGGAACGGCCACGACGCTCGTCTATCTCGACGGGAAGATCGTCCTCAAGGAACCGTCGGTCGTCGCCATCCACACCAAGGACAACAGCATTCTCGCGGTGGGCAAGGAGGCCTACAACATGCTCGGCCGCACCCCCGACAGCATCCGGGCGGAGTTCCCGATGTCGGGCGGGGTGATCGCCGAATATGCGGTCACCGAGAGGATGATCAAATACTTTCTCCATCAGATCCGCGCCACCCTCGTCGTCAAGCCGCGGGTCGCCATCTGCGTGCCGTCGGGGGTCACCGAGGTGGAAAGCCGGGCGGTGGTCGACGCGGCGGTCAGCGCCGGCGCCCGCCGGGTCTATCTGATCGAGGAGCCGGTCGCGGCCGCCCTCGGCGCCGGCATCGACATCGCCAAGCCGCACGGCTCGATGATCGTCGACATCGGCGGCGGCACCACCGACATCGCGGTGCTCTCGCTCAATGGCATCGTCACCAAGGAATCGATCAAGACGGCCGGCGGCAGCTTCGACGACGCGATTGTCCGCGCCGTCCGCCAGAACCACAACATGCTCATCGGCGGGCGCACCGCCGAGGCGATCAAAAAGGAAATCGGCTCGGTCTACCCGGTCGGGGACGGCGCCGAGATGGAGGTCAAGGGCCGCAACCTGGTCACCGGCCTGCCCCGCCGCTTCACCGTCTCCCGCGAGGAGATCTACGAGGCGCTGATCGAGTACGCGATGGAGATTGTCACCGCCATGCAGTCGGTGCTCGAGCGCACCCCGCCCGAGCTGGTCGGGGATATCCTCGAGAGCGGCATCACGATGACCGGCGGCGGCGCGCTGCTGCGGGGGATGGATAAGCTGATTTCGAAGTATATCAAGGCCCCCGCCTACATCGCCGAGCGCCCCGACGAATGTGTCGCCATCGGCACCGGGCTGGCCTTCCGCTCAATCCCCGAGCTGGCCGACGGCTTCGCCAACATGCGCACCCATCAGCACGGCTAAACCCCGCGCGGCAGGTGGCCGCCGGCCCCCATCACCGTCCTTGGATGGCGTCCCCCGCGTTCAGGGGGGCGCCTTTTGCATGCGGAAAAATGAATGGATTTTTTGTGATTCTACACAAAATTGTATTCTTATTCTCGGCGAATGCGCGCCGCACGCCCGCATGGGAGCCCAAAAGGGGGGAATTTCCCGCCGTCCGGCGGCGATTCCCGGGTAAAATGCACAGAAGCCGCCCGAGGATTCCGGGCAGGTTCACCAAGAGCGCCCCCCTGCACCCCCGGGATGGGGGCAAAAGGGGGGCCGCGCCCCTCGCTTGACAGGCCCCCGGGGATGTGAAATAATGGGGGTGAACGCTTGCCGCGGCCATCCCGCCGCCGGAACCTTTCCGAAGCGGATATCTGGATCATTGGAGGGATTTTTTGATGAAAAAGACCTATCGCTGGGATAACCTCACCCGTCCGGAGATCGAAAAGCTCCGCGATAAAGACGCCATCGTCATCATCCCGCTCGGCTCGACCGAGCAGCACGGGCCCCACCTGATGGTCGGCGCCGACGCGCTCCTCTCGACCGCCATCAGCGAGCAGGTCGCCCAGAAGCTCACCGCCGAGGGCCATCCCGCCGTTGTTGCCCCGACCATCTCGGTCGGCAACTCGATCCACCACATGGATTTCCCCGGCACCATCACCCTAAAGCCGGAGACCTATATGCAGATGCTGCTCGAGTACTGCGAGTGCCTGGCGCACCACGGCTTTAAGAAGATCGCGATGATCAACGGCCACGGCGGCAACAACCTGCCGACCCAGACCGCCATCATCAACATCAACGAGAAGCTCGGCTTCCCCGTCTACTTCATGAGCTACGAGTGCGGCAGCGAGCGGGAGATCGACGGCATCCTCGAGACCCAGCCGCACGGCATCCACGCCTGCGAGATGGAGACCTCGGTCGCCCTCCACTTCTTCCCCGACCTGGTCGATCCCAGCTACAAGGAGATCTCCTACGGCGGCATCACCAAGGAGAACGGCGGCCGCGCGCCCGGCAAGCCCTACACCTTCCGCCGCTTCAAATCCCGCACCCCGATCGGCATGATCGGCAACGCCTGCGCCGCTTCCCCCGAGAAGGGCCAGAAGCTGGTCGATCAGATGGTCGGCCGCCTCGCCGAGCTGATCGCCGAGCTGTGGTAAATCCCCTCCCGCCCAACGGGCGGAGATCCATTCACATTTGGGAGGCTATACGATGAAGAAGACCTACCGTTGGGACAACCTCACCCGTCCCGAGATCGAAAAGCTCCGCGATAAAGACGCGGTCGTCATCATCCCGCTCGGCTCGACCGAGCAGCACGGGCCCCATCTGATGGTGGGCGCCGACGCCCTCATCGCGACCGGCATCAGCGAGCTGGTTGCCCAGCAGCTCGTCGCCGAGGGCACCCCCGCCGTCGTCGCGCCGACCGTCTCGATCGGCAACTCGATCCACCACATGTCCTTCCCCGGGTCGCTGACCTTAAAGCCGGAGACCTACATGCAGTGGCTGCTCGAGTACTGCGAGTGCCTGGCGCACCATGGCTTTAAGAAGATCGTCATGATCAACGGCCACGGCGGCAACAACCTGCCGACCCAGACCGCCATCATCAACATCAACGAGAAGCTCGGCTTCCCCGTCTACACGATGACCTACGAGTGCGGCAGCGAGCGGGAGGTCGACGAGATCCTTGAGACCCAGCGCGGCGGCATGCACGCCTGCGAGATGGAGACCTCGGTCGCGCTGCATCTCTATCCCGACCTGGTCGATCCCTCCTACAAGGAGGTCAAGGGCGGCGACTACTCGAAGGAGAAGCCCTTCACCGGCCCCAAGGTCTATACCTTCTGGCGGATGGAGCAGTACACCGACAACGGCGCCATCGGCAACACCTATGCCGCTTCCCCCGAAAAGGGCAAGCGCCTGGTCGATGTGATGGTCAAAAACCTCACCCGCCTCATCAAAGAGCTCTGGTAATCCGATCTTTCCCCGATGGGATCGTCCGGCCTCCCCGCCGGGGGGTCCCATTTGTTTATCCCGCCGCCCCACCCGATCTGTCCAAAAAGGAGTGTGCCGATCTATGAAAAACATCTACCGCTGGGACAACCTCACCCGACCCGAGATCGAGAAGCTGCGCGACGAAAACGCGATTATCATCATCCCGACCGGTTCGACCGAACAGCACGGGCCCCATCTGCCGGTGGGCGCCGACGCGCTCATCTCGACCGGCTACGCCGAGCGGGTCGCGAAAATCCTCTCCGAGCAGTACGGCAAGCGGGCGGTCGTCGCGCCGACCGTCTCGGTGGGCAACTCGATCCACCACATGTCCTTTGCCGGTACCATCACTCTCCGGCCGGAAACCTACATGCAGTGGCTGCTCGAATACTGCCAGTGCCTGGCGCACCACGGTTTTCGGAAGATCGTCATGATCAACGGCCACGGCGGCAACAACTTCCCGACCGAGACCGCCATCATCAACATCAACGAGGCGCTCGGCTTCCCCGTCTACTTCTGCCCCAGCAGCTCGCTCGGCAGCGAGAAGGAGATGGACGAGATTCTCGAGACCCAGCGCCGGGGCGTCCACGCCTGCGAGATGGAGACCTCGGTCATGCTCGCGATGTACCCCGAGCTGGTCGACCCCATCTACAAGGAGATAAAGGGCGGCAACATCACCAAGGACAACTACCCCGGGCCTTCGAAACCCTACACCTTCCAGCGGATGGAGGAGCGGACCGACAACGGTTCGGTTGGCAACGCCTACGCCGCCACCCCCGAGAAGGGGGAGAAGATCGTCGCCACCTTCTCCCGCAAGCTCGCCGCGCTCATCAGCGAGCTGTGGGATTAGAAAAACCATCCGGCAGGAGGAACACCGTATGAAAGATCTCTACCGTTGGGACAACCTCACCCGTCCCGAGATTGAAAAGCTCCGCGACGAGGACGCCATCGTCATCATCCCGCTCGGCGCGACCGAACAGCATGGGCCCCATCTGCCGGTCGGCACCGACGCGCTGACCGCCCAGGCGCTGGCGGGCATGGCGGCCCGCACGCTCGACGAGACATACGGCAGGCGGGCGGTCGTCGCCCCCACCATCGCGGTGGCAAACTCGATCCACCACATGTCCTTCCCCGGCACCATCACCCTCCGCCCCGAGACCTACATGCGGATGCTGCTCGAATACTGCGAGTGCCTGGCCCACCACGGCTTTCACAAGATCGTCATCCTCAACGCCCACGGCGGCAACGTCATCCCGACCGAGACGGCGATCATCAACATCAACGAGGCGCTCGGCTTCCCCGTCTATTTCATGGAGCACAAGCTCGGCGGGGAGAAGATCTTCCCCGAAATCCTCGAAACCCAGAAGGGCGGCATCCACGCCTGCGAGAAGGAGACCTCGATGATGCTCGCGCTCTATCCCGAGCTGGTCGACCCCATCTACAAGGAGACCAAAGGCGGCAACGTCACCAAGGACAACTACCCCGGCCCGGCGAAGCCCTACACCTTCCAGCGGATGGAGGAGAAGACCGACAACGGCTCGGTCGGCAACGCCTACGCCGCCACCCCCGAGAAGGGACAGCGCCTCGTCGAGGTCACAGTGGCGAACGTCGCCCGCATCATCTCGGAAATCTGGGCCTAGCAGGGCGGCCTACCGCACAGGATGCCATACCAAATTCCATACCACGCGAAAGAGGATGGGAAAACCCATCCTCTTTTGATGCCGCTTTCGAAAAATTCCGTGAATTTTCCTTTTTTTACCACGTCCCTCTTGCCATCCGCCCCGCCGCGCGGTATACTGGGGCCATGACGGGGCGCATCCCGTCCGCAAGGAGGTTATCCCGTATGAAACGAACCCTTTCGCTGCTGCTCGCTGCCCTGCTGCTCCTCCCGCTGCTCGCCGGCTGTGGGGCGGCCCCGGCGGCCGAACCGGTCTCCCTCTACGACCGGGGGCTGTCGCTCGTCGCGATGCTCGGTGAGATGGCGGGGAGCGAGGAGTATCTGCGGCTGATGGCGGCCAACGAAGAGATGCTTGCCCTCCTCGAGCCGGTCGGCGCGGGCGATTACAGCACGCCCCGGGCGGTCTACCAGCTGACCCTTTCGGAGGATGCCGCCGCGCGGGCGTTCGGCCAGCCGCTGCCCGCGCTGTCCGAGGCGGTCACCCGTTCGCTCATCGCCCGCGTCCCGCTCGTCCTCCTAAACCAGCTCAACGCCCAGGACGGCGCGTCGACGTTGGCCGCCGCTTCCCTCTGCACCGCCTCGGATGCCTTCATGACCACGGAGGAGGAGACGGCCGACTGCGTCTATCTCTACACCTTCGCCTCCGGCGTCCCCATCGCGGTCATCTTCACCGCCGCCGGGGAATCCACCGTCTCAGCCACCGCCCTCTTTCTGCTGAGCCATGCGGTCACCGTCGATTCGGAGGAGGCGGTCCGGGCGAGCTTCGAGCCGCTGGGCTTCACCGTCCTGCCGCTTGCCCCCGACGCCGACTAGCCCTCCCCCATCTCCCACATAGGCCCAAAACGCGCCCCGCCGGCTATCTTCCACCGGCGGGGCGCGCTGTTTTCATATCGAGAGGCTATGTTCAAAAATCGGACCGGATCCGCGAAGATCAGCCCTCCGCTTTGCCGTAGAACGCCTCATAGATCAGGCGGGAGACGGCGGTGACCATCGCCTCGAACATCGCCTTGCCCTTCTCGGCGGTCCCGGCGTAGGCGTTGCCGATCGAGCCGTTCTCGGTCAGCTCCTCCATCCGCTCGAAGGTGCTCGCGTGGCTGTTCTCGATGCCGCCGGGGACGGTCTTCTCGAGGTTGCCGCCCTTGATATGGGTGTACATCGGGTCGACCAGCTCG
>CASGDD010000164.1 GCA_949300115.1 uncultured Oscillospiraceae bacterium | reverse complement strand
ACGCCCCTCACCGCCGTGGTAGCAGCGGCACTCCATTGCCATTGCCAGTTCATCGGCACGGCGGAACGCCGAGATGAACAGCGGGATCAGTACCGGAATCAGCGCCCGGATACGGTCGGTCAGTTTGCCCGAATCCAGTTCGGCGCCGCGGGCTTTCTGCGCGCTCATGATCTTGTCGGTCTCCTCAATCAGCAGCGGGATAAACCGCAGCGCGATCGTCATCATCATCGCCAGTTCATGAACCGGGAGATGCAGCTTTGCAAACGGCCGCAGCAGACGCTCAAGCGCATCGGTCAGAACGATCGGGCTGGTGGTATAGGTCAACAGGCTGGTACCCGCGATCAGACAGACAATTCGCACCGAGAGCACCATCACATTATACAGTCCCTGCCAGGTGATGGTGATGATCCACCAACTAAAAATCGGGTCGCCCGGCACAAAAAAGAGGTTGAGCATCGCGGTAAAGAGAATGATCGGCAAAATCGGACGCAGGCTCTTTCCCACCAGCCGCACCGGAATACCGGATACCCGATAGGCCACCAGCAGAAAGAGTACGGATAGTGCCAATCCGATCGGATTCGAGCCCAAGAAAAGCGCGACAATATAGGCAATGGTCAACAGCAGCTTTGCCCGGGGATCCATCCGGTGGATGACCGAGTCGCCGGGAAAGTGCTGGCCGATGGTGATGTCCTTAAGCATGGGCAGCACCTCCCCGCTCGGCGAGCGCCTTTAAGATCACGTCCCGCGCGTATTTGACGGTGTACACATCCACCGGGACGTCGACCCCCATCTGCCGCAGCCCGAGGAAGATCTTGGTCACCTGCGGCACCGACAGGCCATACTCCACCAGCTCCTGTGCGTGGGCGAAGATGTTGGCGGTGGTGTCCAGCATTGCCAGCTTGCCCGCCTGCAGCACCAGTACCCGGTCGGCATATTTCGCGATGTCCTCCATCGAGTGGCTGACCAGCACAACAGTAGTCCCGGTCTCCTTGTGATAGCGGCGCACCTGGCTGAGGATCATCTCCCGTCCCTCGGGATCAAGGCCGGCGGCAGGCTCGTCCAGCACCAGCACCTCGGGCCGCATCGCGATGACCCCCGCGATTGCCACCCGGCGCTTCTGTCCGCCCGACAGCTCGAACGGGGAGCGGTCGAGCATCTCCTCTTCCAGCCCGCAGAACCGCGCCGCTTCGATGACCCGCTTTTCAATCTCCTCCTCCGGCAGTCCCATGTTGCGGGGGCCAAAGGCGATATCCTTGCGGACCGTCTCTTCAAACAGCTGGTATTCGGGATACTGAAAGACCAGCCCAACCTTAAAGCGGTATTTGCGGATCTGGCGCGGGTCGGCCCACATATCTTCGCCGTCGATCAGCAGCCGGCCCGAGGTCGGCCGGTTGAGACCGTTGAAGTGGGTGATAAGGGTCGACTTGCCGCAGCCGGTGGGGCCGATCACCCCGAGGAACTCTCCCCGCTCGATCTCAAAACTGATGTCGTCCAGCGCGCGGGTTGCATCCGGCATCCCCTCGCCGTAAATATAGGTCAGATGTTCAATTTTAATGATGGGTGCCATGTATTACCACCTGTTTTACTTAAATAACGTCGCAGCCGGGCTGTGCCGGTTTGCCGAGTAGTGCAGCCAAAGCCTGAATGCACTCCTCGGCGCTGATAATCTCCTCGTCCACCGCAACGCCAGCCTCGCGCAGCAGGTCGCACAGTTCCTTGGCCTGCGGCACATCCAGCTTGAGCGCACGGATCTTGGCGCTGTCCCGGAAAACCTCTTTGGGGGTTCCTTCCATCTCGATGTGCCCCCCGCTCATCACGATGACCCGATCGGCGCGAACCGCCTCTTCCATATAATGGGTGATCATCACCACCGTGATGCCAAACTCCCGGTTGAGCCGTTCGACCGTCCGCATTACCTTTTCCCGGCCGATCGGGTCGAGCATCGCGGTTGACTCGTCCATGACCAGACAGTCCGGCCGCATCGCGATCACCCCCGCGATTGCCACCCGCTGTTTCTGTCCGCCCGACAGCTTATGGGGTGCTTTGGTACGGTGCTTGTAGATGCCGGCCATCTCCATTGCCTCATCTACCCGCTCCCGCATCTCATCCGGCGGTACGCCGAGGTTTTCCAGCGCGAAGGCGACGTCCTCCTCCACGACAGTAGCAACGATCTGGTTGTCCGGATTCTGGAACACCATCCCCACCCGCTGTCGGATGTCGTAGAGATGTTCCTCGTCCTTTGTATTGTACTCCTCGACGAAGACTTCGCCCTCCTCGGGCAGCAGGATCGCGTTGAAGTGCTTGGCGAGGGTGGATTTTCCACACCCGTTCGCCCCCAGCACCGCGACAAACTCTCCCTTTTTGATCTCTGCCGAGACCCCGTTCAGCGCGCGGCGGCCCTCCTGCGTATACCGGAAGACCAGCTGCTGTGCCCGGATCATGCTCTTGTCCATCTTCATTTCCTCTCCGTCCTCAGGATTCCCGCTCACTGTTCCAGCCGCGCGCCCTGCGCCAGCCAGAAGGTGGTCGCCCCGGCCGGCAGCGCCCCGCCGGTGGCGGTCACCGGCAGCCCGATCTCGTCGCTGGCCACCTCGCCGTCATAGCGGGGGCACAGCAAGCTGCGGACCATATAGGCCATTACCGCCGGCGACAGGCCGGTGGTGTAACTGTTGACCGCGAAGAAGAGCGGCTGATCGCTGAGAATCGCCGCACAGTCCTGCAACAAACCGAAGATATTGTCCTCCAGCTTCCAGACCTCACCGCCCGGCCCGCGGCCATAGCTGGGCGGATCCATGATGATCGCGTCGTACCGGCTGCCGCGGCGCGCTTCACGCTGGACAAACTTTCCGCAGTCGTCCACGATCCAGCGGATCGGTCGATCGGCAAGGCTGCACAGCCCGGCGTTCTCCCTCGCCCAGGCTACCATTCCCTTTGAGGCGTCGACATGGCAGACGCTCGCGCCCGCCGCCGCACAGGCAAGGGTTGCCCCGCCGGTATACCCAAACAGGTTGAGCACCCGGATCGGCCGCCCCGCCGCTTCGATCAGCTGTTGGTAGGCATCCCAGTTGACCGCCTGCTCTGGGAAGATCCCGGTGTGTTTGAAGCCGGTGGGAGAGACCTTGAGTCGTAGATCGCGGTAGCGGATGGTCCATTGATCGGCAAACCGCCCCCGCTTCTCCCAGCTGCCGCCGCCCCGCGCGCTCCGGTGGTAGATCGCGTTCGGCCGTTGCCAGAGCGGGCTTTGGGGCGCGAAATGCCAGACCACCTGCGGGTCGGGCCGGATCAGCACGGTGTTGCCCCACCGCTCCAGCCGGTTGCCGTCGGTGGCATCCAGCAATTCATATTCTTCCCAGTTTACGGAAAGCCGCATCTTCTGCTCCTTTTCCCCGGATGGGGCGTTATTTTCTCTTCTCGATCAGTTCTACAATCAGCTTGGCCGCCTGGGTGATGGCCTCGTGGTCCCTGCCCTCGACCATTACCCGGATATAGGGCTCAGTACCCGAAACCCGTACCAGCACACGGCCCTCTCCCATCAGGCTCTGCTGCTGACTCTCGATAAAGCCGGCAACATACTCATCCTCTTTGTACCGCGCCTTCTGCTCGGGGGTCGCGAGGACATTGAGGATGACCTGCGGGAATTTTTCATAGACCCCGGTGAGCTCGCTCATCTGCGTGCCGCAGCCGGCGAGGATATTCAGCAGGGTGCCGGCAGTCAGCTCGCCGTCGCCGGTCGTGGAGTGGCGCAGCAGGATGACATGGCCGCTCTGCTCTCCGCCGATGGCGTAGCCCTTCGCCCGCATCTCCTCGAGCACATAGCGGTCGCCCACCGCGGTGGTTGCGATCTTGAGTCCGAGGTTCTCCTTCATATACTGCATAAAGCCGAGATTGGACATGACGGTGACCACCACCGTGTCCTCCGGCAGCTCACCGCGGGCGCTCATATGCTTTGCCAGCACCGCAATGATCCGGTCGCCATCGATCTCATTGCCCTTCTCATCTACTGCAAGGCAGCGGTCGGCGTCCCCATCAAAAGCAACGCCGCAGTCCAGCCCATTTTCGACGACATACTTCGCCAGCCGGTCCAGATGGGTGGAACCACATTCCCGGTTGATGTTGGTGCCGTCCGGCTCGACCCCGATAAAATGGCAGTCTGCCCCAAGACGGGGGAAGAGCAGCCGGGCGGTCGCTGCCGCGGCGCCGTTGGCACAGTCGATCGCGACATGCAGCCCCGCGAGATTCGCCTCAAGGCAGCCGGCGAGATAGTCGACATAATCTTCGACCGCATTCTCCCGCCGGGTCACCCGGCCCACCGCGTCACCGGTAGCCAGCTTGACCTGTGATTTGTCCCGCACCAGCCGCTCGATCTCGTCCTCAACCTGATCGGGCAGCTTATAGCCGTCCCCGTTGAAGATCTTGATGCCGTTAAACTCCATCGGGTTGTGACTGGCCGAGATCACGATGCCTGCATCCGCCTGATATTTGCGGACCAGATAAGCCACCGCCGGAGTGGGAATCACCCCGAGCAGCTCGACATCCGCACCGACGCTGCAAAGGCCGGCGGTCAGCGCCGCCTCGAGCATATCGCCCGAAATACGGGTATCCTTTCCAATCAGGATCCGCGGCCGCGCCACCTTTTTAGTAAGCACCGTCGCCGCGCCGCGGCCGATCAGCATCGCCAGCCCGGGGGTCAGATCCTC
>CASGDD010000163.1 GCA_949300115.1 uncultured Oscillospiraceae bacterium | reverse complement strand
CTTTCGCCTCTTCTGGGCGGCGGCCCTCCTGCTCCTTGGGATGATTCTGCTGACCGCCTGGCTGCTCCGTGCCTTTGCCCGCCTCGACCGGGTGGCGGCCTGGCTGTTCGCCCCCTATCTGCCCTGGCTGCTCTATGCCTGGTATCTCAACCTGGGGGTCGCCTGGCTGGCTTGACAGCGTCGGGAAAGGATGGTAGGATAGGGGACAACAACTGGATAGGAACACGCCTGTTTTATGGAAATCGGTGCAAATCCGATGCGGTGCCGCCACTGTGAGGGGGAGCCGTGCGCACAAGACACTGGGGAGATCCTGGGAAGTCGCGCACCGGCGGGGAACCCGAGCCAGGATACTTGAGCAGGGGTGGGAATGGAACCTGACGGGCCATTGGGTGAGATTCAACATGGGACATCGACCGCGGGAGGTATAGCCTCTGCGCGGGATGTCCAACTACTCCATGCCGCAAAGGGCATGGAGTTTTTTGATGGGGCACGGCCGCCCGCGATGGCGGTCGATTTCACCTTTCAGAGGGCCCGCCTGCGGGGGGGAGAGTCCGCCGGCGCGCACCGGCGGTGCGGATAGAAATTCTGATGGAAGGTGGAGATGAAATGAGACAAACGATAGGGGCATGGCTGCTGTTGGCGGCGATGTTGGTCGGCATGAGCGGCTGCGGTGGGGCGTCGGGCGCATCGGCGTCTACCGCGGCCGGCGCATCCGCCGCGCCGGGGGTATCTGCGGCTTCCGAAGCGGGCGATGGGGTGACGGTGGTGAACGAGCTGGATGGGACGGCCTACACCGTCACATTCCCCGAAGCGCCCAGCCGGGCAGTCAGCCTGTCCGGCTTTACCACCGAGATGATGCTGGCGCTGGGGCTGGAGGACCGGATGGTGGGGACCGCCTACCAGGACAACGAGATCCTGCCCGCCTATCGGGAGGCGTATGCGCGCATCGAGGTGCTCTCCGACCGCAATCCCTCCCGTGAGGTGCTGCTGGCGGCCGAACCGGATTTTATCACCGGCTGGGCGTCGGCATTTGACGAAAGCAACTTTCCGGTCGATTTTCTCGAGCGGAACGGCATCCGGTATTTTGTCCCCCGCTCGGAGGCGGCCGGCGCGGGCATCGAGGCGGTCTATGAGGACTTCCGGCAGCTGGGGGCGATCTTCCGGGTGGAGGACCGGGCCGAGGCGGTGATCGCCGGTATGCAGGCAAAAATCGGCGCGGTCGAGGAGAAGGTACAGAATCTGGAACCGGTGCGGGTGTTTGTCTATGACTCGGGGGAGGATGCCCCTTTCACCGCCGGCGATGCCCTGCCGAGCGATCTGATCCGGCTGGCGGGCGGCGAAAATATCTTCGAGGGGGATGGGGAAAACTGGATCACCGTCCAGTGGGAAACGGTGGTCGAGCGGGACCCCGAATGGATTGTGGTCATGCAGTACAACGTCTCGGACGATGTGGAGGGAAAACTTGAGCTGCTCACAACCCATCCGGCGCTGCAGCAGGTCGACGCCATCCGAAACGGCCGGATCATGGTGTTGGGGCTGTCGGACCTGCTGGCCGGTGTACGAAACGTCACGGCGGTTGAGACGATGGCCGCGCAGTTCCATCCCGAGGCATTCGCATAAGGAGGCGCTATGTGCAGTCATTGGACACGCTCGCGCTATCTGCTGTTCTGTCTGGCGATGGTGCTGCTGCTCGGCGCGGTTGCCCTGCTGGCCATCAGCCTGGGGGCGGTCGATCTTAAGCCCGCCTGGATTTTGCAGATTGTGCTGAATAAGCTTGCCGGCAGGGACCTTTTTCCGCCCGTCTGGCCCGATTCTGCGGTCAGCATCGTCTGGGAGCTGCGGATGCCCAAGGTGGTGGCGGCTGTCTGCATCGGCGCGGCCCTCTCGGTGGCCGGCATCCTGATGCAGGCGCTGACCCGCAATCCGCTGGCCGATCCCTATGTTCTGGGCATCTCGTCGGGGGCGTCGGCCGGGGCGGTGGCGGCGATGCTCTTTGGCGGTCTGCCGCTGGTGGGACGCTTTTCGCTGCAGGCGGGCGCTTTCGGCGGCGCGCTGCTTGCCAGCCTGCTGGTGTTTCTGCTGGCGGGCGCCGGACGGGCGGATACCACCCGGCTGGTGCTCACCGGGATGGCGCTGGCCGCCGTCTTTCAGGCGCTAACGAACCTCCTCATCTTCCTCTCGCCCGACAGCAGAAAGGTTTCCTCCGCCCTCTTCTGGATGACCGGGTCGCTCGGCGGCGTCACCTGGGCGGATATCCCGCTGGTCTGCACGGTGGGTCTGACCGGTCTGCTGACGGCGATACTCGCCAGCCGGCCGATGGATCTCCTGCTGATGGGGGAGGCGCGGGCGATTACACTGGGGGTGGAGACGGTGCGGCTGCGGCGGCTGCTCATCCTGCTGGGGTCGCTGCTGACCGGGGTGATGGTTTCGCTGGCCGGGGCCATCGGCTTTGTCGGGCTGGTGGTGCCCCATGTGGCGCGGACGCTGTTCGGCGCCGCCCACCGCCGCCTGCTGCCGGCCGCCGCGCTGATGGGCGGGGTTTTCCTGCTGCTGGCGGATATGCTGGCGCGGATGCTTGCCCGGCCGGAGGAGCTGCCCATCGGGATTGTTACGGCGCTCTGCGGCGCCCCCTTCTTTCTCTGGCTGCTGCACAAATCCCGCTATCGATTTGGAGAATGAAGATGGAACGAAAGGTACCCATTCGAACGGAAAAGCTGCGCTGCCGTCTGGGTGGCCGGGAGATTCTGCACGGGGTGGAGCTGCTCGGGCGGAAGGGGGAGTTTATCGGCCTCATCGGCCCCAACGGCTGCGGCAAGACCACCCTGCTGCGGACGATTGCCCGCGTCTATCGCCCATCGGGCGGTGCGGTCTATCTGGATGGGCGGGCGCTGGCGGATTGGGACACCCGGGCGATTGCCCGCCGGATGGCGGTTTTGGGACAGGAGCGGGGGGCCTCCTTCGATTTTCCGGTGCTCGAGATGGTCCGGATGGGGCGGTATGCCCACCACGGGCCGCTCCGGCCGATGGGGGAGGCGGATGACCGGTGCTGTATGCGGGCGCTTGCGCAGGTCGGCATGCAGGCGTTTGCCCGCCGGAGCTTTGCAAGCCTGTCGGGCGGGGAGAAGCAGCGGGTGCTGCTGGCAGCCGTGCTGGCCCAGCAGACCGAGCTCATCCTGCTGGACGAGCCGACCAACCACCTCGACATCGGCTACCAGCTGATGCTGCTCGAGCGGGTGCGGCAGCTCCCCGATGTGACCGTCCTGGCCTCCCTCCACGACGTCAACCTGGCCGCCCGCTATGGTGACCGGCTGCTGGCCATGCTGGATGGGCGGATTGTGGCCGACGGCCCGCCGGAGGCGGTTTTAACCCCCGCCTTGCTGCGGCAGCTCTTTCGGGTGGAGGCGCGGGTGGAACGCGATCCCGACAGCGGCCGGCCGCAGGCGGTCTTTCTGCGGCATTGTCAAGCGGATTGAATTTCTCGGCGCAAATCCATCAAAAGATAAAACATGCGGCATTTTTTATAAAAATGCCTTGCCGAACGGTGTGATATATGGTATTCTTTTACAAAGATTGCACCGAGGAGGCGGAACTATGCTGCATCACGAGAGGATGGAGATCATCCTGCGGCAGGTCCAGCTGCAATCCACCGTCAAAATCCCCGAACTCAGCCGGATGCTGCATGTGTCGCTGGATACCGTCCGGCGGGATCTGCGGGAGATGGAACGGGCGGGGCTGCTCAAATGCATTCGGGGCGGCGCCTGCCTGCCCGAGTCCTACGCGATGTTTTCCAACTTTCGGGGCCGGGAGGTCGTCCACAGCGACCTCAAGCGGGAGGCCAGCCGCAAGGCGCTGCGGCATATCCAGCCGGGCGATGTCGTGGCGCTGAACGCGGGAACCACCAACGCGATCCTGGCGCAGGAGATGGCGGCCCACTGCCGGAATATCACGGTGGTGACCAACAACCTGGCGGCGGCGACGGCCCTGATGCAGGCGGAGGAGATCCGGCTGGTTGTGATCGGCGGCGAGGTCGATCCGCGCGAACAGGCGACCTGCGGCGCCATCTGTGCCAAGGGCTTCGGCCGCTTCTATCCCGATGTGACCTTCCTGTCGATCCACGCGGTCAACCGGGAGGATGGGTTTACCGATTTTCGGCTGGCCGAGACGGAGGTCATCCGTTTTCTCGCCCGCCACTCCCGCCAGGTGATGGCGGTGATGGATTCCAGCAAGCTGGACAAGCGTTCGAAATGCAAGGTTCTGGAGCTGTCGGACGTCACCTCACTGCTGATGGACGGCGGGGTGACGGAGGAGGCGCGCCGCACCTACCGGGAGCGGGGCCTGCGGATCGAATAGGGCCGCTTAGGATTGACAGTCAGGCTGCCGGAAAGCTATAATAAAAACCGGAAAAATCCCGTCGAAAGGGGCTTGACATCGATGCGTGCTGCGCCTACCATGAGACAGACAGACAGACAGACAGACAG
>CASGDD010000162.1 GCA_949300115.1 uncultured Oscillospiraceae bacterium | reverse complement strand
GAACGATACGGTGACCGAGGGCTATGTCATCCGCACCAGCCCGGACAACGGCACCCAGGTGGAGGATGCCGGCGGGCTCATCACCGTCTATGTCAGCCAGGGCGCCGAGGCGGAGGTCAAGGCGGTACCCCGGGTGGTCGGTCTCAAGGTGGAGGATGCCCAGCGGATCATCGAGGCGGAAGGCTTTAAGCTGGGTGAGCAGACGCCGGTTGAATCCAGCCTCGAGGAGCGGGTCATTGTCGAGCAATGGCCGGCCGAGGGGGAGGAGGCGGAGGTCGGCTCCAGCATCAATATCAGCTATTCCTCCGGCCTGGGCGCCGCCCAGACGATCACCCTGACCATCCCGACGCCGGTCTATATGTCCGATCTGGTGACGATGGCGGTCTATCTCAACGGTGAGCTGGTGCGGCAGGACCAGATCAACCCCAGTCTCATGAGCTTCTGGCAGGTCGAGGTAAGCGGCTCGGGCAGCATGGCAACCGCCTCGATCACCGTCAACGGCGACCTCTACCAGGAGTATATGCTCAACTTCGACAGCGGCCAACAGTACCTCGAGGTCGACTACAGCTACCGTTAACCATCATTTTCTACAGCAGAGGAGCGTCGCCCGTTCGCTATGACCATCCAGGCAACCGGTATGATTATGAAACAGACCGGCGGATTCTACTATGTGGAAACGCCGGCGGGGGAGCGGATTGAATGCCGCGCCAAGGGGATCTTCCGCAAGGACGACCGCCGTCCGGTGGTGGGCGACCGGGTTACCGTCGAGATCGACCCATCCACCGGCCGGGGGATGGTGGCCGCCTACGAGCCCCGCATGAGCTACCTTGTGCGGCCGCCGCTCGCCAATCTTGACCAGCTGTTTCTGGTCAGCGCCCTGCGCGACCCGGCCCCCAATCTCTTTGTGCTCGACAAGCTGATTGCCATCGCCGAATACAAGCACATCGAGCCGGTGATTGTGCTCTCCAAATGCGACCTGGGCGATCCCGAGCCGCTGCGCGCAATCTATGAGCGGGCGGGCTTTGCGGTGATTTCCGTCTGCGCCGGGAGCGGCGAGGGGATCGAGGCGGTGCGCGCCCGGCTGGCGGGACGGCTCAGCGCCTTCACCGGCAATACCGGCGTCGGCAAATCGACCCTGCTCAATGCGCTCGATCCCACCCTCGCCATCGAGACGGGGGAAATTTCCCGCAAGCTCGGCCGCGGACGGCACACCACCCGCCATGTCGAGCTCTACCATCTGGCGGGCGGTCTCATTGCCGATACTCCCGGCTTTTCGACCGTGCAGGTGATCGAGTATGAACCGATCCTCAAGGAGGAGCTGCAGTACTGCTTCCGCGAATTTGAGCGGTACATCCCCCACTGCCGTTTCACCGGCTGCGCCCATGTCAAGGAGAAGGGCTGCGCGGTGCTCGAGGCGGTCGAGGCGGGCGAGATTGCAAAGAGCCGCCATCAGAGCTACTGTGAATTGTATGAAGAGGCGAAGGAGCTCAGGGAATGGGAACTGAACCGAGAATAACCGGGCGCTGCCTGCTGCTGGCGGGCGGCCCGATCGGCGATTATGCTGCGCTGCGGCCGCTTGTACGGCCGGGCGATTTTGTGCTGGCGGCCGACTCCGGCTACCGGCATGCCGCCCCGCTGGGCCTGACGGTCGATCTGCTGCTCGGCGACTTCGATTCATTGGGGACACCCCCCGCCGGGGTGCCCATTCATACGCTGCCGGTCGAGAAGGACGAGACCGATACCCTCGCGGCGGTGCGGCTTGCGATGCGCTGGGGCTGCCGGGATTTTCTCATCCTCGGGGCCTTTGGCGGCCGCTTTGATCACAGCATCGCCAACCTCATCACCCTCCGTGAGATTGTCGAGCGGGGCGGACGGGGGATGCTCGCCGACGACCGCACCCGGGTACATCTGCTCCGCGGGCCGGAGACGATCCGGCTGCCCCGGATGGAAGGATGGAGCCTCTCCCTCTTCTCGATGACCGACCGCTGCACCGGGGTGTGCGAAAGCGGCGTCCACTACCCGCTCGATGGCTACACCCTCGAGGCGGCCTCCTCGCTCGGGGTCAGCAACGCGATCGATGCGGCGGAGGCACGGATCTCGCTCGAATCGGGCATCCTGGCGGTGATCCAGGCGTTCGACGGGAACCCATCCTGACAAAACCCCATATACTGGTAGTGCGCCGGTCTTTCGGCGCACCATCCATATCGGGGGAGGGTGAGCCATGTTTCGCCGGAACAAAAACGGCTGCTGCCGGCCGGATACCCGGCGGCGCAACGGGATCATCGCGATTGCCGCGGGGATTGCGCTGCTGCTCATGCTGTTCTTTCCGGTCCGGTTTGCGGTGATCGCGCTGGCGGCATCGCTCATCTGGCTGGGCTGGTCGCTCGTCCGAAGCTGTTAGACCGGGATCGGCGCGGCGGATTCCCGCCGTCAGAGGCAAGGAGGCGCAATCGGTGAAAATTGTTGTGGTCAAAAGCCCCAAATTCCTCGCAGGGATCCTGCGGATGATCTTCAAAATCAAACGGGAACCGTCGATCTGACGCCCCGGGACGTCGATGGCCTGCGCCGCCGCGCGGGCCTTCTTTCATCCCGCTTCCGCTTTGCATTCCCTCGCTTTTTTGCTACAATAGGTTAAAAAGGGGGATTTTCCATGCGATACATCCTGCGCATCGCTGTACTGCTGCTCCTGCTTGCGCTGCTCGCCGGATGCGGACGGACGGCCGTTTCGAAGGGGGAAACATCGGTCGCCGCCGCCCGGCCGGGGCGGACGACCGCGGCCCAATCATCCGAACCGCCGGCCGTGCAGCCGGAAGCGGCCGGTGCATCCTCCAGCACGCCAACCGCCGCCCTGCCGCCCGAACCGGTCGCCGACCCATCGATCCCCCTCGAGCCGATGGAGCCGATCGAGCTTAGCCTCTACGAACCGGTGCATGCGGCCTTCGTTACCCTCGAGCAGCCGGCCGGCATGGCCTCGACCGTCTCCGAGCTGCTGGCCCTGGTCGGCAGGGGATTGGGGCTGACGATCGCGGCCGAATCGGTTGAGCAGCAGGGCGAGGTGCTGACGGTCGATTGGGACCCGGTGGGTTACCAGGCCCTGGGGGAAACCGAGGCCGGGACGCTGCTCCAGTCGGCCGAACGGACGCTGCGCAAAAACGGCTTTGCGCTGACCGAGCTGGTTTTCCGCTGCGCGGGGGAGACCCTGCCCTTTACCCCCGAGCCCGGCCGCGCGCTCAAGTTGGATGCGGCGGAGGTGGCGGCCTGTCTCGACCAGATCGAGTATGGCGGGATACGGGACAACCTGGCGGAACGCTATCCCATCGTCCATACCCTCCAGCCGGATCTCGACCCCGAATGGATCCGGCTGCTCTGCTGCACCACCCCGCGCAGAGAAGGGGAGGACTGGGAATCGTACAAGCTGCGCACCGCGTTGCGGTATACGCCGCTCTACTCGACCACCGTCGGCGGGGAAGATCCGCCGCCGACCCCGCTGCTCTATCTGGCGGGCGCTGCCGGGCTGGACGGGGATCTGCTAATCGCGCGGGAGGCCGACCGGGTGGCTGGGACGCTGTTTGGCGAATCGCTTCGTCACCGGGATGTCGATCGCTATACCTATCGGGAACCGTGGGGACTCTACACGGGATGGGGAGCGTCGGGTGAGGTCTGGCTGCCTTATATCCTTGAAACACGGGAAGAGGGGGAGCTGCTGACCGTCCGGCTGTGCTATCTGCCCGCCTTTATCGGGGAAACCGTCGAAATTTTCGATGGGGAGGGCAATCCCTGGCCCCTGGAGGATGCGGCGGCGCTGGCGACCCGGCAGCCCCGTTACCGCGCGACGCTTCGCAAAACGGACGCCGGCTATCAGCTCAAAGGATTGGAAGATGAGTAGGCAGGGATTTTTGTCCCGGCACTGGACAGCGCAGACGGGCTGTGGTAGGATAGATCTATCTTACAGGCCGGGGAGCTGTGGCTGTCTCCGATGGGAAAACGGCTTGCGGAAAGGATGATCGAGATGCTGCTCGCAATCGACGTCGGCAATACCAATATCCAGTTTGCCCTCTATGAGGGGGCGCAGGCCGCGATGAGCTTCCGGCTGTCCACCCGCCGGGACGCGACCTCGGATGAGATCGGGCTGGCCGCCCGCAACTTCTTCCACATCCACGGGATCGACCCCAGCGGCATTGAGGAGATCCTCATCGTCTCGGTGGTGCCGCCGATCATGCACGCCCTCACCCGCGCGATGCAGGGCTATTTCGGCAGGACACCCCACGTCATCGGGGAGGATCTGCAGGTGCCGATTGAAAACTGCTACGGCCACCCCAAGGAGGTGGGTGCCGACCGGCTGGTGGGCGCCTACGCCGGCAAGCAGCGGTTCGGCTATCCGCTCATCGTCGTCGACATGGGGACGGCAACCACCTTCGATACCGTCGGCCTGCGGGGGGAATACCTCGGCGGCGCCATCTTCCCCGGTGTTAAGCTGTCGCTCGAGGCGCTCTCCGCCCATGCCTCCAAGCTGCCCCGCGTCGAGATTGCCGACCCGGGGGTGGTCATCGGCCGGACGACCATCGAAAGCATCCAGTCGGGTGTGCTGCACGGCTATCAGGGAGCGGTGCTCCATATCCTCGAGAGCATCCAGCGGGAGCTGGGCGCGAAGGCCCGTGTCATCGGCACCGGCGGGCTCGCCAACACCATCGCGGGCGGCCTTGGCATCTTCGAGAGTATGCAGCCGATGCTCATCCTCGATGGGCTGCGGATGATCTATGAGGATGCCCGGGCAAACGGGATCCTCTAGGGGGCGCTGCCGCGCCGCGGCCGGCATTTTGTCGGCGGGAACCTCTTTACAACCCCGCCGCCCCGGTATTATAATAGAGCCAGAGCTTGTCAGAGGATTGTCAACATGCCCGATGGCTTTCGAGGCCTCATGGCCGGACAAGGCTCGGACAAGCGGCTGTCCCGGCAGGAAACGATATCGTCTTTAGGAGGAAATGACAAGTGAACGTACGAGAGATGGCGCTTAAGCTCCATAAGGATCACGAAGGCAAACTCGCGCTCGATCTGAAGGTGCCCCTCAAGAGCCCGGCGGATCTGACCCTGGCCTATACCCCCGGTGTGGCTGAGCCCTGCATCGAGATCAACAAAAACCCCGAAACCATCTATGACTACACCTCGAAGGGCAACTGGGTGGCGATTGTGACCAACGGCACCGCCGTCCTCGGCCTTGGCGATATCGGCGCGGGCGCCGGCCTGCCGGTTATGGAGGGCAAGGCGGTCCTCTTCAAGGCGTTCGGCGGCGTCGACGCCTTCCCGATTTGCCTTGATACCAAAGATCCCGACGAGATCGTCCGTACCGTCAAGCTGATGGAGCCCGGCCTCGGCGGCGTCAACCTCGAGGACATCGGTGCGCCCGCCTGCTTTGAGATCGAGCGCAAGCTCAAGGAAATCTGTGATATCCCCATCTTCCACGACGATCAGCACGGCACCGCCGTCATCGTGCTGGCCGGCCTGATCAATGCCCTCAAGGTGGTGGGCAAGCAGTCGAAGGATTGCAAAATCGTCATCAACGGCGCCGGCGCCGCCGGTATCGCGATTGCCAAGCTGGTGCTGGGCCTCGGTGTCGCCGACCTCATCATCTGCAACTCGAAGGGCATCGTCTATCGCGGCAGGGAGGGCCTCAATCCCAGCCTCGTCGAGATCGCCGAGATGACCAACAAGGAGAACCTGAAGGGGACGCTTGCCGACGCGATGAAGGGCGCCGATGTCTTTATCGGGGTCTCCGCTCCGAATACCGTCACCCGGGAGATGGTCGCGACGATGGCGAAGGATGCCATTGTCTTCGCGATGGCCAACCCCGTCCCCGAGATCTTCCCCGATGAGGCGAAGGCGGGCGGCGCCCGTGTCGTCGGCACCGGCCGTTCCGACTTCCCCAACCAGGTCAACAACGTCAGCGCCTTCCCCGGCATCTTCCGCGGCGCTCTCGATGTCCGCGCGAGCGACATCAACGAGCCGATGAAGCTGGCCGCTGCCCGCGCGATTGCCGGCGCGCTGGAGGACAGCGAGCTGGGCGAGGAGAACATCCTGCCGGGCGTCTTCGATCCCCGCGTCGCGCCGCTGGTCGCCAAGATGGTCGCGCAGGCCGCCATCGATTCGGGTGTCGCCCGCCGCACCGACGTCACCGCCGACTGGGTCTACGAGCACGCCAAAAAGGTCGCGCTGATCGACAAATAAACCGCACCGTTCGGTAGATAGAGAGGACAGCCCCGCGGGGCTGTCCTCTTTTCAATGAGGAAGTGCCTTCCCGCCCGGTTTGATCGACGTCTTCCGTGCGGATGTGGTGCATCCGGCGATGTAGCGGGGTAAAAAGGATGTAAAATTGCGCGCGGTAAAAAATGCCCCTCCTCTTGCCGGCGGCCTCAAACTTTGCTACACTGGATACCACACGGCCAATGGTTTTTCTCTTTTGTGTTTCCTTTTGATTTTGTCAAAGATGAGGTGTGGGTATGGTGACAATTCCTGCGGGGATTCTTGCGCATCTGTCGGCGATTCCCTCCCCCTATGGGGTGGGGACGCTGGGGAAGCCGGCGCGCGACTGGATCGATTTTCTGGCGGCAGCCGGGCAATCGGGCTGGCAGCTGCTGCCGCTCGGGCCGGTTGGGCCGGGCTATTCGCCCTATCAGACCAATTCCAGCTATGCGGGCGATCCGATCTATATCGATCCCGAGCCGCTCTATCGGGCGGGCTGGATCTCGAAGGAGAGCTGGCAGCGCTGCCTGGCGGAGACGCCGGAGGGACCGGCCGACTACGACCGGCGGCGGACGGTGATGCGGCAGCTGCTGCGGGAATCCTTCCAGTATATCGACCGTTCGGTCTTTGCGGCGGTCGATCGCTTTGCGGAGGAACAGCCCTGGGTGACCGGCTATACCCGCTTTGTCGCCTTTGCGGAGTATTTCGGCGCCCCCTGGATCGAATGGCCCGAGCCGATCCGCCGGGGGGATCGGGCGGCGGTGGAGGCGCTGGGCGAGCGGCTGTGGGAACGGATTGCCTTCGAGCGGTATGTCCAGTGGCTGTTTGACCAGCAGTACCATGCGATGCGGGACTATGCCCGCCAGCGCGGCATCGCGATTCTGGGCGACCTGCCGATCTATCCGGCGCTCGATTCGGCCGATGTCTGGACCCATCCCGACTGCTTCGAGCTGGGGCGGGACGGACGGCCTACCCGGGTGGCGGGGGTGCCGCCCGATGCCTTTTCGGCGGATGGCCAGCGCTGGGACAACCCCCTCTACCGCTGGGAGCGGATCGCCGCCGACGGCTACCGGCTGTGGACCGACCGGATGCTGCATATGGCCCGGCTGTATGACTGTGTGCGGATCGACCACTTCCGTGGGATCGAATCCTACTGGGCGGTTCCGGCCGGCGCGCCGACCGCCAGGGAAGGGGTTTGGCTGCCCGGACCCGGCCTGCCGCTGATCGAGGCGATCACCGGCGCACTGCAGAAGGCGGGCGCCTCCCTCTCGCTCATCGCCGAAGATCTCGGCATCATCACCGACGCGGTGCGCGCGCTGCGGAAAAAGGCGGGAATCCCCGGTATGAAGGTGCTGCACTTCGCCTTCGGCAGTGGGGAGGGCTGCGAATATCTGCCGCAGAACTATGAGGACGCGAACACCGTCGTCTATACCGGCACCCACGACAACGACACCACCCTCGGCTGGTACCGTTCGCTGCCCGACTGGGAGCGGGCATTCGTCGACCGCACCCTCGGCCGCCATGGGGAGATCGACATCCACTGGAGCCTCATCCAGCTGGCGATGGGCAGCGTCGCCGCAAACTGTATCATCCCCATCCAGGACTATCTCGGCTTCGGTAGCGAGGCCCGCTTCAACATCCCCGGCACCCCTTCGGGAAACTGGCGGTGGCGTATCCCCGGCCGGCTGCTCACCGACGGGCTGGCCCGCCGTATCCGGGCGGTTACCGCCGCCTATGGCCGGCTGCCGGCTGCGGGGGAATAACCTTACACCAAAGGGAGATTTTGCGCCCAAATGGCGTAAATCTCCCCTTTTTTGCCTTTTGATTCAGTTTTTTTCTTGACATTATGTTTTTTACTCAGTAAAATTCTGATTATAGAGAGGCTGTAGAGGGCTTCAGGGTGTGAGGAGGTCTTTGCATGGAGAAGGCGCTGCCGCTGACGGTACAGCGGATTATCGCGCTGCTGGATGCGCGGGGGATGGGAGGCCGGCAGTATTTGGAGGCCATGGGGCTCAATCGCAGCGCGCTGACCGACTGGAAGAACGGCAAATCCAAGCCGACGGCCGAGACCATCCGCCGGACCGCCGAGCTGCTGGGTGTCACCGCCGACTATCTGATGGGGCTCAGCGACATCCCCGAGCCGCCCCGGGAGGACAGTCTGCCGCCCCTTTATTTTAAACTCGCGAAGGATGCCCGCCAGCTGGAGCTGACCGAGCGGGATATCGAATTTCTGCTCGACATCGCCCGCAGGTACAAGCGATTGAACCGGGAGGATGCGGAATGAACGCGGGGGTATGTGAGGCGGGCGCGCGTGCGGCGCTCTACCGGGCGGTGGAGGAGACGGTGCGTCCGGCACTCGGGCTGGACGCGCCCATCCGCTGGCCGGCGCTGTGCCAACGCCTCCGGGGCCGCATCGATCTCATCGAACATCACTTTGACAGCGACCGGATCCTCGGGGTGCTGGTGCGGGGCGTGGGGGACGGACGCTCGGCGATTGTCCTGCGTGCCGACCGGAGCGAGACCAGCCGGAAGTTCATCCTCTGCCACGAGCTCATCCACTATTTTCTCCATCCCGGCAGGGAGCGAACCCTCTGCCGCGCCGACCGGCAGGAGGATATTCTCGAATGGCAGGCGAATGAGGGGGCGGCCCAGCTGCTGGTGCCCTGGCAGGATTTTCTGCCCCGCGTCGGGGCGTGCCGGAGCGCGCTGCGGACCGACAAGGCGGAAGTCTTTGCCGAGCTGGCCGCCCTTTATGTGGTGAGCGGGCAGACCATCCGTTTCCGCATCGCCACGCTGGCGGATGAGATTGACCAGTATCTCCGCGGTGTGCCGCTCGAGGCGATTCAGCTGTGTTCCCGCCGGGAGCTGCGGCGGA
>CASGDD010000161.1 GCA_949300115.1 uncultured Oscillospiraceae bacterium | reverse complement strand
ATATCGACCGCCATCAGCACCGGGTAGGTGAACAGCCCCGCATTGATATTGTCGGCATGTTTCTGCGATTTATCCTTGAACTGGGTCATGCGGGAAAGTTCCCCAAACTGGGTGTAGCAGCTGAGGATCCAGCTCAGCTCGGTGTGGGTCGGCACATGGCTCTGCACAAAGATGAGACTGCGTTCGGGGTCGAGTCCGAGCGCCAGCAGCATGGCGAAGGCATCCTTCGTCTGCCGGCGCAGGGCGGCCGGGTCCTGGCGGACGGTCAGCGCATGCAGGTCGGCCACCGCATAGCGGCAGTCGTAGACCTCCTGCATCTCCACCCAGTTGCGCAGCGCGCCGATGTAGTTACCGAGGGTAAAGACCCCGGTCGGCTGGATGGCGCTCAAAATAATTTTCTTGCGTTCGGTTGCGGTATCCGGCATGGGTGAACCTCCGATTGTATCGAATCCGATGGGCTAGCCGATGACCTCATGGGCCACTTTGCCCAGAATCTCGACGCCCTGGCGCAGCTGCTCGTCGGTCGGGGTCGAGTAGTTGATGCGGAAGGACTGGGTCTTGCCCTCGTCCCCCGCCGCGAGGAAGGCGTTGCCCGGCACCACCGCCAGCTTGTCCGCGGCGCAGCGGGCACAGAAGTCGAGCATATCGACTCCGTCAGGCAGGGTGCACCAGATGAAGAGGCCGCCCTCCGGCCGGGTGTACTGGAATCTGCCGGCGACCTTTTCGTCGAGCAGTGCAAGGGTCAAATCGCATTTCCGGCGGTAGATATCCCCCAGGTGCTTCGCGAAGGCGTCGAGGTCGACGCTCTCGAGGAAGCGGCAGGCGACCCGCTGGCTCCAGATGGTCGAGTGGACATCCTCCGCCTGCTTGGCGGTGGCCATCCGGGTGATGAGCTCCTTGGGGCCCACCGCGTAGCCGAGGCGGATGCCGGGAGCGAGGATCTTGGAGAAGCTGCCGAGGTAGAGGACGACGCCGTCGTCATCGAGCGACTTGATCGGATCGATCGCCTCGCCGCGGAAGCGGGTGTCGGCATAGGGGTTGTCCTCGACGATGAGGATGTTATTCTTCTTGCAGAGCTCATAGACCTCCCGGCGGCGGCGCGCGCTCATCGTCAGCCCGGTCGGGTTCTGGAAGGTCGGGATCAGATAGAGGAAGGCGATATGCTCGTGCGCCCGGATCGCCGCTTCGAGCTTCTCGAGGTTGATGCCCTCGTCATCCATCTCGATGCCGATGAGCTTCGCCTGGAACTGGCGGAAGGAGTTGAGGCAGCCGACGAAGGAGGGATCCTCGCAGAGGACGACGTCCCCCTGGTTGCACATGCACTTGGCCGCGAGATCGGCGCCCTGCTGGCCGCCCGACATCAGAATGATATCGTCGTTCTCCGTCCCGACATGGTAGTGGGTCCGGCAGACCTCCCGGAGCTTGTCGCGCAGCGGGGCATAGCCCTCGGTGATGTTGTACTGCAGCACCGAAATCGGATCGGTCGCGAACAGCTCGTCGCTGATTTTCCGCACCAGCTCGACCGGGAACGCCTCGGGCGCGGGATTGCCCGCCGCGAAGGAGATCACGTTCGGGTCGCTGCTCGCCTTGAGGATCTCACGGATGGCGGAGGGCTTCACGTTGGCCATGCGGTCGGCAAATTTCAGTTTCATCAAAACACCTCATCTTCTCATGATTCCAATCCGCGTCGGGGCGGCCCGTGGACGGCGCCGGATACCGGCGGGACCCGGGTGGGCGGGAGCTCGAACGATTGCCGGCCCCGCCGCCCGGCCTTTCCGCCTATTGTACCACAATCGCCCCGTAAAAAAAAGTATATCCCACGGATACGCGGCACAATCTGGTAAAGATGATCGGAAACCGGCGCTTTCATGGGCGGGCTTTGTGCAAAAATGGGGGATACTTCCCTCCCCGCGGCCGCTCGCCCGCCGGATGCCGCGCGAGAGGGGAGGATCCTGCGGGGATTTGTTGACAAAATCCCCCCGAGCGGGTAGACTGATAACAGCGACAACCGGCGGAGGACGGCCGCCAAGCGCCCCCCTCCTCCCCGCGGCGATACCGCCGATTTCCCTTTTGCAATCAACAATCGACAAGGTGGTTAATCAGTATGGATCACAAGCCCACAAGAACCCGATTCGCGCCCAGCCCGACCGGCTATATGCATGTCGGCAACCTGCGCACCGCCCTCTATGCCTACCTGCTCGCCAAAAAGGACCCGAACGGCGTCTTCATCCTGCGCATCGAGGACACCGATCAGGAGCGGCAGGTGGAGGGCGCCATCGATATCATCTACAACACCCTGCGTGAGACGGGGCTCATCTGGGATGAGGGCCCCGATGTCGGCGGTCCCTGCGGCCCCTACATCCAGAGCGAACGGATGGGGATGTACCTCGACTACGCCAAGGAGCTGGTCGAGCGGGGCGCGGCCTACTACTGCTTCTGCGACAAGGACCGGCTGGAGGAGGTCCGCCGGGTGCAGAAGGCGTCGGGCGCCCCCACCCGCTATGACGGCCACTGCCGCGAGCTGCCCCGCGAGGAGGTCGAGGCCAAGCTCGCCGCCGGGGTTCCCTATGTCATCCGCCAGAAGATCCCCCAGACGGGCACCACCTCCTTTGACGACGTCGTCTACGGGCATATCACGGTGGACAACAGCGAGCTGGACGACCAGATTCTCATCAAGGCGGACGGCATGCCCACCTACAACTTCGCCAACGTCGTCGACGACCATCTGATGGGCATCACCCACGTCATCCGCGGGTCGGAATATCTCTCCTCCTCCCCCAAATACAACCTCCTTTACGAGGCGTTCGGCTGGGAGATCCCCCTCTATGTCCACTGCCCGCCGGTCATGCGGGACCAGACCCACAAGCTCTCCAAGCGCAACGGCGACGCGAGCTATGAGGACCTGGTCGCCCAGGGCTATCTCAAGGACGCGATCATCAACTATGTCGCGCTGCTCGGCTGGAGCCCGGGCGGCGAGGAGGAGATCTTCTCCCTGCCCGAGCTGGTCGAAGCGTTCAGCCTCGAGGGGCTCTCCAAATCGCCCGCCATCTTCGACACCCAGAAGCTCAAGCACATCAACGGCGCCTACATCCGCGCGATGGATCTCCCCGCCTTCACCGAGGCGGCGACCCCCTATATCCGCCAGACGGTCAGCCGGCCGGATGTCGATCTCGCGCTCATCGCGAGCGTCCTCCAGCCCCGCTGCGAGCTGCTCTCGGACATCCCCGAGCAGGTCGATTTCATCGACAGGCTGCCCGACTACGATGTCGAGCTCTATGTCCACAAAAAGATGAAGACCACCGTTGAAAACTCGCTCGAAGCGCTGCGGGAGATTCTGCCGGTGATGGAGGCGCTGGAGGACTATACCGCCGACAGCATCCACACCGCCCTCTTCGAGCTGATCGCCCGCCTGGAGCTCAAAAACGGCCGGATCCTCTGGCCGCTGCGGGTCGCCCTCTCGGGTAAGCAGTTTACCCCCGGCGGCGGCATCGAAATCGCGGCTATCCTGGGCAAGGAGGAAACCCTCGCCCGCATCCGCGACGGCATCGCCCGTCTGGAGGCCGCCCAGGCGTAACCCCGCCCCATCCCGGAGGAAATCGCCATGTTCCACCCCGATTTCCCGCAAATGCTACGGCAGCCGGGCCGCAAACGCCAAGCCATCGCAATCCTGGTGGTGGCTTTGGTTGCTGCGGCCTGGTTTTGTTTTGCGCGGCTGTGGACGGCGGCAAACATCCTCCCGGTCGAAAACCCCATCCCCTTTACCGCGGAAGAGGTGGCGTGGTTTGAGGAGATTTCCGCCTTCAGCCTCGCCCCCTTCGCCTCGGGGCACCGGTTCGACCATCCGGACGAGATCGAGACGTTCTGTACCTTCCTCGAGAGCCTGCAATGCTATGAGGCGGAGCCGGACGCCTATCTGCTGCAGCTCGATGAGGGACGGCAGATCGACGTACATCTGCAGGGAGGCAGCGTCGTCAAGCTCCGTCTGATGTTCCAGCACAGCCGGTTGCGGATCGATGACCGGCTCTATGCCGTTTCGAATATCCAGCTGCGCCACTGGTTGGATCTCCGCGACCCCCTCTTTGCCGCCTACTGCGCACGGGAGTACGACTGCTTCCGGGGGGAGGTCCTTGCGGCCGACACCACCAGCACCGGTGACCATCTCTGCGAAGTGCGGACCGAGATGGGGGAACTCTATCCGGTGCGCATCCCCCGGGACAAGCTGATCCGACTGGACGCGGATGACCCCGCCGTTCTCGAGCCGGGCGCACAGCTGACCATCTACTACCGCGATCTCGAACACGCGCCCATCTACGCCCGCGGTGCCTTCTATACCGCCTCGTGGATGCCCTAACCGAAAGGAGGCTGCGATGCGTCTGCCCGATGCCCTCTCGAAATTTCTGCGCAACCGCAAGCTGCCGGTACTGCTGGCGGTTCTCCTCATCGCGGCGATCTGAGCGGCCTACAGCCTCCTCTGGCAGCGAGAGCATGTGGTCTCAGTCCCACAGCCTTTCCCGTTCGCGCGGGAGGAGATCGCCTACCTGGAGGAGCGGAGCCGTCCGATTTTCGACCCCTTTATCGAAACCGGCTACCGCTACACCCAACCGGAGGAGATCGACGCCATCTACGCCGCACTCACCGCCCCCGCCTACTATGAGACGACGGATGAGGCCGAGCCCTGCCGCAGCAGCTGCCTCGACGCCCATCTGGTCGATGGGCGGGTAATCACCATCGAAATCTGTCCGGAGAGAAACCGCATGGTGATCGACGGCATCCCCTACGCCGCCACCCGGGAGGCGCTGTTCACAGCCTCTGCCTATCGGGATGGACTGCGTCTCGGCTACTGCGAACGCGCCTTTCGCGGCCGGGATGGGACGGTCGAGGCGGTCACGCCGCAGGGAGGATCCACCTCCTATCGGATCCTCTTTGCCGACGGCAGCGCGGACACGCTCTTTTTCCCCTATATTTTCGAAGTGGACGGCCATCCGGCCGGCAGCCTCGCGGTGGGGGACCGGGTGCGGGTCTTCTTCCAGCTGCTGGAGGACTATGACTACACCCGTGTCCGCTGCGCATTCCGTCTGACGTGACGGAAAGGCCCCATCCCGCCTAAAATACCCCAAATCCAGCACAAAACCCCGATTCCTGGCTGCCCAGGAATCGGGGTTCGTCTGTATAAAAGGATGTTACGCCTCCAGCAGGCCCTTGTAGAGCTCGATATACTGGGC
>CASGDD010000160.1 GCA_949300115.1 uncultured Oscillospiraceae bacterium | reverse complement strand
CGGTAGTTGTAGAGCAGGACGCAGATGAGCGCCGCGATGGGATAGAACATGAAGGGGATGGCCTGGATGTAGGCGGTCATGGCCGAACCGCCCACCTCGACCCCCTGGGTCCGCATCAGCTCGGTCATGTAGACGCCCCAGGTGGAGATGGGGACGAGCACGCAGACGATCGAGCCGGTGGTGTTGACGTTGAAGGCGAGGTATTCGCGAGGCACCTTGTAGCGGTCGGTCACGTTGCGCATCGACACGCCGATGGCAAGGTTGTTGAGATAGTCATCGACGAAGATGATGACGCCGAGAATGAAGGTGACAAGCAGCGAGGTGGATCGGTTTTTGGCGACCCGCACACCGATGCGGGAAAAGCCGATCGCGCCGCCCGACGCTTCAAACAGCTGGATGATGATGCCGAAGGTGGCAAGCAGCAGGATAAACCACACCTGTTCGGCAATCACTTCCTGCAATGCCGTGTACCAGGACATAAAGAATCCGGTTCCGTCCAGGATGATGAAGCCAATGATACTGCCGAGGATGAAGCTCTCGAGGGTGCGCTTGGTGATCAGCGCACACCCGACAACCAGAACCATCGGCAGCAGCGAGATGATGCCGTAGTTGGAGCCAAGTTCCATAGATCTATCCTCCTAACACAAGCAAAGTGGGTGCCGGGACCTTCCGCCCCGCCCGTCCCGTCCCACCGGGATGTGCACCTCCCGGCGGGTTGGATGGGGGATGGGGCGCTATCTGCTCAGCCGGAACCGCGCCGGCTGCGACAGAACCTGGGAAAAGGTGAAGAAATGTTGATCTTTTTCATGAAACTATTGAAGATTACTTAAAAATATTCTACAATACGCAGTATAAACCTTCGAACGATTCGAATGTCAAGGGTAGGAGGCGAGATTTTTTTGGGAGAGGCGTACAAAATTTCCGAGCTGTCCAAACTCTATGATATCTGTTCGGATACCATGCGGCATTACGAGCGGCAGGGGCTGCTCAACCCCATCCGGGGGGAGAACGGCTACCGGGTCTACGGCATCCGGGATGTCTGCAATCTCAATGTGATCCGCAACCTGCGCAACCTCGACGTCCCGCTGGAGACGATCAAGCGGTACATCCTCAACCGGACGGTGGCGTCAACCGTGCAGCTGCTCGAACAGGAGAGCGAGATCATCGAGCAGCGGATCGAGGCGCTGCAGCGCCAGCGGCAGGATGTGCTGCGGCGGGCGGAGAAGATCCGGGGACATTTTGCCCGCCCGACCGGCGGCTTCGAGCTGCTGGAGCTGCCGCCCCGCCCCTGTTACCGGCTGCAGGAGGACGCGATTGTCGAGAAGGAGATCGACTTTGTCCTCAAAAAGCTGGAGAAAAAGTACGAAAACGTCGTCCATCTCATCGGTCCCCACCAGATCGGCGCGATTTTAGATACCGATGCGCTGCGGCAGGGCATCTACAACCACTATTCCTCGGTCCTGATCATCACCGACCAGGCGGAGGGCTGTGAGGCCATGCTGCCCGGCGGACTCTATGCCTCGACCATCTACCCGGGCCGGTATGAAAACTTCGCGCGGGTGCTGCCGCTGTTGCTGCGTTGGATCGGGGAGCAGGGCTATGAGGCGGCCGGCGCCCCGCTGGAGCTCTACATCATCGACGAACATGAGACCAACCATGTCGAGGAGTATCGCACCGAGGTGCAGATCCCTGTCCGCTTCTCCACGGCCCGGCCGTAGGCGGGGCGGCATGGGCGGTGCCCGGACGGTATCGGGGGTCTTTGGGGCCTGCCCGGCGGGGCAGGTCCTTTTCTTTGCCGTTTTTCCAGAAAAATTCCCAAATTCCAGTTGCGAATGGGTTGGAAAATCGTGTATACTATAAAAGAATGGTCCATCCTTGGATGATACGAGGTGAGGTCGATGCCCATCGATTTGCTGCTCCTGCTGCTGGCCCTCCCGCTGCCGCTGCTCTGCCGGTTCGGGTGGTGGAAGGGGCCGCGGCTGCTTTTGGCGCAGGGGATGGAGGACGACAGCGATATGAAGATTGCGCCCGCCCGTCCGTCCGCGCGGCATGCCGACGATTCCGACCGCGTGGCCAACCGGATGGAGTCCGAGCTGGAAAAGGGCAACATCGTCAAGGCCCGTCTGCTGGGGATCTCACTTGCCGAGCTGTTTTTCGCCCAGGCGATCGCCGCGACCCGGGATGCCGGGGTGCTGCAGGCACTGCAGGGGGATGGCCGCAGCCTCGACCAGCTCGACCTGCTGCATGCCTATGCGACCAAAATCGGCCTGGAGGCCTCCTCGCCCAGCCCGCTCGTGGCCGATACCGCCTTCAACGTCTTTATGGAGGAGGTCCGCGCCCGCGATGCGGCGCTCTACAACCGCATCTGTGAGTCGGAGGCCTTTTCCCTCTACCTGCTCTGCATCCGTACGGCCGGCCGGGCCGGCTACACCATCGGCGGCGTCTTTGCCCGGCTGTGCGACCGGGAGGAGGATGCGGCGCTGACCGCCTTCGGCGAGGCGGAATACCGCCGCTATCTGACGGCGGTGGAAGCGATGGTGGACGGAACCGCCTTTGCCTGACGGCGGGAGGGATGGGGATGAGGCACAGCCCGGACGGAATTCTCATCGGCCTGGCGGCCCTGCTGGCGGTGGTGCTCGTGCTCTACAACGCCTTTGCCGCCCCGCCGATCGCGGGGGTCGAGTCGATTCGCTATCTGGAATCCTCCGCGCCGGCCGCCTCCGCACTGGCGGCAGCGTCCTCCTCGGATGCGCCGGCGTCCGCGCAGCCGCTGCCTGGGGTGACGGTCTCCCCGCTGCCGGAGGAGGCGTCGGCGGATGCGTCCGTCCCGCCGGAGCCGGCGGACGAACCGGCGGTGAGCTTCCCGATCAATGTCAATACCGCCAGTGCCGAAGAGCTGGATGCGCTGCCCGAGATCGGGCCGGTGACCGCCCAGCGGATTGTCGAGTTCCGGCTCAAAAACGGCCCTTTTGCATATTATGAGCAGCTGATGGATGTCAGCGGCATCGGACCGGCCACCTACGAGGCAATCTATGACTACATTACACTGGGAGAATGGGACTAAAGGGCTGCCCAGATGGAAACATGGGAAAAGAATATATAATCATAAAAATGAATAAATAGCCAAATTGATTTTGGGGAAGCGGCGGAGACGATCCGGTGGGTGCCGGTCTTAACAGGAGGTGGGCCCGCGGGTTGCACCGGGGTCGCCCGGGTGGATGGACAGGGAGCGCCAGCCGTGGCGGGAGCCCTTTGGCGATCTTCGTCAGGATGCGGCATCCTTCCTTGTGGATTCCCCACAAAGCAACAAGGATGCGTTCGGAAACCGGCACAATTTAGGAAAGATCGACAAATCGTAAAAAGCAGCCGCGGAAGGGGTTGCGCTTCGGTGAATGTTGACGTATAATCATACAGAACTTCAAGACAAGGGGGCCATGAGAATGCCAAAACGGACGGATATCCAAAAGATCCTGATTATCGGTTCGGGACCGATCGTCATCGGACAGGCGTGTGAGTTTGACTACTCGGGGACCCAGGCGTGCAAGGCGCTTCGGAATCTCGGGTATACCATCGTTCTCGTCAACTCCAATCCCGCCACCATCATGACCGATCCTCAGATCGCGGATGAGACCTACATCATGCCGCTCAACCTTGCCAACCTTACCGATATTATCGCCAAAACGAGGCCGGACGCGCTGTTGCCCAACCTGGGCGGGCAGTCCGGTCTCAATCTGTGCGAGGAGCTGGCCAAGGCGGGTGTGCTTGACCGGTATGGCGTCGAGGTCATCGGCGTGCAGGTCGACGCGATCGAGAAGGGCGAGGACCGCATCGCCTTCAAGGAGACGATGGACGCGCTCGGCATCGAGATGGCGAAATCGGCGCCCGCCTACAGTGTGGAGGAGGCGCTCGCCATTGCGAAGGAGCTGGGCTATCCGGTCGTCGTCCGTCCGGCCTATACGATGGGCGGCGCCGGCGGCGGCATCGCCCGCGACGAGGAGGAGCTGCGCGCGATTGCGACCCGCGGTATCGAGGCAAGCCTGGTCGGCCAGGTGCTGATCGAGGAATCGGTCATCGGCTGGGAGGAGCTCGAGCTGGAGGTCGTGCGCGACCAGAAGGGCCAGAAGATCACCGTCTGCTTCATCGAGAACATCGACCCGATGGGCGTCCACACCGGCGACAGCTTCTGCGCGGCGCCGATGCTGACCATCGACCAGGCCACCCAGGACCGGCTGCAGGAATACTCCTATAAGATCATCGACGCGGTCGAGGTCATCGGCGGCTGCAACTGTCAGTTCGCCCACGATCCCAAGACCGGCCGGATTGTGGTCATCGAGATCAACCCCCGGACCTCCCGCTCGTCGGCGCTCGCCTCCAAGGCGACCGGCTTCCCGATCGCGATGGTCTCCACCCTGCTGGCGGCGGGCATGACCCTCGATGAGATCCCCTACTACCGCAAGGGGACCCTCGACCAGTACAGCCCCTACGGCGACTATGTGGTCATCAAATTTGCCAAATGGGCGTTTGAGAAATTCAAAGGCGCCAAAGACGAGCTGGGCACCCAGATGCGGGCGGTCGGTGAGGTCATGAGCATCGGCAAGAACTACAAGGAAGCGATGCAGAAGGCGATCCGCTCGCTCGAGAACGGCCGCTACGGCCTCGGCTTTGCGAAGAATTTCCACGAGCTGTCGGCCGACGAGCTCTGCGAGATGGTCGCGGTGCCCAACAGCGAGCGGCAGTTCCAGCTCTATGAGGCGCTGCGCAAGGGCGTTTCGGTCGAAAAGCTGCATGAGCTGACCCACATCAAGGCGTGGTTCCTCGAACAGATGAAGGAGCTGGTCGAGCTGGAGGAGCAGATGCTCGCCTACAAGGGCCAGGCGCTGCCCGATGCGCTGCTCCGGCAGGCCAAGCTGGACGGCTTTGCCGATGCCTACCTTGCCAGAATCCTCGGGGTGAGCGAGACCGCCATCCGCGAGCAGCGGGAGAAGCTGGGGGTCGTCGAGGGCTGGGACGCCGTCCATGTCAGCGGCGTCGAGAATGCCTGCTACTACTACTCGACCTACAACGCCGCCGACAGGGCGCCGGTTGCGACCGATAAGCCGAAGGTGATGGTGCTGGGCGGCGGTCCCAACCGGATCGGCCAGGGCATCGAATTCGACTACTGCTGCTGCCATGCGGCCTATACCCTTAAAGATCTCGGCTTCGAGACGATTATGGTCAACTGCAATCCCGAGACCGTCTCGACCGACTACGACACCTCCGACAAGCTCTATTTCGAGCCGCTGACGATGGAGGATGTCCTCGCCATCTACCACAAGGAGAAGCCGGTCGGCATCATCGCCCAGTTCGGCGGCCAGACGCCGCTCAACCTGGCCAACGCGCTCGAGGCGGCGGGGGTCAAGATCCTCGGAACCTCCCCCCGTTCGATCGACCTGGCCGAAGACCGGGATGAGTTCCGTCAGATGATGGACGAGCTCGGTGTGCCGATGCCCGAATCGGGCATGGCGGTCAATGTCGACGAGGCCACCGCGATTGCTGGCCGCATCGGCTATCCGCTGATGGTGCGTCCCTCCTACGTCCTCGGCGGACGGGGGATGGAGGTCGTCCATGACCATGACGAGCTGGTCGAGTACATGAACGCGGCGGTCGGCGTGACCCCCGAGCGTCCCATCCTGATCGACCGCTTCCTCAGCCACGCGCTCGAATGTGAGGCGGACGCGATCAGCGACGGCGACAAGGTCTTTGTCCCGGCGGTGATGGAGCATATCGAGCTGGCGGGTATCCACTCGGGCGACTCGGCCTGTGTGCTGCCGCCCATCCAGATCTCCCAGAAACATATCAACACGATCAACGCCTACACCGAGGCGATTGCCAAAAAGCTGGATGTCGTGGGCCTGATGAACATGCAGTACGCCATCTGCGACGGGATTGTCTATGTGATCGAGGCCAATCCGCGCGCCAGCCGGACGGTGCCGCTCGTTTCGAAGGTCTGCAACATCAACATGGTGCGCACCGCCGTCGAGCTGATCATGCGGCCGTATACCCACCGCGCCAATCCGCTTGACACCCTCAAGCACCGGCTCATCCCCCACTATGGGGTCAAGGAAGCGGTGCTGCCCTTCAGCACCTTCCGGGAGGTCGACCCGGTGCTGGGGCCGGAGATGCGTTCAACCGGCGAGGTGCTCGGCCTGTCGAAAAACTTCGGTATCGCCTACTACAAGGCACAGGAGGCCACCCAGCTCATCCTGCCGCTGTCCGGCACCGTCTTTATCTCGGTCAACGACGAGTCGAAGGAGGAGGCCGGTATCATCGCCGAACGCTTCTACCGCATGGGCTTTAACCTCGCGGCCACCAAGGGCACCGCGGCCCATTTCCGCGCGCTCGGCCTGCCGGTCAAGGAGATTGCCAAGCTGGGTGAGGGCCATCCCGATCTGATCGACGAGCTGGAAAACGGCAAGATCGATCTCATCATCAACACCCCCTCGGGCAAGCAGGGCCGGTTGGATGGACAGTACATCCGTTCGGCGGCGATCAAGCACCGCATCTGCTACGCCACCACGATGGCGGCTGCCAAGGCGATGTGCGAGGGCATCCGGGCGGTGCTCGAGTACGACGGCAACATCCCCGTCCGTTCGCTGCAGGAATACCACGCCGGCATCCGCGACCGTCAGCCGATGGACGACTGATGGTCCGGCAGAGCGCCTCGCTGAGGCCAATCTGATCCAACCTAAAGCACCCCCATCCGCGGATGGGGGTGTTTGCGTCTACCCTCAAAAGTCGGTCGAATTTCCCATCGATTTTTAAGCCGGGCATTTGACTTTGCACAGACCTGTGCCGGGCAAAATCTCTGGAGAGCGGCAGAACCGCTTTGGTACGCGGTTTTGCCGTCGGGGTGTTGGCTGTACACAGCGGCTGGACTTTCTCGGCACGACCGGTTTGCGATCCTGCCATCATCATACAAAATGTTCCAATGCAAGGCAGAAACTGACATCGATATTCTCCCGCTGACGGATCACAATAATAGCGCAAACGCCAACGATGGATCGCAACCAAAGAAAATAAGGAGTGTACAAGATTATGTCCAGCAACAAGATTGTTGTTCCCCAGGCTCGAGAGGCTCTTGACCGTTTTAAGATGGAGGCCGCCAACGAGGTCGGCGTCAACCTGAAGAACGGCTACAACGGCGACCTGACCTCCAAGCAGGCCGGTTCGGTCGGTGGCCAGATGGTCAAAAAGATGATCGAAGCCTACGAGAACTCGGTGAAGTAGCACAGGTTTCGAGCGAAGAGACCGAAGAGAAGCGGGGCGCCCATCGGCGCCCCGCTTGCGTTTGGGGAAAGGCGGCTTGTACAGCGTCGCCCGCCGGCTACCCCGAGGGGGTTCATTCCTTGAGCATCCGCCAGAGGGTGCTGCGGCCGATGCCCAGGCTGGCGGCGGTTTGGGAATGGTTGCCGCCGTTGTTCTCGAGCAGGATGCGGGCGATGGTGCGTTCGATCTCGGCAAGCGGCCGGGAGATGTCGAGGACGGCGCTGCGGCGGTCGGGGAGGGCGGCGCTAACCAGGAAGACCTCCTGACCGAGGGCTTCCTGGACCGTTTCGGCTGTAACCGTGTCGCCGGCTGCCAGCACGGTGATCTGCTCGAGCACACGGAAGAGCTGGCGGTAGTTCTGCGGCCAGGAATAGCTGCGAAGCAGTTGCAGCGCCTGCGCATCCAGGAGGGGCGCCGGCAGGCCGATCGCTGCCTGTGCAAGATAGCGGTGCACCAGCCGGGCGATGAGCTGGGGAAAGCTGCGCAGGGGAGGGAGCGAGAGGATGCGGCATGCGAGATGGGCGGTCAGCATCGACTCGGCCGGCGCGAGCTCCTCCCCCTGGGCAGCGCTGGCGGACAGCAGGATGGCGTTCTGTTTGAGCGCGTTGTTGGAGGCAAAGAAGAGGCAGAGACTTTGCAGCTGGTCGGCGCTGAGTGCCTCGGCGTTGGCAAAATACAGGGTATTTCCCGCGTCATAGAGCGGGGAGCGGTGATGGTTGAGAAGATAGCTCCAATTTTTGGCGCGCAGCAGGGTGCAGTCGATTTCGATGAGCGGATGGTCGCTGCGGATGCCCGACAGGTAGAGCCGGTGGGCGGCCGCCCGCTGGCCGGCGCCCGGTTCCCCGACCAGCAGGATGGGCTGCGGTTGGGTGGCTGCGTGCCGCAGCTGGCTGACGACACCGGGTGGGAACTCGATCAGCGCATGGATCCCCTGCCGGGAGAGCGCCTCCACCTGTTCGCGGTTGCGGTAGAGGATGCCCTTCTTCTCCCGGGTATCGCTGACCGCCAGGGCGGTGTAGTGGAAGGCGATATAACGCTGATCCTGCACCTGAATCCGCCGGGGCAGGATCTGATAGCGGACGCCCTGCGACTGCAGCACCAGCTTGCCGCCATCCGTTTCGGGCAGCTGCTGCATCTGGCTGCGCAGCAGGTGCAGCAGCTCGGACTTCTCATCCCGGCGGGTGGCATAGACCAGCTTGCCGGTCTCCGAAAAGACCACCGTCTGGCTGTCCTGGTGCTGCAGCAGGGTGCGGAAAAACTGGTTGTCCAGCTGCAGCTGCCGGTTGGCCTGGTAGATGAAGAGGGCGCTCTGAATGGCCTCCCGGATGCTCTCGGCGCCCGAGGTGATCAGAAAGGTGTTCAGCCCCAGTTTGCTGGCGGCGGTATGGGTTACCATGTCGCATAGGAGCGCGGCATAGTCGCTGTTGGTCAACCGGTCGAGGATGGCAAGTGCCTCCTCGGTGTTGTTGATCGGATAGGTGTCGATGGGGTAGGGGAGCAGGCCCTGCAGCTTTTCCATCTCGTGGGTGATGTTGGGGAAGCCGACCACCGCGCTGCGCCCGTAATGGGCATTTGCCAGCTTGAGTGCCCGCAGGATGTCGTTGCCGGAGATCTTGATCTCGACCACCGGCAGGGTCAGAAACTGCCGGAGCAGCTTGGCGGTGCCGCCGCGGGAGAGCAGCACATCGTAATCCGACTGCAGCCGGTTCATCGTCAGGTTGAGTCCGACGTCCAGGTCGCCGACGATGACCACCATCTCGACCTCGGGAAATTCCCTTGCGGTCTCCAACAGCTGTTCCTTCATCCCCTCGTAGGGCGCAATCGCCAAAATACGGACCGACCCCTGCATCCTCCAGCGCCTCCTCCGATCCAAGTTGTCGTTTCAATTTGAAACATATCATCTGAATTATAGCAAATCCACAAAAGAAAGCCAATACTTTTTTGCGGAGTGTGTCAAAATGAAACGAATTTTAAGAGGAAAGCATTATCCTTCGTGCGATTTTATCGATATAATGGGGACAAGAAAGAAAAGTTTGTACAAACTCACCGACATCCACAATCTGCAACGAGGGAGTAGAAGATGAAACTGCTGGTGATTGCGGACGATTTTACCGGAGCGTTGGATACGGGCGTCCAGTTCAAGGCAAAGCATACGCTGATCCGCGTCCGGGAAGGGGATCCGGTTGAGGTACTGAAGGACCTGCCGCCGGAGGTGCAGGTGCTCATCATCGACGCCGAAACCCGGCATATGCCGCCGGCGGAGGCCTACCAGACGGTGTATACCCTGGTGGCTGAGGCGCGGAAGGCGGGGGTCGGCTGCATCTACAAAAAGACCGATTCGGCGCTGCGCGGCAACATCGGCAGCGAGCTTGCGGCGGCGCTGGATGCCTCGGGGGAGACGGTTCTCCACTTTGTTCCCGCCTTTCCCGGCATGAACCGGAAGACCGAAGGGGGCATCCACTACATCGACGGCCGGCCGGTCGCTGAAAGTGTGTTTGGCCGCGATGCCTTCGAACCGGTCCGCTATTCGGCGGTCGCCGACATCATCGCCGCCCAGTCGCCGGCGCCAACCCATGTTGTCCCGCGGGAGCGGGAGGAAGCGGACGGCGTGGGTATCTGGATCTACGACGCCTCGACCGAGGCGGATTTGAGGCGGATTGCCGGACGGCTGCAGGCGGAGGGACGGCTCAAGCTGGTGGCCGGCTGTGCCGGATTTGCGGCCATGCTGCCCGAGTTGCTGGCGCTCGAGCGCCGGCAGGATGGTCTGCCCGAGCTGGAGCCCAGCCTGCTGATGATTTCTGGCAGCATCAACCCGATCACCGTGCGGCAGCTTGAAGCGGCCGAACGATCGGGAATCCCGCGGATCAGCCTCCTTCCCGATCAGAAGCTCGATGCCGGCTGGCTGGAAACCCGGGAGGGACGTCAGCAGATTGAGCAGTGGCTGCAGATGCTCTGGGAAAACGGCTGCCTGATGGTCGAATGCGGCCGGGCGATCGGAGAGGAAGAGGTTGCGCAGTACGAGGCGCGCTACCACATCCCGCGGGAGGACATGCGGGCCCGGATTGCCGACACGATGGGCAGCATCCTCAAGCGGCTGCTGGATATGGGCGCCGAAAGCACGGTGATGATCACCGGCGGGGATACC
>CASGDD010000159.1 GCA_949300115.1 uncultured Oscillospiraceae bacterium | reverse complement strand
GATGATCTTCGGCCAGTCGCATACCCCGGCCATCGGGGTGACGGTCGACGGGCTGCCGGCGGGGGAAGCGGTTGATCTCGCGGCGCTGGAGCGCTTTCTTGCCCGCCGCGCCCCCGGCAGGGACGCCACCGCCACCGCCCGCAAGGAGGCCGACCGGCCCCGGATTCTCTGCGGGCTGGTGGACGGGGTGACCTGCGGAGCGCCGCTTGCGGCGGTGATCGAGAATACCGATACCCGCTCAAAGGACTATGCCGCGCTGCGCGACTGCCCGCGCCCGGCCCATGCCGATTACACCGCGCAGATCAAATATGGCGGCTTTCAGGATGTGCGGGGCGGCGGGCATTTCTCCGGCCGGCTGACCGCGCCGCTCTGCGTCGCGGGGGGCATCTGCCTGCAGATCCTCGCCCGGCGCGGGGTCCGGATCGCCGCCCATATCGCCGAGATTGCCGGCATCGCCGACCGGCCGTTCGATCCGATGGGGGAAAGCGGGGAGACGCTGGATGCGATTGCCGCGGCCCCCTTCCCGGTGCTCGACCCGGACGCGGGCGCGCGGATGCGGGAAGCCGTTCTCGAGGCAAAGCGGGCGGGCGATTCGGTCGGCGGCGTCGTCGAATGCATCGTGCAGGGCCTGCCCGCCGGGCTGGGGGACCCCATCTTCGGCGGACTCGAGAGCGCGCTTGCGGCGATGCTGTTCGGCATCCCCGCCGTCAAGGGGGTCGAATTCGGGGAGGGCTTCCATGCCGCCCGGATACGCGGTTCGGCGCACAACGACCCTTTCTGTATCCGGGCGGGCGCGGTGCGGACCGAGACCAACCATGCCGGCGGCATCCTCGGCGGCATCAGCGACGGCATGCCCATCCTGCTGCGGGCGGCCTTCAAGCCCACCCCCTCGATTGCCCGGCCGCAGCGCTCGGTCCGGCTCTCTCGGGGGGAGGCGGCCGAACTGCGGATCGAGGGGCGGCATGACCCCTGCATCGTCCCGCGGGCGGTGCCGGTGGTCGAGGCGGCGGCCGCCGTCGTGCTGCTCGACGCCTGGCTGATGCGGGGCGCCGACCGGCTGCCCGATGTCCCCGAAGGGGCGTAAGGAAGGTTGAAACGGGGCGGACAGACCGCCCATCTTTTAAGTAGAATACACCCATTCCACAGGGGACGAGACAGGAGGCAATATGATGAGCCAGGATATGAAGGACTACCGCGAACAGATCGACGGGATCGACAGGCAGCTGGTCGAGCTGATTGGACAGCGGATGGAGGTGTCGAAGGCGATCGGCGCCTACAAGCGGGAACACGGGCTGCCCACCCTCGACGTGGGCAGGGAGCGGCAGAAGCTCGCCCAGGTGGGGGCGATGGCGGGTGAGACGATGGCCGACTATGCCGAATCGATCTTCCGCACCATCATGGCGGCCAGCCGTTCCTATCAGAACCGCTGCGGCGGCATCCGCTCGAAGACCTACACCGCCATCCGCGAGGCGCTCGAGCGCACCCCCGAGCTCTTCCCGCCGCGGGCGATGGTCGCCTGCCAGGGCATCGAGGGGGCCTATTCGCAGATCGCCTGCGACAGCATCTTCCATTCCCCGACCATCCTCTATTTCCAGACCTTTGAGCATGTCTTCAAGGCGGTCGAAAGCGGCATGTGCCAGTACGGCGTCCTGCCGATCGAAAACAGCACAGCCGGTTCGGTCAATGCCATCTACGACCTGATGATCCGCCACAACTTTTCGATCGTCCGCTCGGCCCGGCTGAAGGTCAGCCACAACCTGCTCGCCAAGCATGGGGTGGAGAAGCCGCAGATCAA
>CASGDD010000158.1 GCA_949300115.1 uncultured Oscillospiraceae bacterium | reverse complement strand
GGCCGGTGGGGCCGGGGGGGCCGCCTGCCGGCCCGGTTGCCCCGGTCGGTCCGGTGGGTCCGGTTGCGCCGCCCGCGGGTCCCGCAGGGCCGGTGGGCCCGGTGATGCCGATGCCGGTCGGCCCGGTCGGGCCGGTGATGCCGGGAAGGCCGGTGGCCCCGGTAGGGCCGGTGGGGCCGGTCAGGCCGGTGGTGCCGCTGGGCAGATCGATCGAGACGACGGGATTGCCGCCCACCCGGCGCACCCGCACATCGAGATTGGAGGATTCGAAATCCAGGCTGCTGCCGGCGGTCAGCGGGACGGCATCGCTGCCGCTCTCCCCGCCGACTGTCACAAGCGAGGTGCCGGTCACCACGACCTCCGCGGGGCCGGTCGGTCCGGTGGGCCCGGTGGGGCCGATGGGGCCGGTCACCCCCGGTGGGCCGGGCGGTCCGGGCGGCGGGCAGACCGGATAGGCGGGCGGATAGCAGCCGCCGCAGACACCCGCCCAGCCCGGCTGACGGGCTTGCTGCCGCGCCTCCAGCTCGGCCTGCTGCCGCTGCGCCATCGCACGCATCTCTTGGTAGGTCATTGCACATCCTCTCCATTCGTAAGGATGTTCCATCGTATGCCGGGCGGCGGCGGAGGGTGCATCGCCGCGGCATTCCCCATTTCCCTCTTGCGCCGCGCCCGCCGATCTGCTAAAATAAAAACAAATCATAGAATATATCTTTATTTAGGAGAAAGGAGTCGGTATGCCGAAGGTCGCCTATTCGGAGGAGGACCGGGCGCGCATCCGGGCCGCGCTGATCGAAGCCGGGCTCGAACGGATGGCCCATCAGGGCATCCAGCGCACCACGGTCGAACAGATCTACACCCAGGTGGGCATCTCGCGCACCTTTTTCTACACCTTCTTCCCGTCGAAGGAGGAGCTGATTGTCGAAGCGCTCTATCTGCAGCAGCCGAAGATCCTCGACTATGTCCATGCGCTGATGCATGACCCCGCCCTCAGCTGGCGGGAGGCGGTGGAGACCTTTCTGTACGCCTGCTGTTATGGGGAGCGGAACGGCATTGCGGTGCTGACCGTCGAGGAGCAGCAGCGGATCTTCCGGCGGCTGACCGAGGAACAGCGCGGGGTCTTTCGCGAGCGGCAGCGCCGCCTCTTCGGGGCCATCCTCGAGGGCTTCGGCATCCCGGCGGACAGAAGGCGCGTCGAGCTGTTTACCAATCTGAGCCTGACCGTCATGGTGATCCGCCGGGCGATCCCCGACACGCTGCCGCTGTTTGTGCCGGAGGCGGCGGACGAAACGGTGCGCTTTCAAATCGAGGCCATCGTGGATCTGCTCGAGCGCCTGCGGGCACTGCCGCCCTCCGGCGCGGCCGGATGAGCCGTGCGATTCCTTTGGGGCGTTGCCGGATCCGGGGTGGGTTACACCACCTGCAATATTCCATCCTTCCATCGGCGGACGGTTTATTCGTGGCAGCGTGGTGGCCGGCGGAGGGAAAGGGAACCGATACGCCATGGGGCATGGCGCGGTGGGAACTGCCATGCCCCGTCCGATTCGCTCCCCGACCGATGGGGAGTTAGGGTTCTTTCGCATGGTCAACGGCCCTTCCGATGCGGCTGCCGAGGATGAAACCGAAAAATCCTATCATAGAGCTCCAGATGCTTCCGGTGAAGTAAATGGCAATGCCCGTTCCGACCGCGCCCACAAGGCTGCCGATCAAAGAACCGATCGCTTCCGCTTTTTTCATAGGCTTCCTCCTCCGCGAATCCTCATTTGTTGGCGGCTTCAATCCATTATAGCGCATAGAGGAAACCGCCTTCAAGCTGTCCTTAGCCGGCAGGCCATGATGCCGAAGGCGCGCTTACGCACCACCGACCGGACGGCGCCGCCGCCCGACGGCAGCCGTGCGCTCGCCGAGGAGATGTTCCGGCAGGCACCCGGCCTGCTTCGGCGATGGATCGCAACCCGGAGGGGACGCAAGCCCCTCTCTTTCAGAATGTGTTTTTTGGGGGAAAACCCCTTTGACAAATCGCTTATTTGGAGGCAATATGCAATGGGACTGTTTTCGAAACTCTTCAAGGGACCGGAGATCGACATCGCAAAGAGCGACGCCAACCGGGAGAAGATGCGCGCGCTGTTTGACCAGACGGTGCCGGATGGCGGACGCTACCGGCTGATCTTCGGCTATACCGAGGACGTGCGCCGCTTCAACTATGGGATTGTCCACGGCAGCAAGACGAAGATCGGCAATCTGATCGTGGGCTGGCGGGAGGAGGACCCGGCGATTGTGGTGCTGCCCACCGTCCCCGACCTCTCCGGCTGCGGCGAACCGGTCTGCTACCGCCGGGCGGACATCCTCAAGGCCTATCGCAACAAGTATCCCACCGAGGCGTTCATCATCTACCCGGACAAAAGCGGCTACATCGGCATCAACGCCTACGACTGGCTGGAGGACGAGAAGCTGTATGTCTATGTGTCCCAGGAGGATGAGCTCGCCGCCTTCACCGACTTCTTCATGAACCGGTTCGCGAAAAAATAGGCCGGCACACCCCCGCCGCCCCCTCCGCATAAGCTGGGTGGGGAGGGATGGCAATGATCGACTGGGCGACGCGCTGCCAGCTGACGGAGCCCCCGCCGCCCATCCGGGTGACGGGGGAAAACCGGCGGTGGGCCGGGATGGTACGGCGGGATCTGGACAGCCGGTCGGGGGAGTACGCGCTGGCCGGTCTGGCGGCCTGTGGCCGGGGGCTCTTTCGGATGCAGGAGGAGCCGCGGGAGACGCTGGGCGCGATCGCGGCGTGCGATTTTCGCCATCTGATGCTGCTGGAGGAGGCGCTGGCCGAGCTGGCGGAGGGGCGCCGGGTGCGCTTCCGGCCACCCCGTCCGGCGGGCGGGACGGACGATCCCGACGCGCTGCTCTGCCGCCTTATCGCCGGCAAGCGGCAGGCTATTGCCCGCTACCGCCGGCAGCTCGGCCGGATGGAGGATCGGGGGATGCGGGCGCTGCTCGACTACCTGCTGCGGGAGGAGGCGCGCCACCTCGACCGGCTCGAGCGGCTGCGGCGGACCTATGGCGGGGGCGGATGATGCCCTGCCCCTCCCATAGCCCGGCGGGGCGTTTGCGATAACCCGACGGGGCATTTGCGGGCGACCGAAAACAAATTGATGACGCCGAGGTAAATTTTTGGCCGTAATGCTTTTATTTCTCCCGCCAACGTGTTAAAATAAGGAAAACAAGCCGCACCGGCCGCGGTTGGCGCGATGCCGGCAACGATGCTCCCGGGAGGCATTCCGGCAGCGATAAAGGAGGTCAGTCACGATGGAAGACAAGAAACTTGAGCAGGAACTCAACCCCGTCAATCAGCCGATGAAACTGGTTCTGGCGATCGTCAACAACGACGACAGCTATTCGGTTTCCTCCTCGCTGACCAAGGCGCATTTCCAGGTGACCAAGCTCGCGACCACCGGCGGATTCCTGATGGCAGGCAACACCACCTTCCTCATGGGTGTCGCGGCCGACCGGGTCGAGGCGTGTATCCAGATCATCAAGGAAAACAGCGAGCGGCGCACCCAGGTGGTTCCGTCGGCGCCTCCTTTCGATATGGGCTTTTACACCAGCTTCCCGCTGGAGGTCACCGTCGGCGGCGCGACCATCTTCGTCATCGACGTCGAACAGTTCCGCAAAGTATAATCGATGGCGACAAACCGGCTGCTTACCGATTTCTATGGCAATGAGCCACTCAAGGAAACGCTCACCCGGATGCTCATGGGTGGGCGTTTTCCCCATGCTCTGCTGCTTGAGGGCGCGGAGGGGCTGGGCAAGCGGACGCTCGCCGGGCTGCTCGCGGCGGCGCTGCTCTGCCTCGATCCCGACGAGGGGGCGCGGCCCTGCGGACACTGTGCCGCCTGCCACAAATCGCTCGGCGGCGGCCATCCCGACATCCACCGGGTGGCGGGGGAGCGCAGCTTCGGCATCGGGCTGGTGCGCCGGATGCGGGAGGAGCTGGATGTGCTGCCGGGCGAGGGCCGCTGCGCCGTCTGGGTGCTCGAGAATGTCCACACGATGACCCCGCAGGCGCAGAATGCCCTCTTAAAAAGCCTCGAGGAACCGCCCGCTTCGGTGCGCTTCATCCTCACGGCGTCGAGCAGGGACGCGCTGCTCGATACCATCCGCTCGCGGGTCATCACCCTGACCGTCCGCCCGCTCGAGGGGGCGCTCTGCGCCGGGATCCTCGCCCGGCTGGAGCCGGAGAAGGACCCCGAGGTGGTGCAGCAGGCGGCCGCGGCCGCGTCGGGCAATCTCGGCATCGCCCGCAAGAGCCTGGCCGACGACGATTTCATCCGCTGGCTGGAGTCGGTCGCGGCGATCGCCGAGGCGGTGCCGGGCGGCTATGAATATGAGCTGATGCGCTTACTCGCCCCCTATGAACGGGATCGGGAGGGGCTCTCCCGCACCCTCGACCGGCTGACGCTGCTTTTGCGGGATGTGGCGGCGCGCAAGGCGGGCGGCGGGGCGATGCTCTCGGGGGCGGACCGGCTGACCGAAAAGCTCGCCGGCCGGCTGTCGCTCGACGGCTGTATGCGGCTGCTCGCCGTCTGCCGGGAGGGGCAGGAGCGGCTGGAAAATAACCTCTCGGGTGCGCTCGCCATCAGCTGGCTGTCCGCCCGGCTGCGCGAAGCCATTTTACTTTAGCGCCCGATGATGTATAATAGGGATGGCAATGCCCGCACGGCGGCATCGCGGGGCGTCTTGGGACGGGCCCGCCCGCCGGGTTTGATTTGATATTTTGCGAGAGTCGATCCCTCCGCGGAGGATGGATCGAACGGAATGGAGCGAACAGGATGGCTGTAATGATCGGCGTCCGATTCAGGGACGTGGGTAAGGTTTATGATTTTGATCCGGGGGAGGAGCGATTCCAGATCGGTGACCGGGTGATTGTCGAAACCAGCCGCGGCATCGAATGCGGCGAGGTGGTGATCCCCAATAGGGAGGAGCCGGATGAGGCGCTGACCCGCCCGCTCAAGCGGGTGATCCGCCGTTTAAGCGAGGCGGACGCGCGCAAGCTCTCGGACAACACCCGCAAGGAGAAGGACGCCTTTACCATCTGCCAGGAGAAGATCCGCAAGCATGGGCTGGAGATGAAGCTCATCGATGTCGAATACACCTTCGACGGCTCGAAGATCATCTTCTCCTTCACCGCCGACGGCCGGGTCGATTTCCGCGAGCTGGTCAAGGATCTCGCGTCGGTCTTCCGCACCCGCATCGAGCTGCGGCAGATCGGGGTGCGGGATGAGGCCAAGCTGCTCGGCGGACTGGGCATCTGCGGCAAACCCTTCTGCTGCGCGACCTTTTTGGGCGAGTTCCAGCCGGTGTCCATCAAGATGGCCAAGGAGCAGGGGCTCAGCCTCTCCCCCACCAAGATTTCCGGCAGCTGTGGGCGGCTGATGTGCTGCTTAAAATATGAGCAGGAGGCGTACGAGGATCTTCTCAAGATCACCCCCCGCATCGGTTCGATCGTCGAGACGGCCGAGGGGGTCGGCACGGTGATCGATCTCAACATCCTCACCGGAATCCTCAAGGTGCGGCTGGATGAGACGCCCGACGCGCCGGTCAATGTCCATCGCTCGGAGGTCTCCCTCCTGCAGGCGGGCAAGGGCCGCCGCCGGCGCACCAGCGAACCCGGCCGCCCCGCGTCCGCCCCGACCGCCCCGGCCCATCCCACCGAACGGCTGCAGCCCTCGCTGGAGGATGGGGAGACGGAGGGGGAGGAGGCCGTCTCCTGGCTGGAGGAGGCCGCGCTGGAGTTTGACGCGCCGCCATCCGATGAGGAGGCGGCGGCCCCCGCTGCCGAAGCCGCCGAGACCCCCGCGCCCCGTCCCAAACGCCGCCCCCGCCGCGGCGGCAGAGGCCGCCGTGGACGCAGCAAATCGGGCAGCGGCAACGCCACCACGACGGAATAGCGATTGCAGGATTTTTTCTGTTTCCGATTTTGCCCTAGCAAAATCGGCGAAAAAATCATAGGCGCAATCGCAATGGTGGGGAGCCCCCGCTGGCAATCTGCTGCGCAGACCACGTTCTTGGGTAATGCAGACTTTGTAGTCGAGCGGCACCCAGCTGCGCGAGTGAATAGTGAAAAGTGAAGAATGAATAGTTTTGGAGCCGGCGCCCTCGCGCCGGCTTCTTGATTTCGTGGGAAGATAGCTGTTGGGTGTTCCTCATCTTGGATATCCGGAATAGAGAAGATTCCCTATTCCAATGTGAATGCAAGGCATTCACACCCCCACTCTTCACTTTTCACGCCCTTCACTTTTCACTTGCAAAACCCGCTCCCTCGCGCCGGCTTCTTGATAGGTGGGAGAATGGTGGCTAGGCGTACCGCGCACTGCGTTGACATTTGGTGCAAGCCGCAGTATAATAAAGACATAAAGAGGGCGTCACCCACAATGCGGTGACCTCCTCTAGCTGGTTGACTGAAGTAACCGCGTAGCTTGGGAGGCGTCAGCGGTTACTTCTTTTTTGCCTGGCTTAGAGTGTAAACCAGACTTATGAC
>CASGDD010000157.1 GCA_949300115.1 uncultured Oscillospiraceae bacterium | reverse complement strand
CAGACCTGATCCACCTTGACCATCCCGAGGCTCGAGACCGGCTTGACGTTGTCCGGGCTGTGGGGGCAGGCGGCCAGCGGCTTGAGGGCCGACAGGTCGATCGAGATGACCTGGCAGTACTCGGCGTCGGGGTCGGCCGCGAGCGGCTGCCAGTCCCCCTCGCGTCCCTGTGCGGCGAGGAAAGCGCGGGTGACCTCGTCGGAGGGGAAGATGCTGCTGGTCGCGCCCAGCTCGGCGCCCATGTTGGTGATGGTCGCGCGCTCGGGCACCGAGAGGGTGGCAACTCCTTCGCCGCCGTACTCGACAATCTTGCCCACGCCGCCCTTGACCGAGAGGATCCGCAGCAGCTCGAGGATGACGTCCTTCGCACTGACATAGGGCCGCAGACGGCCGGTCAGCTCGACCCGGATGATCTCGGGATAGGGGATGTAGTAGGCGCCGCCGCCCATCGCGACCGCGACGTCCAGACCGCCCGCGCCGATCGCGAGGCAGCCGATGCCGCCCGCGGTGGGGGTGTGGCTGTCGCTGCCGATCAGGGTCTTGCCGGGGGCGGCGAACCGCTCAAGGTGAACCTGATGGCAGATGCCGTTGCCGGGGCGGGAATACCGCACCCCGACCCGCTTTGCGATCGAGCGGATGAAGATGTGGTCGTCGGCGTTCTCAAACCCGTTTTGCAGCGTGTTGTGGTCGATATAAGCAACCGAGAGCTCGGTGCGTACCCGGGGAATCCCCATGGCCTCAAACTCGAGGTAGGCCATCGTCCCGGTCGCGTCCTGCGTCAGGGTCTGGTCAATCCGCAGCCCGACCTCCGCGCCCGGCTGCATCTCGCCGTCGACAAGGTGCGCGGCGATGATTTTTTGTGCGATACTCTTTCCCATCCTTCTCCCCTCAACCTTCTACCGCAGCAGTAATTCACGCGCGGTTAATTCCTATTTATAGTATCGGTTTTTGTGGTGATTGTCAATGTTTTAACAGCTGGAACAGTATGCATAATTTGCACCGATGGTAAAAGAATAAGGGGGGAGAAAGGCGGGTGCAGTATGGCCGAATATGATTTGAAAAACCATCGGCAGGAACAGGCAGAGGAGACGGCGCAGGACAGCGAGGTAGAGCGGGAGCGGCTGGAAAAGGATTTCATCCTCGAGACCGGCAGCATCCCCAAAACACGGGGCCGGCACGCGATCCATTGTCTGACGGTGATCGGGCAGATCGAGGGGCATGTCGCCGCCCCCGTTTCCCAGAAGGCGACGCGGTATGAACATGTGATCCCCCAGCTGGTCGCGGTACAGGAGGACCCTGAGATCGAGGGGCTGCTGATCCTGCTCAACACGGTGGGCGGGGATGTCGAGGCGGGGCTCGCGCTGGCCGAGCTGATCGCCGGGGTCTCAAAGCCCACCGCTTCGCTGGTGCTGGGCGGCGGCCATTCGATCGGGATCCCGCTGGCGGTCTCGGCAAAGCGCAGCTTTATCGTACCGACCGCGACGATGACCATCCACCCGGTACGCCATTCGGGGATGATGATCGGGGTGCCGCAGACGATGAGCTATTTTGAGCGGATGCAGCAGCGGATCACCGGCTTTGTCGCCGCCCATTCCGGTATCCGGGAGGAGCGGTTCACCGAACTGATGATGAATACCGGCGAGATGGTGATGGACGTCGGCTCGGTGCTCGACGGCAAGATGGCGGTGGACGAGGGGCTGATCGACGAGCTGGGTTCGCTGGACAGCGCGCTGCGCTGGCTCTACGCCGAGATCGAACGGCAGGGCACAGCGCAAAACGCAGGGCACAGCGCAAAGCGGAGCGCGCGGCGCAGCGCGGGGCAGAACACGGCGAAAAAAACACAGCGGGGCGGCGTGGGGAAAAGCGGGTCGGACCGAAAGAAGAAATAGGCGAGATCACGGCGGCCGGGGAGGCAAAAATCCCCGGCCGCCTCTTTTTGTCGCGTGCCTCGACCGTTTTTGTTTTACAAGAGGGCGATTTGGTGGTAAAATAATAAATCGGCCAGATTTTCTTTCGGCGTGTCGGCCAGAGAGAAAAAATACTACTGCCGGAGGCGCAGCTATGACGATTTTGGACGGTTTATTTCAAGGCATTATCCAGGGCGCGACCGAGTTTTTGCCCATCTCGAGCGACGGCCATCTCACCCTGTATCAGCACCTGACCGGAAATTCCGGCGAGGGGGCGCTTTTCTTCAATCTGATGCTCCATCTGGGCACCCTTGCGGCGGTCTTTATCGCCTACCACAAGGACATCTGGGAGCTGATTGTCACCTTCTTCGCAATGGTGCGGGACATCTTCACCGGCAAGTTCAGCTTTAAGACAAAGGACGAAAACCGCCGCATGATCTTCATGCTTTTCCTCGCCTGCGTGCCGCTGCTGGCTTTTCTGCCGGTCAAGGACTGGGTGACTAAAATCACCGAGGACAGCGATATCGTGGTTGAGGGCCTGTGCTTCCTGTGGACCGCGGCGCTGCTCTTCTTCGCCTCGAAATGCGTCAAGGGGAAGAAGACCGCAAAGGAGATGCGGGTGCGGGACGCGCTGATCGTCGGCGTCTTCCAGGGCACCGCGATTATGCCGGGCATTTCCCGCTCCGGCTCGACCATCTCCAGCAGCCTGCTGCTCGGCTTTTCGAAGGAATACTGCGTCAAGTTCAGCTTTATTCTCGGCATCCCCGCCATCCTCGGCGCGAGCCTGCTCGAGACGAAGGACGCGATTGAAAGCGGTATCGTCATCGAATGGGCCCCGGTGCTGATCGGTATGCTGACCGCCGCGGTGGTGGGCTATCTCTGCATCCGGCTGATCCAGTATCTGGTCGCGAGCGACCGGTTCATCCTCTTCTCCTACTACACCGCGGCGCTGGGTGCGGTGGTGCTCGTCGCGGGAATCCTCGAGCACCTGTGGGGAGAAAATATCGTTGACCTCATCGCGCGGCTGCTGTAATCCGCGCGGGCGGGTACAGGACCAAACGAGACAGGAGTAATTGAGGAATGGCAACAAGGAACACAAGGAAAAAGACTGCTGCAAAGCGGGGCCGCCCGGCAAAGGCAGAGCCCGAGATCAACAAGTCCTGGAGCATTTTGCTCTTCGGGATCGGGGCGCTGCTGCTCGCGCTGACCTTCATCAAAGGAGCGCCGGCATGGAATATGGTCTCGGGCTGGCTGTTCGGGCTGTTTGGGGTCATCGCCTACGCCGTCGCGCCGGTGGTGCTCTATCTCGCCTGCCTGATCGCCGCCGGCCGGCCGGCCAAGGCGAAGCTCTGGCAGGGCGGGTTGCTGCTCTGCTTCGGCTGTGCGCTGGCGCTGATCTTTTCCCGGCTCGACCTGAGCGCGGGCTCCTTCTTTGAGACCCTCTCGGCGCTGGGCGCCGCAGGCCAGCAGCTGCGGGGCGGGGGATTGCTCTCGGCCCTGATCGGCTGGCCGCTGCTCGCCCTCTGCGGCCGGCCGGCGGCCAATATCATCATCGTGGTGATCGTGCTGGTCTTCTTTATGCTGCTGACCAACACCACCCCGGTCGACCTCTACCGCATCTTCCGGGACAAAGCCAGCAGCGCGAAGGGGCGGTTTGACGAGTACGAGCGCAATGCCGCAGCCGCCCGCGCCGCGCGGGAGGAACGCCGCCGGCAGGAGTACGCCGAGGCCGCGGCCGAGCTGGAGGCGGAGGAACAGGCGGCACAGGCGGCACAGGCGGCCGCCCCCGCCCGCTCCGTCCGCCCTGCAAGGATCGATATCCCGCTGGATGACAATGCGGCCAGGACACCGCTTGAGAGCGCGCAGGAGGGGCCGCTGGACTACGGCTCCGCGCCGCCGCCCCCGGGCATTGATATGAGCGCGCCGTTTACCACCCAGATCCCGGCAAAACCCAAGCCGCAGCAGACCGAGCGGGAGGAGCCGATCGCGGTGCCGCTCTCCGCTGAGCTGGAATCCCAGCCCGGCAACGAGGTCGAGCGGCTGATCCGCAAAGCGGTCAAGGACGCCAAGGAGGCCAAGGACGCGTCGTCAAAGCAGGAGAGCGTCCACCCGGCCGACCCCAGCGGGCAGCTGCTGATCGCCCCCGGCACGCCGGGGCAGAACGTCTACCAGCACCCGCCGCTGACCCTGTTTGAACAGGACAAGCCCGACGCGGGCGGCGGCGACGAGGCGGAGATGCGGAAAAACGCCGACCTGCTGGTCAACACGCTGGCCAGCTTCGGGGTGCAGACCCGGCTGATGGACATCAGCCGCGGCCCCTCGGTCACCCGGTATGAGCTGCAGCCCGCCGCCGGGGTCAAGATCAGCCGGATCACCGGTCTGGCAGACGACATCGCCCTCAACCTCGC
>CASGDD010000156.1 GCA_949300115.1 uncultured Oscillospiraceae bacterium | reverse complement strand
GGGAAACTGCGAAGCATCGCAAAACCGCTGCAAAGCGGCGGATGCAAGGCAGAGGGCCGCGGCACTCCTCTGTGGAATGCAAGGCCCGATCACGCGGCAGACGCCACTTTGCAGGCAGAGTTTCGCGGCTTTGTTTTCTTATGGAACCGCGCCTTTTCGTCGAGGCTCTGTGTGATTCGGGGGTAGGCTACTTCTGGGTCCCGACCAGCCAGCGGTAGAGCCGGCGGGCGAGCGGGGTGGTGACCCCGCCGACGATGTTGCCGGCGGTCATGACGGCGAGATAGACGACCGTCATCCCCGCCCAGCGCCCCGAGACGGTGAAGTAGAACATGTTGGCGATGCAGTGCTCGAAGCCGCAGAGGATGAAGACGGCGACGCCGAGGAAGAGGCCGAGATATTTGCCGAGCTCGTGCTCCACCCGGTTGTAGCCGTCGCAGGCGGCGAAGATGATGAAGTTGCAGAGGGCGGCGAGGATGAAGATGCTGAGCAAGCTGTCGGACAGCTTGGTGTCGACAATCGCGCCCGCCGCCTCCGAGATGGCGGGGCCGTAGCGGGTCATGCGGATGAGCAGCCCGACCAGTCCGGTGCCGAGGAAGTTGCCGATGTAGATCATGAGGACGGTGATGAGATACTGGGGCGGCCGGTCGAAGATGTAGGCGACCTTGCCGGTGAAGAGGTTGAGCCCGGTCGTCATGATGATGAACAGGCCGATGGTGAAGAGAAAGGCCCCCACGACCTTGTTGTCGAGCGACAGATAGACGGTGCCGCCCACCCCGATGCCGATGCCGCCGAGGACGGCATAGAGCAGGTCTCCCAGATAACGTTTCACAAGATTCCCTCCCATAATCGATCAATCCTTATCCAGTGTACACAAAAACCGCCGGTTTGGCAAGCCGGAAATCCGCCGCATTCGCGGCGCGCCTTCGAGGGGATGGGGGGGACGATGGGGGATGCATCCGAACCGGCCGCAGCATCGTTTCCCCTTGACATCCACCCCTCTTGGTGCGATGCTTCCTTTAGAATCGGGGGAGAGCACCTGCCGGGAAGGGGACCCGAAAGGCGCTTAAGGCCCCTCGGTTCTTTTTTGTTGCATCGATGGGGAGGGCGGATATCCGGCGGGGATCGAAAAATCCCCCTGCCGGGCGGCAGGGGGAAGGAAGATCAGGGATTGAGGTCGGTTTCCTCGAAGGCGTCCGACGCCTTGCGCCGGTGCTGTTCGGGGTTGGGGAGCTTATCCAGGCGGGGATCGCGGCGCTTGTACAGCCGCTGCATCGTCTCGGTGAAGGGCAGGAAGAAGGTCGTCTGGTGGGTGAACTTGTCCTTGAAGCGGAGCATGATCTGGACGCGCACCATCTCCTCGCCGCAGCCGGGGCAGCGGTAGGGCTGCATGGTGCCGCAGTAGTAGCCGTTTTCAATCTCCTCGGGGACGGTGACCCAGTGGACATTCTCGAGCAGGAAGTCCTCCGTCTTGAGAAAGCGGCCCTGGCCGGTGGCGAGGTAGAAGGTGAACAGCCGCGACCGGTCGGATTTCTGGGCGTAGCGCTTGCAGTGGGTGCAGTAGTAGTCGGCCTTCTCCGAGCGGAAATGGAGGCAGAGCCAGCTGCCAACCGTCAGACCGACCACCGTCATGATGAAATAGTAGATGGGATCGAACAGGCCGACCTGGAGGGTCGATTCGAGCGGCCGGTATTCGAGCGGATGGGAGAGGGCGGCCAGCGAGAAGGTGAAGAAATTCGCCCCCGTTTCGAGTCCCCCGCGCATGATGTAGTGGGGGATGAAGCAGGCGAGCTCGACGAGGACGGCGTGGGGAATCAGCTGCCACAGGGGGCGCTTGTGGAGGTTGAAGCCGACCTTGTGCGCGCCGAAGGCGATGGGCAGCACCGAGAGATAGCCGATGGCGAAACCGCCCAGCGGAATTAAATAGAGCAGGAGATAGCTCTCGACCGAGGCGCCGAGCAGGTCGCAGAGACCGACGACGACGGCGGCGAGGAGAATCCCCAGCAGATAGAGCAGAATTTTCATGTGTGTCCCCTTTTCCTGGCCGGCGGGGCTTGTCCATCCGGCCGGCCATACCGTTTGTTGCCTTATCGCGCGGAAAAGGCCTGTTTTTTCATTATACTGCATTTGTCCCCCGAGGACAAGGCCGGGATTGTGAACAGGGGGGAGGGAAAAAGCGAGCAAGGGCGGGATTCTCCATTACAATTTCACAACAAATCCCCATTTGACAGGTGGATGTGGTATAATACCTATATTATGGCCGGTTATGCCGCCGGGGCGGGACCGACAGGGTCTTTGGCGGACGGATACCGGCCGGCTTACGCGGGCCCGGCAGGGCCGGTTTTGCTGTGGGATCGATTTCGGCCGCCCGTCCGATGGGATGGGCGGGGAGGATGGATGGGGCGGCGGCTGCCGCCGGGCGAGGATAAAACGATGCGCATGGGACATGTACGGCATGTTCGGGAAGAGGACGGGAGGAGACGTCCGCGGCTGCGGCTGCGGGTGTTCCGCTGGATTCTGCTGGCGGTATTCCTGCTGTCCGCTTTAATTTTGCTGCTCGTGTGGGTGCTGGCGCGGTTTTCCCGCACCCAGCCGCCCTCGCTGACCGGGTATGTCAACGAATCCATCCGGGCCTTTGTCCAATCGGTGCCGGCGGCCACCCGCTTCCCCGAGCATGGCATTCTGCTCGTCACCGCGGATGGATCGCGGCGGGAGATCACCCTCGCGGGGGAGGGGACGCCGCGCGGCCTCAAGCTCTCCCCCGAGGGGGGCTATGCGCTGGTGATGATGACGTCGGCGTCGGGCGACCGCATCCTCGTGCGGGTCGATCTCGATTCCGGCGAGACCGACTTTGTCACGATGACCGAGGCGTATACCCACTATGCCTGGCTGGATGAGGGGACCTTCCTGCTCTTTCCCTCGCTGCTGTCGGAGGAGAATCCCCTGCAGGCGATCGACAGCCGGACGATGCAGCCGAAGGAGCTGCTCACCCTCGCGCCCGAGCAGTTTCACGACGGGGGGATCGAGCGGATCGAGCTGGGGGCACTCTGCTGGGACAGCCTGGGGCGGCGGTATCTGCTGGTGGCCAACGTCTACGACGCCGAGACGCACAGCGCCACGCTGGTGGTCACCAGCTATCAGCAGGATGGCAGCTTCCGGGAGCGGCTGATCGAAAAGCGGGACATGCAGATGCCGTCGGCGGGCGGACGGGTCGAGCCGCAGATTGCGGTCATCCGCAGCGGCGCGATTGCGGTCAGCGCGATCGAGCGGGTGCAGGGCACCCCCTACAACCGGGTGCTGCTCTACGACGGTTACGGCCGTCTCGACCGGGCGGCGGCGGGTGTCTCGCTGCAGGCGTCCGGCCTGCCCGCCGCCTTCTACGACCAGAATGTCTTCGCGGCGGTGTCCGATCCGGTCGAGGGGGACCGGCAGGACGCCGGCAATCGGGTCTGGCAGATGCGGGAGAAGCTGGCCGATTCGGTGCCGATGGATGCCGAGAGCTTGGGCGCCCGTTCGGGCCAGGTCTATGGGGTGGATTCGATCGATGGGGAGCAGTTTTTGCTGGCGGCCTATATCGAGCTGACGCCGGCCGCCGAGGCGCGCACCCATATGATCTTCCGTTACCGGATGGACGAGCCGGGTTCGGTCGAGCCGGTGGCGGTGCTCCCTGCCGACGCCCAATTCGGCGGGGTGACCCCGGCGGGCGAGATGGTGATTCTCACCGGCGAGGAGCAGCTGAGCCTGCCCAATCTGGCCGAGCGTCCGCCGATCGAGACCGAGGCGCATGAGGGCTATACCGCCGCCGACTACACCCTGTTGCGGCAGAGTGCCGGGCCGGACAGCCACCGGGTCTATTTCCAGGGCACCATCTCCGCCCGCATCAGCGACCGGGCGCCCTATACGACGCTGACCGTTCACACGATCGACGGCGCCTATCAGCTGACCAACTACAGCAGTACGACGCTGCAACTGCAGCTGTTTGCCGGCAGCTACATCAAGGTCTATGGGCACACCACCGGGGCGGCCGACGGGAAGGGCGTCATCCCGATTGCGGCCGACTATGTCTACGCGGCCGACGGCAGCCCGATTGCCTTTACCGAATATGAAACCGTCCATGACTGCGTCGTGGCCCAGACGCCGTTGCTCGAACGAAATGCCCGCAACGGCTATGGCCAGCGGTTCTATCTCATCGGGACGGTCGAGGCGGTCGAAGCGGATCAGTTCCGCATCGGCAGCTATCTGGTGCGCCATTTCACCGAGGGGATCGAGGTGGGGATGACGCTCGGCATCGAGGCGATCTTCTCGGACAAGGAGGGGGAGGACTATGTCTTCTATCCCGAGGTGATCCGCGAGGGGGAGAATATCCTCTACAACGGCACCGAGCGGACCCTCGACAATCCCGGCCTCTTTGCCCGCTGTGTGGGCGAGACGCTCATCGGGGCGGCGGAGGGGACGCTGGTGCATACCCCGATGCTGGTGGGGGATGTGCTGGCCTGCGATCTGCTGTCGGCGGCCGAACTGACGCCGCAGGGACAGCTGCAGGAGATCAGCGCCCTGCTGCGCAGCTTTGCGCTCCAGCTGGGGGACGCCACCCCCTTCGAGACGTTCGAGCTCAACCTCTTTACCCGCGCACGGGACGCCGCCGTCTATCACAAGACGATGACCATCACCCTCTCCCGCGAGACGCTGCTCGAGACCGGCTGGAGCACCATCAGCCCGGCCGATTATGTCGAGCGGGGCTGGCTGGAGCTGTGGGAGGGGGATCTCTCGGCCATCACCGAGGAGGATGAACCGCTGGTGATCCCCTCCCAGATCCTCTTCTCCCTCTCACTCGACGGTAAGGAGGAGGTGACCACCCTCGCGAGCCTGGGCGAGGGGCAGCGGTACACCCAGCCGCTCTATCTCAGCGATCTCAACAAGCTGGTCTTCCTCCGCCGGGGGACGGCGCTGCTGAGTGAGCGGGAGGTGGCATTGACCGAACAGTCGCTGGCCGCCTACTCCTTTGTCGCCGGCCGGGTGGAGGACTATGGCCCGGCGCCCGTCCAAGCCCGTTCGGCCCATTCGGCGGGCGGCAGCTATGTCTATCTCGAGCAGGCGCCGAGTCCCGAGACGATCGAGCTGTACAATTTCACCGCGCCCGAGGCCGAGCGGATGACCCTGCAGGTCGATCCCCAGCTGGAGGTGCTGGCGGTGGTGCAGGAGCCGGTCAGTTCGGAGTATCTGGTGTTGGGGGCGCTGCGGGAGGATACCGCGTCCGGCCGGGCGGGGGATCTGTTGCTGGTGCGCTATTTCGGCAACGGCAGCTACAAAAACCAGCGGATCACCGGCATGTCCCGGGGGAATGGGGAGATGGATCTGTCCGGGATGGTCTGTCTGGACGGGACGCTGCTCTTCCCCTCCGGCGGCCCGGACGGCGAACAGCCGGGGATGACCCTGTGGGATCTCGAGGAGGATCGGTTGATCGCCCATTTCCTCGATTGCAGCGGCGCGGCGGCGGTCGAGGCGCGGGACGCCTACGCGATGATCGACGGGGAGGATACCCTGCTGATCGCGGGGACGGACGGGACGGTGCGCTATCGGATTTCGGCCGCAGCCCTCGCCGAGGCGGCCGGGGTGGAGGATGTGACCCTCGAGCGGCTGTATACCGTGCCGCATATGGGCAAGCTGGTGCTCATCGTCGCCGATCCGGAGGGCGGACGGTACGCGCTGACCCATTCGCTGGGCAGCGCCGGCAGCATCCGCTTCGCCGCCGACCTGCGGGCCTACGGGGACCATCTCATCGCCGGAGTCTCGATGGGGGAGGAGCTGCTGCTCGTAACCCCCTTCGAACTGCCAAAAGGAACAGCGATTGCATGATTTTTCGCGGGGAGCCCCCGCTGGCAATGGCGCTGCGCGCGCCACGTTCCCAGATAGTACAGACTTTGCGGTCGAGCGGCACCCAGCTGCGCGAGTGAAGAGTGAAAAGTGAAGAGTGAAGAGTTGTGGAGTGAGCGCAGGGCGCTCACATTCCGATAAGACCATCCGCACCCCGTAAGGGGTAGCGAAAATAGTCCTCCTCCAGGGAACCCGGAGGAGGACTATTTC
>CASGDD010000155.1 GCA_949300115.1 uncultured Oscillospiraceae bacterium | reverse complement strand
GCGCGGGGGATGGCGGAAATTTCCTCGAAATAGTGCAGGATGCGGGCGGGTTCTAATCCGCGCAGGCGTTCGGACATACAAAGCACCTCCAAAAGAATGGGCGGATGGGCGGATGGAAGATATCAAAAATAGCGGTGGAGCCGCAATCGGTCCCACCGCTATTCTATCATATCCTATGCCGGATCCAAAGCTATTTCTTCTTGGTAAAGCCGGCAAACTTGGTCATCAGCGCACGGATCAACTGATCGAACTTCGCGAAGGAGGAGATGCTCATCCGCTCGTCGGGGGAATGCAGATCCCAGATGTCGGTGCCCATGCTGACCGCTTCCATGCCGCCCGGGACGCCCTCCGAGAAGATGCCGCATTCGCAGGAACCGTGGGAGGTCTCGAGCTGCAGCTCGGTGCCGAACAGCTCCTTGTAGGTCTTCTGGATCTCCTTGACGATAAAGCGGTCGGCGTCGTACTCCCAGACGGGGATGTCTGCATATTCATAGCCCTTGACACCCATCAGCTCGCCCAGCAGCTTGCAGCGGCGGGTGAGGTCGGTCTTGAGGGAGGTCACGTTGCAGCGGATCTTGTTGTTGTACTTGATCGTCTTGCCGTCGTTGATCAGGCAGATAACACCCAGGTTGGAGGAACTCTCGGCGAGGTTCTCAAAGTAGGGGCTGCGGGTGTTGGTGCCGTTGGGGGCCAGCATGATGATCCGGCAGATCTTCTCGCAGTCGCCCTTCGAGAAGACCTTGGCAGGCGCCTTGCCCTCGGTGAGGGTGTAGGCGAAGTCCGGTTCGTTGATCTTGATTTCGTTCTTGATGCCGGTGAGGAAGGTGGTAATGACCTCCTTGGCCTTGCCAAGCTCGGCCGACGGCAGCGCAATCGAAACTTCCGCGTTGCGGGGGATGGCGTTGGGTTTCGCGCCGCCCTCAATCGCGAAGACGCGGTAATCCACCCCGGCGCACTCGAGTTCATAGAGGGTGCGGCCCATCAGCTTGTTCGAGTTGGCGCGATCCTCGTGGATGTCGGCGCCCGAGTGACCGCCGCGCAGCCCGCCAAAGCCGATGGTGAGAGCGGCGTCGTGGCAGCCGGCGTCCTCAAAGACGACATCCTGCTCGTAGATATAGTCGAGCGCACCGGCGCAGCCCGCCTGCATCTTGCCCAGCTTGCTGGCGTCCATGTTAAAGAGATACTCGCTCTTGAGGTCGCTCTTGTCCATCTTGATGGCGCCAAAGAGACCCAGTTCCTCCTCAACGGTGAAGACACACTCGATCGGGGGGTGCTTCTCGGTCGGGTTCTCGAGGAAGGCCAGCATGATGCTGCAGCCGAATCCGTCATCGCCGCCGAGGGTGGTGCCGTCCGCCTTGATGAGATCGCCGTCGACGATCAGCTTGAGGCCCTGCTTCTCGAAATCAAAATCGACACCGGGGTTCTTCTCGCAGACAATGTCCATATGCGCCTGCATCATGCAGGTCGGCGCGTTCTCGCAGCCGGGCGAAGCATCCATCCAGATGACGACATTGTAGAATTCGTCCTGACGATAGCGCAGCCCATGCGCCTTGGCGAATTCGACGACATAGTTGGAGCAGGCCATCTCATTGCCCGAGCCGCGGGGAATGTTGGAGAGCTCCTCAAAGTAGTGGAATAACCGTTCGGGCTTGAGCCCTGCGAGTACGTTGGCCATACGACATACGTCCTTCCGTCGAAAAAAGTCGCGGGATTCCGCGCTTACCTCTATTATAGCAGAAACGCCCCTGAAGCACACCACGCAAACCGCATGAAATGTCGGGGAATATTTTGGCGAGGAATGATAACGGGGATTTGCTGTGGTAAAGGAAAGCTGGCGATTGCGAAGCGATTGCAGGATTTTTTCTGGTTTCCGATTTTGCCCCAGCAAAATCGGCGAAAAAATCCTGAACGCAATCGCAATGCCGGGCGGTGCCCGGAGCCAATCGCCTGCGGCGACCTCTCCTTCGGCTGGTCGCGGGCCGAGTGCGTTTGATGCATGACTTCCCAATTGCGCGACGTGGAACCGGCAACTTGCCGGTGAAATATGCCGCTGCGCGACATATGAAATGTACGACTGGATTTCATCCGAAATCCAGCGTACATGAAATATCGACCCATCCTCGCGCATGGGTCGATATGTTGGAGCCGGCGCCCTCGCGCCGGCTTCTTGATGCGTGGGGGGATAGCGGGGAGGCGTACCGCGGGTCGGGGTCGTACAGCTAAATAGTTCTCCTCCAGACAGTACGTTGCGCAATCGGCAAATAGAAGACTTAGCGTTTAAAACCCGCAACCAGCCGAAGGTGGAAAGCGCGCAGCGCAAATGCCAGCGCGGGCACCGCGCGGAGGACTATTTCCATGAAGAAAGTTCTTGCGCTGGTTCTTGCGCTGACCATGGTGCTCGGCTTTGCCGCGACCGCGTCCGCTAGCTACTTCGGCAATTACATCAAGTATGACTTCTTCACTTCCACCGGTTCCGCTGATTACACCATCGGCGGCGATCCGTACAGTGAGGACATGAGTGTTGACGGCAACAAAGAATACACCATCAAAGCCAAATTCGACGAAACCGATATCGCTCCCTTCTTTGGCAATGTCGACAGCACCTATGACAATCTCTACAACGAGTACCGCGTTCTCGAAGTGATCGAGAGCTACACCCGCAGCGATTTCTACGGCACCAAGGACTGGACCGCGTCGCTCATGGGCAATGACGCCAACAGTGTTGCGGACAGCACCAACGCCATGTACAAGGATGCCATGAGCATCATCACTTCGCCGGAGAAGAATTCCACCATCTACGCGGCTATCGTCAAGGCGACCGCTGATGAGGGCAACTTCCGCGATGGTTTCAAATCTTCCGCCTTCCAGACTGCCCGCAATGAGCTGGTTCGCGCTTGGAACAACTACTACAGCAACGGCTACTATGGCTACGACAAGGGTATCGTCGCGACCGCTACTTCCAAGGACACCACCTACGCGACCATCACCTCCCAGCCGACCGTTGATGTCAGCCGCAATGTCGGTGGCACCACCGAGTACGAAGTGAGCTTCAAGGTCCGCTTCACCAACACCACCTTCCGCAGCGCTGATGTCGATATCGAGGTCGTCTTCAACGCCGGTGGCGCTGTCCAGCAGGCCTACTATGAGCACAAAGACACCCTTTCCTTCACCGTCTTCCAGGCGGCGGGGTGCCCCCGCTGGCAAGTCGCGCACGGGGGTCGATAGGGAATAAACGATGGATGCCCGCGATGCAGCGGGGAGAAGAAAGCGGGGGCGGGGACCACCTATAAGCGCGGGCATACTGCGTATCAATTACAGATGAGAGCAGGATGTCCGGTCTGCGGTATGCCTCCCCACCATCCTCCCACGCATAAAGAAGCCGGCGCGGGGGCGCCGGCTCCACCATATCAGCCCCCGCGCGAGTGGGGGCTGATATTTCATGTACGCTGGATTTCGGATGAAATCCAGCCGTACATTTCATATGCCGCAACGCGGCATATTTCATATTTGTCCAATCATCCGATTGGACAAATATTTCATCGCGATTGCGCCCATGATTTCGCCGCCGATTTGCCTTACGCAAATCGGATTCCAGGCGAAATCATGCAATCGCTACCGGGCTGCCGGCTGTTCGTTGAGCTTGAGGAGCTTGCCGTTCAGGACGCCGTTGGCGACGCCGTGTTCGAGGGCGACCGCGCCGCCGACGATGACATACTCGATGCCCTCGTTGCGGCGGTAGGGGTGGATGTAATCGCAGTGGGCCTTGACCGCCTTGTAGTCGAAGATGGTGATATCGGCGCAGAGGCCCTCCTCCAGCCGGCCGCGGGTGGCGAGCTTGTAGATCTCGGCCGTCTTGCCGGTGATGCGATGGACCGATTCCTCGAGCGACATCAGCCCGTGATCCCGGATCAGCTCGAGACGGCGGGTCATCGTGCCGACCGAGCGGGGATGATCGCCGGCAATCTTATCCTCGGGATAGTGTTCGGTGAAATCGGAGGTGTCGCTGCCGCCCACCACCAGCGGATGGGCCATGTAGTTGAGCAGATCGTAGTCGTTCTGGTTGAAGTAGATGCAGTGGAGCACCCCGTGGTTCTGGACGATGATCTCGCAGCAGGTGTCGAAGGGGTCCTTGCCCTGTTCGCGGGCAATCTCGCCGATCGTCTTGCCGACATACTCCTGGGTCACGCTGCATTCGTCGAACAGACAGCCGTCGTATCCGGCCGCGTAGATGTTGCTCTCAAATTCGTCCACCTCATGCCAGATCGAATGCTCAATCGTGCGGCGCATGTCGGGATCGGAGAGCTTTTCGAGGGTGCGCTCGATCCCCTCGGTCTGGTATTTCGGCGGGATCTGGGCGAGCAGCGGCGCGGCGCTGCCGGTGAAGGGGTACTGGTCGGCGGTGACCTGGATGCCCTCGGCGTTGCTCCGATCGATGATCGCAAGCACCTTGTCGGACAGCCCCTTGTTGTCCATGCCGATGACCTTGATGTGGGAGATGTTGACCGGGATGCCGCTCTTGCGCCCGATGTCAATCGCCTCCTCGACCGATTCGACCAGATGGATGCCCTCGCCGCGGATGTGGGAGGTGTACAGTCCGCCGTAGGCGTGGGCCACCTTGGCGATTTCGACAATCTCCTCGGTGGTGGCGTAGACCGACGGCACATAGACGAGGCCGGTCGAGACGCCGAAGCAGCCCTCCTCCATCGCCTCGCGCATGTACTGGCGCATCCGCTCGACCTCGTCCTCGTTCGGTACGGCGTCCGAATAGCCCATCACCGCGCCGCGGATGTTGCTCTGGCCGGCGAAAAAGCCGATGTTGACGCCGAGCGGCAGCTTTTCGACCTCCTCAAAGAAGCCTTTGTAGGTCTTAAATTTTTCGATCTGTTCGGGGGTGTAGCGCTCCTGATGCATCCCGCCGTCATAGGTCGGGGCGGGCAGTCCGCCGCACATGCCGGCAAATTCGGTGGTGACCCCCTGCTCCAGCCGGTTGTAGGCGTCGGTTCCCCGGAAGAGAACGCTGTCGGAATGGGTGTGCGGATCGATGAAGCCGGGCGCGACGATGAGCCCCTCGGCATCGATCACCCGCTTGGCCTCCCCCTCGATGTGGGAGGCGATGGCGGCGATGATGCCATCCTCTACCGCCAGGTCGGCCAGATAGCGCCGCTTGCCGGTGCCGTCGACGATGGTGCCGTTTCGAATAAGCAGATCGAACATCTCCATCCTCCTTTTGTGATGACAGTGGCCGGACATTTGGTGATTTTATCCTGAATAGGATATTATAAATAAGATTATCAACCAAAGCTTAACAATAAATAGTAAAAAAGTCAACACAGTACTTGACAAAAGTACACGGCTCATGTAGCATGACTTTAGTTCACTTAGCAAAAAAAGGTGGAGGTGATAGGGCGGACGATCGGGCGACGGCAGATCGGCAAGGCCGCGCAATCCGCGGATTTCGCTTGGGTTCTACGGTAGGGAAGGAAACCAGTGACCGGAACGACGAACGGCAGAAAGCAACTGAAACGACGGGCAGATGCTCCTCCGAACGCAGGAAACCCCAGACCCCGACGCCGTCCGATTCCCATCCTATTCGCCGGCGGCGTCCTCTCAGAAGGAGGGAATGTTTCGATGAAGCGATTTTCCAGAGTGCTCGCCATGATCCTTTGCCTGACCCTGCTGCTGACCGCCTGCGGCGGGGCTGAGACTTCCAGCTCGGCCGCCTCGGGCAGTACCGCGACAAACGGGGACTCCTCCGCCGCGGCAGCCACGACGGGGGTTGCGGTGAAGAAGGACCCCGACCAGTTTACCGCCGCTTTTGAGACCGAACCGGGCAAGCTCGATCCGCAGAACAACTCCTCGCTGGTCGGCATTATGATCGAGAAGCAGATCTTCGATCCGCTCGTCGACAAGGACCCCACCACCGGTGAGATCATCCCCGCGCTCGCGACCGAATGGGAGTGGCTGGACGATACCCACCTGAAGATGACCCTGCGCGAGGGGGTCAAGTTCCACAACGGCGAGGACTTCACCTCGGACGATGTGCTCTTCTCCCTCTATCGGATGCAGACCGAGGCGACGGCGGCGAGCTTCTTCACCAGCCTCGACCTCGACAACACCACCGCGAACGGCGACTATGAGGTCACCATCGCCTTCCTGCATCCCTTCGCGCCGATTATGAACTTCCTCACCAGCGGCCGCGCCTATATCGTGCCGCACGATTACATGGAGGAGAACGGCAACGATTCGCTCAACCAGAGCCCGGTCGGCACCGGCCCGTACAAGTTTGTCGAATGGCTGGTCTCCAGCCACGTCGATCTGGTGCGCAACGACGACTACTGGGGCGGCGCGCCGGCTATCAAGAATGCCCGTATCCGCTTCATCACCGAGCCGACCGCCCGCGCGATTGCGTTGGAGACCGGTGAAATCGATCTCGCCTGCGTGCTGGAGGACTCGGATATCGCCGCGATTCTCGACGGTGAGAAGCCCCATCTGGTCGGCCATATGATCGACGGCGTGGTGGTCAACCACTTCGACTTCAACCTCAACTTCGAGCCGTTCAACGACATCCGCGTCCGCCAGGCGATTGCCTACGCGGTCGACTGGAAGGCGGCGGTCGAATCGGCCGGCGGCACCATCTACGCGCTGGCTGACAGCTGCATCGCCCCGAAGGTCCAGTACTACAAACCGACCGGCACCTACGAATACGACCCCGAGCGGGCGAAGGAGCTGCTGGCCGAAGCGGGCTATGCCGACGGCTTTGAGATCAGCTGCATCCAGGAGGAGGTCAACTCGACCGTCCGCGTGCTCGAGACCATCCAGGCCTTCCTCGCGGAGGTGGGGATTACGATGACCATCGAGGTGGCGGATACCGCAACCTGGATCGACGCCAACTCGAAGGGCACCCACGATGTCACCATGGGCAATATGAACGCGACGACCGGCGACCCGGCCCACACCCTGACCGGCATGGTGGCCAAGGGCACCTCGGTGACCTCCAAGATCACCGACGAGCGGTTCAACGAGCTGGCCGAGCTGGCCGAGCAGGCGATGGATGAGACCGAGCGTGCCGAGATCTATGCCGAGCTGCAGCAGCATGTCTACGACAACGTCCTGCAGATTCCCGTCTTCACCAAGAAGATGACCTACGGCCTGTGGGATTACGTCGAAGGCTTCGTCCCCGACGCGGCCCAGCAGATTTCGATCAAAGATTACTCCTACATCCTCGAATAACCGCCGATACCCCGCCCGAGCTGGGCGATTCTCCCTGCACGCGGCCCCGGACCTGTTCCGGGGCCGCTTTGCGTCCGGCCGAGGGGGGCGGGCTGCCGCCCCGCATTCGCCGGCATTTTCTTATCCGGTCAAAAAATGTCGATGCCATCTGCAATGGCATTTCAAAATTTACAAAGAATGGTAAATATAGATAAAAAGTTCAGGGAGGAGGTGGTAAAATTACAGATCTTGATGACAAATCGCAAAAATATACTGACAATATTGTGGATTTTCGGGTAGCATGACAGCAGTTCGGGAAACTGTCCGTGAGAGAAGGAATCGCGTCCGACAGCGGGATCGGGACAATCCCCCTCTGCCCATCGATGGGAGGATGACGGCATCAAACCCCAGGAACAACCCACAAAAGGAGGATCTCATTGAAACGCGCAACCAGGCTTTTGACAATGCTCATCTGTCTTGCCCTGCTGCTCTCCGCCTGCGGCGGAGGCGAAACCAGTTCGGCCGCGTCCGGCGCCGCGTCGGGCAGTACGGCCACCTCGGGCGGTGAGGCTGCCTCGGGCAGCACCGCGTCGACTGGCATTGCGGTCAAGGAAAATCCCGACCAGTTTACCGCCGCCTTCAACTCGGAGCCCGGCCGGCTCGATCCCCAGTCGAATACCGACCTCATCGGCGGCATGATCGAGAGGCAGGTCTACGAAGCGCTGTTCGACAAGGACGCCGAGACGGGTGAATTCATCCCGGTGCTCGCGACCGAATGGGAATGGGTGGACGATACCCATCTGTCGGTCACCCTCCGCGAGGGGGTCAAGTTCCACAACGGCGAGGACTTCACCGCCGATGACGTCGCCTACACCATCAGCCGCTTCCCCGACGGCCCGGCGACCGGTTCGCTTTTCGAGCCGTTCGATCCCGAGGGCACCGAGATCGTCGACGATTACCATATCATCATCGCCTTCAAGCGCCCCTTCGCGCCGGCCTTAAACTACCTCTCCAGCTCCTCCGTCCGTGCCTTTATCGTGCCGCACGACCATATGGAGGCGAACGGCGAGGATTGCCTCAACCAGAATCCGGTCGGCACCGGCCCCTACCAGTTTGTCGATTGGGTGGTCTCCAGCCATGTCGACCTGACCCGGTTTGACGGCTACTGGGGCGACGCGCCCGCCATCAAGGATGTCCGCATCCGCTTTATCCCCGAGAGCACCGCCCGCACCATCGCGCTGGAGACGGGCGAGATCGACCTGGCCGCCGCCCTCGATGACAGCGACATCGAGTCGATTCTCGCGGGCGAGAAGGAGCATATCCTCGGCTATCTGGCGCCCGGCCTGCAGGTCAACTACCTCGCCTTCAACTACAACTTCGAGCCGTTTCAGGATATCCGGGTGCGTCAGGCGATTGCCTACGGCGTCAACTGGGAGGATGTCGCGATCGCGGCCGGTGAGACGACCTATGTGCTGGCCGACAGCTGCCTGACCCCGCCGAGCGACTACTATGTCTCGACCGGTACCTACGCCTACGATCCCGACCGGGCGAAGGAGCTGCTGGCCGAAGCGGGCTATGCCGACGGCTTTGAGATCCACTGCATCGAGCAGGAGAGTCCGGCGATGATCCGCAGTGCCGAAGCGATGCAGGCCTACCTCGCCGACCTCGGCATCACCCTCACCATCGAGCCGGCCGACGCGGCGACCTGGCAGGACGCGCTCAACAAGGGCACCTGCGATATCTCGATCGCCAGCATGACCGCCGCGACCGCCGATCCCGCGCACGCGCTCAACAATCTGCGCAACACCTCGACGGTGGTCGTCAGCCGGGTGGATGACGAGCGGTTCAACGAGCTGATGCAGGCCGGTACCGACGCGATGGATGAGACCGAGCGCGCCGAGGTCTATGCCGAGCTGCAGCAGTATGTCTACGACAACGTCCTCGAGATCCCCGTCCATCACCGCCAGCAGGCGTATGGCGTCTGGGACTATGTCGATGGCTTCTACCCCGAGCCCCACCAGCTGATCTCGATCAAAGAGCTGTCCTTCCTGACCGCCTAGTCGCGGGATAACATGGTATCGGAACGAACCCCGGAGAGCATGATTCTTCGGGGTTCGTTTTGCGGCGCAGCGGCGGGGAATGCCCCCTAGGGCCTGTTTTAAAAATATCAACATGCCCAATCGACGGGCCTTTTGTGCCCTGGACGGCGCAATTTTTCCTTGAAATCCGTGAGGATTCCTGCGAAAAAATTACTTGCCAGCGACCCAAAATGCCTCGCCGCCGGGTAGATCGCCCATTTGGGGTCA
>CASGDD010000154.1 GCA_949300115.1 uncultured Oscillospiraceae bacterium | reverse complement strand
GAGGCGGCGTCGATCTCCACCACATCGAGGATGCTGCCATCCTCGATCCCCCGGCAGTTTTCACATTCGAGGCAGGGTTCGCCGTCCCGGGGATGGAGGCAGTTGACCGCCTTGGCCAGGATCTTGGCGCAGGTGGTCTTGCCGGTGCCCCGCGAGCCGGTGAACAGATAGGCGTGCGCCTGTTTGCCGGCCGCGACCTCATGACGCAGAATCTCGGTGATCGCCTGTTGCCCGTCGACATCCGAGAAGGTGCGGGGACGCCATTTGCGATAGAGCGCGAGCGCCATCCTTCTCCCCCTTCCCGCTTAAAAAAGCACGGGCCATCCCTCCCGCAGGAAAAAGATGTCGCGTGCTTTCTTTCATCTGTTCCGATCGATCCGGACATAAGGACACACAGGCTTGACTGTGGCGCACGGGATTACCCGCTTAATGCTGCTCGGTTCCCCGCCTGACATGGTTCACGGGCTCCTGTCGCACAGGACCCATGTGTCCATATGCCCGGACCCATGCCGGACATCCTCATTATTATACACGATTTCTTCCCGCTTGACAAGAGCTTCTCCCGCCCAGATTTCACCGGCGGTCAGCTGACCGGCCAACGGGGGAAGCAGACGATCTCAAACCGGTCGGGATCGTCCATGGGAAAGGGGCTGCGCAGCGCCGCCAGCTGCCGGTCGATCCGGTCGAGCATCTCCTGCACCGCCGACAGCTCCTCCTCAATCTCGGCAAAGAGCGGGTCGGCTTCGGCCGCCCCATCCTCCCCAGCCGGTGCTTCCCGCCCGTCCGGCGCCTGCCGCAGCGCCCCCAGCAGCCCGTCGATCCTGCTGTACAGCTCATAGATCGTCCCGAGCTTGGGGCGGATATCGGTAAAGCAGCCGCGGATGACATCAAACCGCGCGTCCACCAGGCTGAAGTGGGTGTAGAGCTGCCGGTTGAGCTCATCCAGCCGTCCGCCGATCCAGCGCACCTGGTCGTCGACCGCCTGCAGCCGGGAGAGACGCAGCTGCAGCGCGTCAAATCCGGAGCGATCTTCCCCGCCGGTCATCGCGCATCCTCCTCCCCATTCTCCCGCAGCGCCTCGGCGATCAGCGGTTCGAGGTCCGCCTGGGTTTCCAGCCGCATCGCCGCGTCCCGCAGCCGGGCAGCGCCCCGCAATCCCTTCATATACCAGGCGGCATGCTTGCGCGCCTCCCGCATCCCGCAGCGCTCCCCCTTGTGGGCACAGAGGAGGGCAACATGCCGCCGGAGCACCGCCATCCGTTCGTCGAGGGCGGGGGCGGGCAGCCGCGTCCCATCCTCGAGATAGCGGGCAATCTGTGCAAAGAGCCAGGGCGCGCCGAGCGCACCCCGCCCGACCATCACCAGATCACAGCCGGTCTCCTCATACATCCGCTTCGCCGCCTCGGGACTGTCGACATCCCCGTTGCCGATGACCGGGATGGCGACCGCCTCCTTGACCGCCCGGATGATCGCCCAGTCGGCCGGCGGGGCGTACATCTGCTCGCGGGTCCGGCCGTGGACGCAGATCGCCTGCGCGCCCGACGCCTCCATCCGGCGGGCAAATTCGACCACATTGACCGAATCCGCATCCCAGCCCTTGCGGCATTTGACGGTGACCGGCACCGGCACCGCGTCGGCGACCGCACGCACGATCCTCCCCGCCAGAAGGGGGTTCTTCATCAGCGCCGCGCCCGCCCCGTTGCCGGCGATCTTGGGGGCGGGGCAGCCCATGTTGAGGTCGATGAGGTCGGGCTTAAACCGCATGGCGATGCGCGCCCCCTCGGCCAGAATCTCGGGATCGTCCCCGAAGAGCTGGAGGGCCATCGGGCGCTCGGCCCCGGTGATCTCGAGCAGTTCGGCCGTCTTCTGCCCCTGATAGCAGAGCCCCTTGGCGCTCGCCATCTCCGAGACGACCAGCGCCGCGCCATATGCCCGGCAGAGGGTACGAAACGCCCGGTCGGCCACCCCCGCCATCGGGGCGAGCAGGGCGGTGCGGGGCAGCTGAAGACTTCCGATCGCAACCACCGCATCCATCTCCTTTCAAAGAAACGTTCGGACTGCCCCGCCGGCCGGCAGCCCGCCATCACACGAGGCGGATGGCCGCCGGCCGCGCGCCATATGGAGGGCAGACCGAAAAAAGTTACAGAATATTTTAGCAAACTTCCGGCCGCAGGACAAGTTTTATGTTATACTAAGATAGATTTATTTTTGGCGCGTCCCGGCCCTCGGGTCCATTCCGCGAAAAAACGGCCAACGCCATCGATTTGATTGTCCCGGAAGGGGGAACCGTTCTTTGAAGCTGCTTGCTTTCGATTCCAACTCGATTCTCAACCGTGCCTTCTACGGCATCAAACTGCTGACCACCAAATCGGGGATGTACACCAACGCCATCTACGGCTTTCTCAACATCCTGCTCTCGATCTGTGCCGAGACCAAACCGGACGCGGTCGCCTTCGCCTTCGACCTCGCTGCGCCGACCTTCCGGCACAAGATGTACGATGAATACAAGGCGGGACGCCGGAAGATGCCCGACGAGCTGCGCGAACAGGTCGAACCGCTCAAGGCGCTGCTGCGCGAGCTCGGCTTCCCCATCGTCGAGGCATCGGGGTTCGAGGCGGACGACATCCTCGGCACCTTCTCCCACCTCTGCGAGGAACGGGGCTGGGACTGCGTCATCGCGACCGGCGACCGGGACAGCCTCCAGCTGATCGGGCCGCACACCACCGTCCGGCTGGCGACCACCAAGATGGGACGGGCTTCGGCCACCCTTTATGACGAACAGGTCTTTCTCGATCAATATGGCATCCATCCGCCCCAGCTGGTCGACGTCAAGGCGCTGATGGGGGACAGCTCGGACCACATCCCCGGCGTCGCCGGCATCGGGGAGAAGACCGCCCTCGCCCTCATCGCCCAGTTCGGCACGCTCGACGCGGTCTATGACAATCTCGACAGCCCCGATATCAAAAAGGGGGTGCGGCAGAAGCTCATCGACGGCAGGGAGTCGGCCTACCAGAGTTACACCCTCGCCCGCATCCGCACCGACGCCCCCATCGACCCCCAGCTCGACCACTATCTGCGCACCGAGGGGGACCGCCCGGCGGCCGTCCGGCGCATCCGCTCGCTCGAGATGTACTCGATGATCGACAAGCTGGGGCTGGAGGACGCCGACGACGCCTCGCTCGCCGGCACGATCGCCCAGGAGACGCTTGCCCATTACACCGATTGGGCAGCTTTTGCAGCCGCGGCGGACATCGGGACGCTCGCGCTGACCGTCCAGCTGGAGGAGGACCAGATCGTTCGCTTCCGGCTGTCGGACGGGCAGGCGGTGTTCGAATCGGAGGAGCTTGCGCTGCTCGACCGGCTGCTCGCCGACCGGTCTGTCGGCAAATATACCTGCCAGCTCAAGGAGCTTTGGCGGTACGCCCTCACCCACGATATCCCGGCAGCCGGCTTCCGTTTTGACGCCACCCTCGCCGCCTATCTGCTCGCCCCCACCGCCAGCAGCTACGATCTGCCCCGGCTGCTCGGGGAATACCGCTGCGCCATCCGCTCCGACCTCGACGAGGACGCCTCCGACTGCGCCGGGCTCTGCCGGCTCTGTCCCCGGATGGCGGAGGAGATCCACCGGGAGGGGATGGATACCCTGCTGTACGAGATCGAGATGCCGCTCGCCGAGGTGCTCGCCTCGATGGAGCTCGTGGGCTTCGCGGTCGATGCCGACGCGCTGCGGCAGTATGGCGACGCGCTGCGGGCGCGTCTCGACACGATCACCGAGGAGATCTATACGCTCGCCGGGCACGACTTCAACCTCAATTCCCCCAAACAGCTGGGGATCGTCCTCTTCGAGGAGCTGGGGCTGCCCTTCGCCAAAAAGACCAAGAGCGGCTATTCGACCAACGTCGATGTCCTCGAGCTGCTCCGCCCCATCCACCCGATCGCGGGGGCGGTGCTCGAATACCGCAAGCTGCAGAAGCTGGTCTCCACCTATGTCGACGGGCTGCTCAAGGTCATCGGACCGGACGGGCGGATCCATTCCCGCTTCAACCAGACCGAGACCCGCACCGGCCGCATCAGCTCGACCGACCCCAACATGCAGAACATCCCTGTCCGCACCCCTGAGGGCAGCGAGCTGCGCAAATTTTTCAAAGCCTCGCCCGGCCAGGCGCTGGTCGACGCCGACTATTCGCAGATCGAACTGCGGGTGCTCGCCTCGATCGCCGACGATCCGGTGATGATTGAGGCGTTCAACGAGGAGGTCGATATCCACCAGAAGACCGCCTCGGAGGTCTTCGATATGCCGCTCGAGATGGTCACCCCCCAGATGCGCTCGCGGGCCAAGGCGGTCAATTTCGGCATCGTCTACGGCATCGGCGCCTTCTCCCTCTCGCAGGATATCGGCGTCTCGGTGGCCGAGGCCGACCAGTATATCAAGGGCTATCTCGGCACCTACAAGGGGGTCGACCGGTATATGAAGGAGACGGTCGAAAAGGCCAAGGAGCTGGGGTATGTCACCACCCTGCTCGGCCGCCGCCGTCCGCTGCCCGAGCTTAGCAGCCAGAACCGCAACCTGCGCGCCGTCGGCGAACGGGTCGCCCGCAATACCCCTATCCAGGGGACGGCCGCCGACATCATCAAGATTGCGATGGTGCGGGTCTACCGCCGCCTGCGGGAGGAGGGGCTTCCGGCCCGGCTGATCCTCCAGGTACACGACGAACTGATTGTCGAGGCGCCGGCGGAGGAAACCGCGGCCGTCTCCCAGCTGCTGCAGGAGGAGATGGAGGGGGCGCTGAAGCTCAAGGTGACGCTCAAGGTCGATGCCCACAGCGGCCCCGACTGGTATCACGCGAAAGGATAGATGGACCCCATGACACGAACCATCCTCTTTGTATGCACCGGCAACACCTGCCGCAGCCCGATGGCCGAAGCGCTCTGCCGCCGCCGGGCGGAGGAACGGGCGCTGCAGGTGGAGGCGGCGAGCGCCGGACTCTATCCCGGGGACCGGCTCAGCGAAAACGCCCGCCTCGCCCTCGAGGAGCTGGGCCTTTCGATCGAACACACCCCCCGGCCGGTGACCGCCGGACTGCTCGCCTCCGCCGATCTCATCGTGGCGATGAGCGAGCGGCATGCCCACGCCCTCTGGTCGGTCGATCCCACCCTGCCGGTGGTGGTCCCCGGCTACGGCATTCCCGACCCCTTCGGCGGCTCGCTCGACGACTACCGCCACTGCCGGGACGCGCTCGCCGGGGTGATGGATCTCATCCTCGACGAGGCATTCGCCCGCCCGCCCCATGTGCGCATCCGCCCGATGGCAGAGGGGGATCTCCCCGCGATCGCGGCGCTCGAACGGGCGAGCTTCTCCGACCCCTGGAGCGAACAGAGCCTCGGTGAGGAGCTCGCGAACCCGCTGGCCGTCTTTCTCGTCGCCGACAGGGGCGGCGAGGCGGTCGGCTATGCCGGGATGCATCTCGTCGCGGGGGAGGGCTTCGTCTGCAATGTCGCGGTCGCGCCCGAGGCGCGGGGCCGGGGCATCGGACAGCTGTTGATGGAGTCGCTCATCGCCCATGGGCGGGAGGACGGCATGCACACCCTCTCGCTCGACGTCCGCCCAAGCAACCGCGCGGCCATCGCCCTCTACACCCGGCTGGGCTTCCTCCCCGCCGGCACCCGGCCGCATTTCTACCGCCAGCCGGAGGAGGACGGACTGATTATGAATCTGACGCTGGATCCTCCGTCCGGCGAAGGGGAGGCATCCGTATGATCCTGCTTGCCATCGAAAGTTCCTGTGACGAGACGGCCGCCGCCGTGGTCGAAGATGGGCGGCATGTCCGCTCGGATATCGTCCACACCCAGCTGGAGGAGCACAGCCTGTATGGCGGGGTGGTCCCCGAAATCGCCTCCCGCCGCCATGTCGAGATGATCGGGGCGGTGACCCGCCGGGCGCTCGAGGAGGCCGGCCTCCCGCTCGAGGCGGTCGACGGGGTGGCGGTCACCGCCATGCCGGGGCTCATCGGTGCCCTGCTGGTCGGACTGAATTTCGCCAAGGGGCTCGCCTATGCGGCCGGCAAGCCGGTCATCCCGGTGCACCATATCCGCGGGCATATCGCCGCCGCCTACCTCGCCTATCCCGAGCTTACGCCCCCCTTCCTCGCGCTGGTCGTCTCGGGCGGGCACAGCCATATCGTGCGGGTGGAGGACTACACCCGCTTCACCGTCGTCGGCCGCACCCGGGACGACGCGGCGGGCGAGGCGTTCGACAAGGCCGCCCGGGTGATGGGCCTGCGCTATCCCGGCGGCCCGGCGATCGACAGGGCGGCCCGCGAGGGCACCCCCCGCTATCCCCTCCCCCGGCCCCATATCGAGGGGGCGCCCTACGACTTCAGCTTTTCGGGGCTCAAGACGGCGGTTATCAACCTCTGGCACAACGCCGAGCAGAAGGGGGAGACCCTCTCGGTGCCCGATCTCGCCGCTTCCTTCCAGCAGGCGGCGGTCGGCATGCTCGTCGATCACACCATGCGGGCGGCCGCCGAGCTGGGCGCGGACAAGCTGGTACTGGCGGGCGGGGTCGCGGCCAACTCGCTGCTGCGGGAAACGCTGCAGGCCCGCTGCGACGCCCTCGGCTGCGCCCTCTATCTCCCGCCCCTCTCCCTCTGCTCGGACAACGCCGCGATGATCGGCGCACAGGGCTATTACGAGGCGCAGGCGCTGATGGCCTCCCACGGCGGCGTCATCCCCCCGATGCTCGATCTCAACGCCCGGGCGGTCTGCGGTCTCGAGCGGATGGGCATCCAAAGCATGTAGACCGATCCCGGCAGATCACACCCTGCCGGGATTTTGTGCGCCCTGTGCGCACGATCCTGAAAAAACCCGCCGGACATTGATAATTTTGTAACAAATCCCCCGTTGATTTCTTGCATACAGGCCGGTATAATGGTAGATGTGGAAGATTTCGAAGATTGTGCTTCCACGTCTTTTTCTGGTACACAATGCGGCCGTGACGGTCGATCAATCAAGGAGGTAGAAGCATGACAACCAACCAGCATGTGCTTGCGTGGGTCGACGAGATGACCAAGCTGGTCAAACCCGACAAGGTCGTCTGGATTGACGGCAGCAAGGAACAGCTCCAGGCGCTCTACGACGAGAGCCTCACCACCGGCGAGATGGTCAAGCTCAATGAGGAGAAACTGCCCGGCTGTTATCTCCACCGCTCGGCTATCAACGATGTCGCGCGCGTCGAAGGCCGCACCTTCATCTGCACCGATAAGGAGGAGGACGCCGGCCCGATCAACAACTGGATGAGCAGGGAGGAGGGCTACAAAAAGCTCACCCCCCTCTTCGACGGCGCCATGAAGGGCCGCACGATGTATGTGCTGCCCTACTGCATGGGCCAGATCGGTTCCCCCTTCTCCAAGGTCGGCATCGAGATCACCGACTCGATCTATGTCGTCGTGTCGATGGATATCATGACCCGCATGGGCAAACAGGCGCTCGAGCAGCTGGGCGATTCGAACGACTTCGTCCGCGGCCTGCACTCCAAGGCGCAGCTCAGCGAGGAGGACCGCTATATCTGCCACTTCCCCGAGGACAACACCATCTGGTCGGTCAACTCGGGCTACGGCGGCAACGTGCTGCTCGGCAAGAAGTGCTTCGCCCTCCGCATCGCCTCCTGGCAGGGCCGCAAGGAAGGCTGGATGGCCGAGCACATGCTCATCCTGGGCCTCGAGAACCCCAAGGGCGAGACCAAGTACATCGCGGCCGCCTTCCCCTCCGCCTGCGGCAAGACCAACCTCGCGATGCTCATTCCGCCCGAGGTCTACCGCAACAAGGGCTACAAGGTCTGGTGCGTCGGCGATGACATCGCCTGGATGCGCATCGGTCCGGACGGCCGGCTGTGGGCGATCAACCCGGAGAACGGCTTCTTCGGCGTCGCGCCCGGCACGAGCGAAAAGTCCAATCCCAACGCGCTGGCCGCCACCCGCAAGAACACCATCTTCACCAACGTTGTGCAGAATCTCGACGACAACACCGTCTGGTGGGAGGGCATGGACAAGAATCCGCCGAAGAACGCGCTCAACTGGAAGGGCGAGCGTTGGGACTGCACCGACGGTTCGAAGGGCGCCCATCCCAACAGCCGCTTCACCGCGCCGGGCAAGAACTGCCCCTGCATCAGCCCCGAATTTGACAATCCCCAGGGCGTGCCCATCTCGGCGATCGTCTTTGGCGGCCGCCGTGCCAAGACCGCGCCGCTCGTCTACCAGTCGTTCGATTGGGCGCACGGCGTCTTTGTAGGCTCGATCATGGCCAGTGAGACCACCGCCGCCGCGACCGGCGCGGTCGGCGTTGTCCGCCGCGACCCGATGGCGATGCGTCCCTTCTGCGGCTACCACATGGGCGACTACTTCCAGCACTGGCTGGAGATGGGCGAACGCCTCGGCGACAAGGCGCCCAAGATCTTCAACGTCAACTGGTTCCGTCTGGATGACGAGGGCCACTTCATCTGGCCGGGCTTCGGCGAGAATATGCGGGTGCTCGAGTGGATCATCAACCGCTGCGAGGGCAAGGCGGACGCCGTCGAAACCCCGATCGGCTACGAGCCCAAGCCGGAGGATCTGAACCTCGAGGGCATCGAGGACGAGGTCAGCGTGGAGACGCTGAAGGATCTGCTGAATGTCGATCCCGCCCTCTGGAAAGAGGAGTGCAAGGGCATCCACG
>CASGDD010000153.1 GCA_949300115.1 uncultured Oscillospiraceae bacterium | reverse complement strand
GCCAGCCGGGGCTCCCGGCCGCGCAAAACAAAGCCCCGAGATTTCTCTCGGGGCTTTGCCGTTATCGGGGAAGATTGCAGGGGGCTGTGCGGGTGGTTTATTTCACTTCGTACAGCTTCTGCAGGGAGACGAGGTGCTCGTACTTGTCGTGGGCAGCCTTCTTGGCGCGCTCGAAGAGCTCGTGGGCGCGATCGGGGAAGGTGCGGGTGAGCGAGGAGTAACGGACCTCGTTCATGATGAACTCGTCGTAATCCATCGACGGAGCCTTGCTGTCGAGCTGGAAGGGGTTCTTGCCCTCCGCTTTCAGGCGAGGATCGTAACGGAAGGTGTGCCAGTAACCGGCCGCAACCGCGTTCTTGATGATGGTCTGGGAGATGCCCATGCCACCGCGGATACCGTGGTTGATGCAGGGGGCGTAGGCGATGATGATCGAAGGACCATCGTAGCTCTCCGCCTCGGTGATCGCCTTGATGCACTGGTTGAAGTCGGCGCCCATACCGATCTGAGCGACATAGACATAACCATAGCTCATCGCGATGGCCGCGAGATCCTTCTTGCCGACCTCCTTACCGGCCGCGGCGAACTGCGCCACAGCACCGATCGGGGTGGACTTGGAGGACTGGCCGCCGGTGTTCGAATAGACCTCGGTATCGAAGACGAAGATGTTGACATTCTCGCCCGACGCGATGACGTGGTCGAGGCCGCCGAAACCGATGTCATAGGCCCAGCCGTCGCCGCCGAAGATCCAGACCGACTTCTTGGCCAGGTAATCCTTGTTCTTGAGAATCTCCGCACCGAGCTTGCAGGCGTCGCACTGGCAGTACTTGTAGCCGGCGGCCTTCCAGCCCTTGGCGGTCTCGAGCATATCGGCGAACTTGGGATCGCTCTCGAAGAGCTTGATCTCATCGTCGACGGTCAGGACACATTCCTCAAGCGCGGCGACATAGGCGTCGGTCGCGGCCTGGTTGGCTTCGCCGTCGTTGAAGGTGTCGAGCCACTTCTGGGCAGCTTCCTTGAGGCCCTCGTAGCAGTGCGGCACCGCGATCAGCTCACGGGTCTTGTCGGCCATCTGATGACGGATGAGCGACTGGGCGAGGTACATGCCGTAGCCGTACTCGGCGTTGTCCTCAAACAGCGAGTTCGCCCAGGTCGGGCCCTTGCCCTTCTTGTTGACGGTGTACGGGGTCGAAGGCTCGGACGCGCCCCAGATGGAGGAGCAGCCGGTGGCGTTCGCAATGTACATCCGGTCGCCGTAGAGCTGGGTGACCAGCTTGGCATACGGGGTCTCGCCGCAGCCGGCGCAGGCGCCCGAGAACTCGAGCAGGGGCTGCTTGAACTGGCTGCCCTTGACGGTGTTGACCTTGAACTTCTCGTTGACTTCCGGCTTCTCCGGCAGGCTGAAGCCATAGGCGAAGATATCCTGCTGCGCAAGCTGGCTGTCGAGCGACTTCATCTCGAGCGCCTTCTGGCCCTTCTTGCCCGGGCAGACGTTGACGCAGGAGCCGCAGCCGGTGCAGTCGAGCGCCGAGACGGTCATCGCGAACTTGTAACCGGGCATACCGGTCATGTCGGTCATCTTCATGCCCTCGGGGGCGTTCTTCGCTTCCTCTTCGGTGAGGACGACCGGACGGATGGCGGCGTGCGGGCAGACGTAGGAGCAGAAGTTACACTGGATGCAGTTGTCAAAGTTCCAGCTCGGGACATCGACCGCGATGCCGCGCTTCTCGTAGGCGGAGGTGCCGGACGGAACCTCGCCGATGACGCGGGTATCCTTCATGAAGGCGGAGACAGGGATGTTCTCGCCGTCATGGGCGTTGACCGGGACAACGATCTCGTTGACATAGTCGACCAGATCTTTGCGATCGCCGGTGGCCTTCGGCATCGGGGCATCCTCGCCGGCGTTCTTCCAGGACTCGGGCACGTCGACCTTGACGACGTTCTTCGCGCCCATGTCGATGGCGTCGTGGTTCATCTTGACGATCTTGTCGCCCTTGGCGCCGTAGCTCTTGGTCGCGGCGTCCTTCATGTACTTGACGGCATCCTCGGCGGGGATGATGTTCGCAAGCATGAAGAAGGCGGACTGGAGGATGGTGTTGGTACGGCCGCCCAGGCCCAGCTCACGCGCGATCTTGACCGCGTCGATAGTGTAGAACTGGATGTTGTTCTGGGCGATGTACTTCTTCATCTCGTTGGGGAGACGGTGATCGAGCTCGGAGACATCCCAGCCGCAGTTGAGCAGGAAGGTGCCGCCCGGAACCAGATCCTCGACCATGTGGTACTTCTGGACATAGGAGGGGTTGTGGCAGGCGACGAAGTTCGCCTTGTTGACGAAGTAGGTCGAACGGATCGGGGTGTGACCGAAACGCAGGTGGGAGATGGTCAGACCGCCCGACTTCTTCGAGTCATACTCAAAGTACGCCTGCGCGTACATGTCGGTGTGGTCGCCGATGATCTTGATCGAGTTCTTGTTCGCGCCGACGGTGCCGTCCGCGCCGAGGCCCCAGAACTTGCAGTTGGTGGTGCCTTCGGGGGAGGTGTTCGGGTCCTCCTCGACCTTGAGGGAGAGGTTCGTTACATCGTCGTTGATGCCGATGGTGAAGACCGGCTTCGCGCCCGTCTCGGCGTTCTTGTAGACGGCGATGATCTGGCCGGAGGTGGTGTCCTTCGAGCCGAGGCCGTAGCGGCCGGTGTAGACGGGGGTCGTCTCGAACTTGGAGCCCTTGAGGGCGGCGACGACATCGAGGTAGAGCGGCTCACCGACCGAGCCGGGCTCCTTGGTGCGGTCGAGGACCGAGATGACCTTGGTGGTCTCAGGCAGCGCGGCCACGAGGTGCTCCTTGGAGAACGGACGATAGAGGCGGACCTTGACAAGGCCGACCTTGCCGCCCTTGGCGTTGAGGTAATCGATGACCTCTTCGGTGGTGTCGCAGACCGAGCCCATCGCGATGATGACGTTGGTGGCATCGGGCGCGCCGTAGTAGTTGAAGAGCTTGTAGTTGGTGCCGATCTTGGCGTTGACCTTGTCCATGTAATCCTGGACAACGGCCGGGAAGGCGTTGTAGGCGGTGTTGCAGGCCTCACGGTTCTGGAAGAAGATGTCGCCGTTCTGGGCGGTACCGCGCTGCACCGGGTGGTTGGGGTTCATCGCGCTCTTGCGGAAGGCCTCGACCGCGTCGAAGTCGCACAGCTCGGCAAGATCGTCATAATCCCAGGTCTCGATCTTCTGGATCTCGTGGGAGGTCCGGAAGCCGTCGAAGAAGTGGAGGACAGGCACGCGGCCCTTGATGGTGGAGAGGTGGGCGACGGCGCCGAGGTCCATGACCTCCTGCGGGTTGCCAGAGGCGAGCATCGCAAAGCCGGTCTGACGGGTGGCGTAGATGTCCGAATGGTCGCCGAAGATGTTGAGCGCGTGGGTCGCCACCGTACGGGCGGAGACATCGATGACGCAGGGGAGCATCTCACCGGCGATCTTGTACATGTTCGGGATCATCAGGAGCAGGCCCTGGGAGGCGGTGAAGGTGGTGGTCAGGGCGCCGGCCGCAAGCGAACCGTGCACGGCACCGGCGGCGCCGGCCTCCGACTGCATCTCCACGACACGAACCTGATTACCAAAGATGTTCTTGCGGCCCTGAGCGGACCATTCGTCGGAAAGCTCGGCCATGACCGACGAAGGGGTGATCGGATAGATGGCTGCCAGGTCGGTAAACGCATACGACACGTGCGCGGCCGCAGTGTTACCGTCCATGGTTTTCATGTTTCTCGCCATTGACACTTCCTCCTAAACTTTTCTTTAACGAAAATGCAGCATCCCGCGCATGTCCGGCCACACGGTCACCTCCCGGCGTTTTCAAGAAGAACGTCGGAATTTTTGCTGCTTTTCTATCACTGACCATCTTATCATTTTTACGTGGGAATGTAAAGTGCTATCAGCGTCATTTTTGCCGTATAACGTGGGAAAATCCCTGCCCAAACGGACGGAATTTTTGGCGGATCGGACGGGGGAAGACCGGCCTTTGACAAAAGATTGACAGGAACTTGAAGAATCTGCGGATTTGTAAAAAACGGGTAAGTCTTTTGGGGCAGAAGCTGGGCCAATCCGCCCTTCGGGAAAGCGAAAAATTTCTAGCGGTGCGGGGTTGGGGGCAGGGCGAGGTTGAGCTCAAAGCGCTCGAAAAAGCCGATGAAGTTGCCTGCCCGGTCCCGCACCGGCTGCATGTAGAGGCGCTGGTTGTCGAGATTGACCGAGACAAAGCGGGGCTTGCCGTCCCGTTTCATCCCCTCCCAGTTCTCCCGGATGCGCTGGCGGACGGCTTCGTTGTGGTGGCAGTCGAGCAGATTTCTGCCGATGAGATTGGGATAGCCGCGCACCGTGTGGTACTGGTAGTCGGCCTGGCGGTTCATATAGCGGATGACAAAGCTGTCGTCGACAAAGACGATGGGATAGGGGAAGGCGTTGAGGATGCTTTCGAGCAGTTCGACATGGTCGATGGACATGAAAAATCCCTCCTCCGGGCGGCATGGGCGATGGATGGCGGACATCCTCAGTATACCATGCGCGGAGGGGGGAGGACAAGCGGTGCTAGCGGACGATGAGCCCCATCAGCCGGGCGAGAGCGGCCGCCTGGAGCGGGGTGACGACCGCGCCGCGAAGCTCCCGGAGGGTATCCGAGACGATGAGTCCGTCGAGGGTGCAGCTGCGCAGGTCGATGCCGGCGAGCGGGGTGCTGAAAAAGGTCGCGCGGGTCAGGTCGAGCTCCTCCAGCCGGACGCGCTTGAGCCGGCAGTCGGTGCAGGATGCCTCCCGCCAGTCGCCGGGGCCAAGGAGGCAGTCGGTATAATCGGTGTCCTCGGCGCGGAGATAGCGAAAGACGCCGCCCTCCAAGGCCGATTCCCGGCAGAGGCTGTGCAGCAGGGTGAGCCCGAGCCCCTTGCAATCGACCAGACGGGTGCGGCAGAGATAGGCGTCACGCAGGGTGCTGTTCGAGAAATCGCAGCCGGTGAGGGTGCAGTCGATCAG
>CASGDD010000152.1 GCA_949300115.1 uncultured Oscillospiraceae bacterium | reverse complement strand
ATCCTTCGCCATCTCGACCTCCACGCCGAGCAGTTCGCTCAGACGGACAGCGACCGGCGCGAGGCTGTACTGGGGGTCGACCTTACCCTTCGGGCGGCCGAGGTGGCTGCAGAGGATCACCCGAGCGTGGTGCGCCATCAGGTAGCGGATGGTCGGCAGCGCCGCCTGAATCCGGGTGTCGTTCTGAATCTTGCCCTCGGCAATCGGGACGTTGAAATCGCAGCGGACCAGCACCCGCTTGCCGCTGACGTCGATATCTTCAATATTCTTCTTGTGGTAGGAGGTCATCAGCCTATCATCCTTTCTCAAAAAGCCCATGGCTGGGCCATCTCTCCGCTGGAAGCCTGCTTTTATTCCCTATTGTACCCCATTCAAAGACCAGAATCAAGGCAGGTTTGTCAAGATTGTGAAAAATTTCACGCGGAGTCCGCGCTGCCAATCACCTGCGGTGACCTCGAACTCAGGTAAGCGTGGACGGAAAGGCAGCAGACTCCCAGCCTCCATGCGCACACCGGGTGATTCCGCATCTGGGATCGTCAAACCCGCGTGGCCAGCCGAAAGAGAGCCTTATCGAAATGTGAGCGCACCGCGCTCACACCACAACTCTTCACTTTTCACTATTCACTCTTCACTTGCACGGCGTCATGCGCTCCGCCCATAGAGGGATTATCTTTCCCCGCGTCCACATCCGTCTCAGGCGTGGATTCCGTCTCCGCGCCCGGTGCTTCCGCCCAATATTCCGCCCCGCTCGCGAGGAACCCATCGGGGCGGACGATGGTGTAGCTGGGTGGATTCGAGGGACTGCTTGGGATGTCGGGGGTGGCGCTGATCTGGTCCGCATAGCTGCTCCATTTTCCCTTGTACGCTTCCACCGCGTCGTCCGGCACATAGATTTGCAGCGAGTCGTTGGTATCCTTTAGCGCATCGGTTCCCAGCGTGGGCGGCATCTCCGACCGAAAGATGAGGGATGTAAGACTCGTGCAGCCATCAAAGGCGTTACTTCCTATGGTGGTCATACCGTCGGGCAGGTCGATGATTCGAGGCGCGTGCAGCCCATAAAGGCTCTATCTCCAAGGGTGGTCAGGCCGATGGGCAGGTCGATGGAGGTAAGGATCGTACAGCCGTAAAAGGCCCTCCTCTCGATGGTGGTTACACTGTCAGGCAGAGTGATAGAGGTAAGGCCTGTGCAGTTCACAAAGGCGTTATCTCCGATAGATTTCAGGCTCTCCGGCAGGATAACGGAGGTGAAACTCGTGCAGCCATCAAAGGCGCTCCCCCCAATGGCGGTAATGGTATAAGATGTACCATCGTTGCTACTTATGCTGCCGGACAAATCCAGGGTTGTGATGTCAGAGTCACCCAAGTCCATATGGTTTTGCCCGATGGTCAAGTTGGTACCGTCGGCGGTCACTTCCTTCAGCGTGATAGTCTCCCCGTCAACGATACAGGTGAGCGTCTTCTCTGTTGCATTATAGCTCCATGTCTCCCCCGCCGCGCCGGCCACCGGCACCAGCAGGAAGAGCAGGATCATCGCCAGCAGCAGGCTACTTAGCCGCCGGAGGACGCAAAGCGGCGCATCCGCCCGAACCGCCGGGCAGACGCGCCAAACCATCCCATCGCCAAGATTGGTATTATTTATCTTACTGTCTGTCTGTCTGAATGGCTGTCTGTCTGTCTGTCTGTCTGTCTCATGGTAGGCGCAGCGCGCATCGATGTCAAGCCCCTTTCGACGGGATTTTTCCGGTTTTTATTATAGCTTTCCCGATCCTCCCCTGTCAATCACTAGACACGCAAAACCGCCCGTCCTCCGGAGAGAACGGGCGGCAGTGGAAAAACTATTTGAGGGTCTTGGTGAATTTGTCGATGCGGTCGACGGCGATCTTGATGTTGTCGAGCGAGGTGGCGTAGGAGAGGCGGATATAGCCCTCGCCGTATGCGCCGAAGCCGGTGCCGGCCGCGGCGGCGACCCCGCCCTCCTCCATCAGCCGGGCGGCGAACTCGTCGCAGGAGAGGCCGAAGCTCGCGATGTTCGGGAAAGCGTAGAAAGCGCCCTTCGGCAGGCAGCATTGGACGCCGGGGATGGCGTTGAGGGCGTCGATGAGGTAATCGCGGCGCTCCTTGAAGGCGGCGCGCATCTCGTCGACCGCGTCCTGCGGGCCGGTCAGCGCGGCAATGGCGGCCATCTGGGTGAAGGCGGCGGCGCAGGAGTTGGAGTTTGCCATCAGCAGCTCCATCTGCTCGGCCAGCCCGTGGTTCATGATGCCGTAGCCGAGCCGCCAGCCGGTCATCGCGTAGGTCTTGGAGAAGCCGTCGAGGATGATGGTGCGGTCCTTAAACTCGGGCAGCGCCGCAATCGAGAAGACGCTGCCGTCGAACACCAGCCGGTCGTAGATCTCGTCCGAGAGGATGTAGATATCCGGGCGGTCGCGGAGGATGTCGGCAATCGCGAGGATGTCCTCCTTCTCGAAGACGCCGCCGGTCGGGTTGGAGGGGTTGTTGAGCATCACCAGCTTGGTCTTCGGAGTGATGAGCTTTTTAAAGCCCTCGATGTCGATGCGGAAGTCGTTCTCGGCGGTCAGCGGATAGGGCACCGGGACGCCGCCGGTGAACTTGATGCAGGACTCGTAGATCGGGAAGCTGGGGTTGGGGTAGACCACCTCGTCGCCCGGATCGATCAGCATCAGCATGGTGTAGAACATGACCGGCTTGCCGCCCGGCACGACGACAACCTCGTCCTTGTCGGTCTTGATGCCCTTGTGGGCGGCGGCATAGGCGGCGATCGTCTCCCGCAGCTGGGGATAGCCGGGGGTCGGGGTGTAGCCGGTGTAGCCGTCCTTCATCGCCTGATAGGCGGCCTCGATGATGTGGGAGGGTGTCTTGAAGTCGGGCTGTCCGATTTCCATGTGGATGATACTCTTGCCCTGCGCCTCGAGCGCGTTCGCCCTCGCCATGATCTTGAAGGCGGATTCGGTGTGCAGACGGCCCATCCGTTCTGCGAGATGATTGGTCATGCGAAACCCTCCTTTGGTGTTTGACAGCGTTCTGTCAAGGTTAGATTCAGTATAGCGTTTTTCTCCGGTTTATGCAAGGCGGGATTTTCCATCAAAATGGAAGTGTATCGAGGCGCGGCAATGTGCGACTTTACAAAAGCAGCGGATTTTCCCTTGCCGGTCCGCGCCGCCGGTGGTAGAATAAGGGGTGAATGTGATCGACCTACCCAAAAAGGAGGGGAACACCGGTGCTCACCCAATATGTCGCCGACGCCTTTACCGACCGCCTCTTTGGCGGCAATCCGGCCGCCGTCTGTCCGCTCGACCGCTGGCCCCCCGACGCGCTGATGCAGCAGATCGCCATCGAGAACAATCTCTCGGAGACCGCCTTTGTCCTCCCCGAGGGGGAGCATTTCCGGCTGCGCTGGTTTACGCCGGGCGGCGAGATCGATCTCTGCGGCCACGCCACCCTCGCGACCGCCTATGTGCTGCTCACCCAGCTGGGGGTCCGGCGGGACCCGCTTGTCTTCCTGACCCGCAGCGGCAGGCTGAGCGTCCGGCAGCGGGGGACGCTCCTCGAGATGGATTTCCCCGCCTACCCGCTCACCCCCGTCCCGGTCACCGACGCGATGGCCGAGGCATTCGGTGTCCGTCCGCGCGAAGCCTATCTCGGACGGGATCTGCTCTGCGTCTTCGATTCGGCCGAGACGGTGCGGGCACTCAGCCCCGATCTCGACCGGCTGCGGGAACTGGAGGGTCTGCTGCAGCATGCCACCGCGGCGGGGGATGGCCAGTTCGACTGCGTCTCCCGTTCCTTCGCCCCCAAGCTGGACGTTCCTGAGGACCCGGTCTGCGGCTCCGGCCATTGCCACATCGTCCCCTATTGGGCGGACAAACTGGGGAAGGATACGCTGCTCGCCTATCAGGCGTCCCGGCGGGGCGGCATCCTCCACTGCCGTTTGGAGGGGGATCGGGTGACGCTGGCGGGCGAGTCGGTCCTCTTCGCCCGTGCCGAGCTGATGCTCGAGCTGCCCCATTGAGCGGCTTTCCCGTCTCGAAGGCTTGCGGCTTTGCCGTTTCCGTATTACAATAGGGATCAGAACCACGCGGGCGGCTGCCGCCCGGAAAGGGGTTAGACTGATGACGCTCTTTTCCCGCAGACAATCGACCCTCTCCTTCTGCATCACCCTCGGTATCTTCCTGCTCAGCGGCGCGCTGGCCCTGTTGTTGCCGGTCGACGCAGCGGTGATCTCGGAGGAAAGCTCCTCCAGTTCGGAAAGCGCCCAGCCGGAGGAGCCGTCGCCCGTCTTCACCGCCACCGACACCGATCTCTACAATTCGCTTGAGATCGGGCTGGACGTCAGCTCGGGTACGGTCGGCGAGGTGCCCTATGTTCAGGTGACCGCCCGCAACAACTCGACCGAGCACGCCTTCCTCGGCACCGTCTCCTTCCACACCGACACCGAGGAGGATGTGCTGCCGCCCATCGAGCTCAATATGCTGCCGCCCGGCTGCTCGGTCACCTGCTTCCTCTCCGGTTTCGTGCCCGAATTCGAGGACTTTGCCAGCCGGACGGTCGGCAATTACTACGACTACACCGCCGGCAGCTATCCCCCGCCCTGCACCCTCATCTACATCGACGGGGCGCTCTGTGGGGTGCAGATGAACGAAAACAATCTCAACGAAAATGAGGTTGTCCACACGACCGGCTATCTGATGATGGATGAAAACGGCGAACTGCCCATCTCCGGTTCGGTGCAGTATGTCTCGCAGATCGCCCTCGATCTCGACGGCGACCAGCTCATCCTCGACCCCGGCTCGATCCGCTGGACCGGCCAGATCGACCTCGGCATCCCGGTGGCCACCGAAATCCGTCTCGTCGAGGAGGATGCCTCCGCCGCCGAGGGGGAGGACGGGGAGGACGATGCCGCGTCGGAGGAGGAAATCGACGCCTCGGGCGAGGATGCCGACGCCTGATCGACGGAAAGGAAGATTTTTGATGCGCCGTGATCCAAACATTTCCACCGGACGCATTGTCCTCTATACACTGTTGTCCGCCGCCGTGCTCATCCTGCTCGGCTACGTCGGGCAGAATTTCCTCGCCTGATATCCGCCATCCATCGCCGCCGAAAAATTTGGAGCGGCCTTTTCGGCCGTCCATCGTATGACCCGCATCCGCCTGGACATGCTAGCTGTAGACGATGAAAGGGCGGGTGGATATCGCGATGGAACAGCGGATTGTGCTGCTTGCGGACAACAACAGCGGCCGGGTGGAGGCCTATCTCGACCTCAAAACCTTCGAAAATCTCTCGGAGGCGGAGTTTATCCGCCGCATCCGGCAGGGAATGTACCCCGACTACCGGCTGGAATACCGGGACGGCGCCGAATATCCGGTGCATATCCCAACCGGCGAAAAGCCGTCTTCCGACGGCCGGTAAACACCCTCCAAGCCCCCGGCGGCCGGCCGGCGGGCTTTTTCTTTGCGGGGATGGCCCTTGTCGAAGCGGGCGGTTCGTGGTAGGATAGGGACGGGAAGGAGTTGATCGACCTTGACCGAGCTTCGCTTTGAACAGGCCAGTCTGCTGCGAGAGCTGTTTGCCGGCTGGCATGAGAGCTTCACCGCCCCCTTCTTCGATGGGGAGATGGGCCGCGCCTGGGTGGACGATCCCCATCACCCGGCCGTCGCGCAGATCTATATCGGCGGTTTTTCCTTTCTGGCGGGCGATCCCGGCGCGCCGGGCGCCGCCGCGCTGGTCAATCACCACCCCGAAGGCAGCCGGCGGGCGGAGGTGCTGCTCGTCCCCCGCGAGAAGGGATTGCTCGATCCGGTGCGGGGCACGGCCGAACGGGTCCAGCGATATGCGACCGAGCCGCCCGCCACCCGCTTTTCCAAGCGGCAGCTGCGGGACTGTGTCGACGCGCTCTCCCGCAAATTTGAGCTGCGCCGGATCGATGAGGCACTCTACCACCGCTGTCTCGAGCAGACCTGGACGCGGGATTTTGTCGGCCAGTTTCGGGACGCCCGGCATTTCCTCGACCGCGGCATCGGCTTTGTCGCGCTGCGGGGGGATGAGATTGTCGGCGGCGCCTCCTCCTTCCTGCGCTATCGCAGCGGTATCGAGCTGCAGGTTGAGGTCCGGCCGGAGGTGCGCCGCCGCGGCATCGCCTCCGCCTGCTCCGCCCGCCTCATCCAGGCCTGTGTCGCGATGGGGATCTATCCCGGCTGGGACGCCGCCAGCATCGAATCGGTCCGTCTCGCCGAAAAGCTCGGCTACCATATCCGGGAGGGCTACAACGCCTATCGGGTACGGGGGTAGGCCCGCGGACGCCCCCTTTAAGATTCCCTTAACAAGCGGGGAAGCCTTCCGAAAATGCGGTTTTTCGCCCCCTTTCCATGCTAGAATAGCCTTAGCACCGTCGCGCTGCGGCGAGGTGGGAGGCGTTTGAGATGACGGGATGGAGGGACCGGCTGATCACCGTGCTCAGCCTGATCGGGTTTGGGCTGGCGCTCTATCTGGCAGCGGCCGGATGGCCGCTCTGCGGACAGGCCGGCAATATCGCACTGTAGCCCAAAGCAAAAACCGAACCTTTCCCCCTTTGGGAAGGTTCGGTTTTTTGTCCGGCACCGCCATCCGCAGCTAGGGCCTGTTTGGAAATTGGCGATGCGCCCAGCGGCGAGGCATTTTGGGTCACTGGCAAGTAATTTTTTCGCAGGAATCCTTGGTGGATTTTGGGGGAAAAATTGCGCCGTCCAGGGCACAAAAGGTCCGTCGATTGGGCATGTTGACATTTTTCAAGCAGGCCCTAGATCACCGGGCCCATCGTGAAGATATCGATCGAACCAAAATAGCCGATCGCCTCGTTCTTGGTCATCCGGCCGTTTAAAACCTCGAGCAGCAGCGCGAACGCCTCCTCGCCCACCTCGGCAATCGAGGCCTCCCCGGTGATAATCCGGCCGGCGTTGAGATCCATGTCGTGCTGCATCCGTTCGTAGGTATGGGGGTTGCCGCACACCTTGATGACCGGCATGGTGGGGAAGCCCTGCGGGGCGCCGCGGCCGGTCGAGAACATCATAAACTGGGCGCCGGTCGCCGCCATGCCGGTGAGGATCTCCGGTTCCCGCCCGGGGGTATCCTTGATCCACAGCCCCTTGCGGCCGTCCATCCGCTCGGTATAGCCGAGCACTCCCTGGATCGGCCGGGTGCCCGATTTGACAATCGCGCCGAGGCTCTTCTCCTCGATGGAGGAAAGACCGCCGGCGATGTTGCCCGGCGTCGGCTGGCCCTCCCGCATATCGCAGCCGAGCGATTTGGCACGGGTCTCCATCTCGTTGACGATCCGGTAGATGTCGCCGGCAACCGCCTCGGAGACCGCCCGGCGGGCGAGGATATGCTCGGCACCGATAAATTCGGTCGTCTCGCCGAAGACCACCGACGCCCCCAGATCCACCAGCTTGTCGGCGATATAGCCGATGACGCAGTTGGAGGCCATCCCGCTCGTCGTATCCGAGCCGCCGCATTTGATCGCCATGGTGATCTGCGAAAGATCGGCCGGCTCCCTGCGATACCCGCTGATCGCGATGGCGAGCTTCTGCGCCCTGTCGATGCCCGCCTGGATCGCCCGGCTGGCGCCGCCCAGCTGCTGGATATAGATCTGTTCGACCGGTTTGCCGCTCGCCGCGATCGTCTCATACAGCCGCTTGTGGTCGGTCCCCTCGCAGCCGAGGCTGACAATCAGCACCGCCCCGACATTGGGGCTGAGGCCCAGCGCGATGAGGGTATCGGTCACCCGTTGGAGATCGGGCGGCAGCTGGCAGCAGCCCTGGTGGTGATAATAGCCGACACAGCCCTGTACCTGCCGCTCAATCGCCTGGGCGACGTCGTTGGCACAGACAACACTGGGGATGATCGCCACATGGTTGCGGGCGCCGACCTGTCCGTCCGGCCGGTGATAGCCGTAAAATTCCATCATCTGCTGCCTCCTTCCAGATCGCCGCGGGCACGCAGGCTTTCGAGGTTGTGGACATGCACATAGTCCCCCCGCCGGATGTCGACCGAAGCCGCGCCGATCGACTCGCCATATTTGTAAATCTCCGCCCCTTTGGGGATGTCGGCGAGCGCGACCTTATGTCCATAGGGAATGTCCGCATGGACGGTCAGATGGTCCTGCCGGCCCTCCTTGTCCCGCACCTCCACCTCGCTGCCCGCCTGGACCGCGTCCGCAAAGAGGGTCGCGACATTGTCCCTGTCGTGTACCTTGAGTGCCAGTATCATCGGCTCTCCCCCTTGTCCGTTTTCCGATCATGCCCTTGATTCCGATAGGCTGCATCTATCGGCGTTTTCCATCGGTAAATTCAGTATACCGCAGGAAAAATCCGATTGCAAGGGATGCTTTTTGCCCCGATCGATGGTATAGTAGAAGCAGTTGGATCGCGCAGCCGGGCGGATGCCATGGACAGCAGGGCGGCCGGCGGGAAGGAGAAGGAAGGATGTCCACCTCGATGCAGAAAGCAATTTTTTGGGATTTTGACGGCACCCTCGCCCAATCGCCGATGATCTGGAGCCTCTCGGTGCGGCGGGCGCTTGAGGAGACCGATCCCGCCGTCCGGATCGATTTTGAGGCGCTGCGGGAGCTGATGCGGGAGGGATTCAGCTGGCATACCGCCGACAGGCCCACCCCCGAGGTGGTGGGAGAGGCCTGGTGGGAGGCGATGGCACGGCGTTTTCAGTTTGTCTACGAGACGCTGGGCGTCTCCACCGATACCGCCCGCAGGGCCGCCCATGCGGTGCGCCCGCTCATCCTCGACCCCGCGGAATATACCCTCTACGAAGACACCGTCTT
>CASGDD010000151.1 GCA_949300115.1 uncultured Oscillospiraceae bacterium | reverse complement strand
ACTATGACGAGCGCTACCGCAACCTGCCCTATATCGGCATCCTCAAGCCGGAGGTCTATTCGGTCTGAGCAGCTTTTGCCCTGATGGACACTGGAGACAATGCGGCAGAGGACTTTTGAGAGCCGTCCGCGGACGGCAGTTGGAGTGAAACAGCATTGAATAGAAAACCAAACAGAAACACGGCGAGCCTTGTCATCCTGCTGCTGCTGGCGGCAGTTCTGGCATTTCTGATCTTCCGGATGCCGACCACCACCATCAGCATGAAGTATTCTCAGGTTTTGAGCTACTTCAAGGAGCAGAAGGTCAAGAGCTTTACCTATGACCTCAACGACGGAGAGCTCACCCTGGTGATGTCTGCCGAGGACGCCAAAGAGGCGATCAAGGAGACGCAGGAGCTCAACGGCATGACCAGCCAGATGACCATCATTGGGTTTGGCCAGAGCAGCCAGAGTAACCAGAGCACCACCCAGCAGAGCCAGCAGCAGGAGAATACCGACCAGCGGCTGACCTACACGGTGCCCTATGCCTCCCTCTTCCTGCAGCAGGTCATGCCCTATATCGATGAGTACAACGAGGCGCACCCGGATGCGCCGATGGTCTACGACATCCTGCCGCAGCAGTCCACCCCGATGTGGCTGAGTTTCCTGCCCACCATCCTCTCGATGCTGGTGCTCGGCGGTCTGTTCTGGATGATGATGCGGCAGACCGGTGGCGGTGGCGGCGTGATGAACGTCGGCAAGGTCAAGGCAAAGGACCAGGCATCGGAAGGACGACGCGCGACCTTTGCGGATGTCGCCGGTGCAGATGAGGAGAAGGCGGAGCTGCAGGAGGTGGTCGAGTTCCTCAAGAATCCGGCCAAGTTCACCGCGCTGGGCGCCCGGATCCCCCGCGGTGTGCTGCTGGTGGGCCCTCCGGGCACCGGTAAGACCCTGATCGCCCGCGCCTGCGCCGGTGAGGCCGGGGTGCCGTTCTATTCCATCTCAGGTTCGGATTTCGTCGAGATGTATGTCGGTGTTGGCGCCTCCCGTGTGCGGGATCTGTTTGACAAAGCAAAGAAAAACGCGCCCTGTATTGTCTTTATCGATGAGATCGACGCGGTCGGTCGCCAGCGCGGCACCGGCCTGGGCGGCGGCCACGACGAGCGGGAGCAGACCCTCAACCAGTTGCTGGTCGAGATGGATGGCTTTACCGCCAACGACGGCGTGATCGTCATCGCCGCCACCAACCGAGCGGATATCCTCGACCGCGCGCTGCTGCGCCCCGGTCGGTTCGACCGGCAGATCTATGTCGGCCTGCCGGATGTGCGGGGCCGTGAGGCAATTCTGCGGGTACACACCCGCAACAAGCCGATGGGCCCGGACATCAACCTCGCGACCATCGCGAAGTCCACCCCCGGGTTCACCGGTGCGGATCTCGAAAACCTGGTCAATGAGGCGGCGCTGCTCGCCGCTCGCCGCAACAAGAAGGCGATCACCCAGGCCGAGATCGAGGAGGCCAGCATCAAGGTGATCGCCGGCCCCGAGAAGAAGAGCCG
>CASGDD010000150.1 GCA_949300115.1 uncultured Oscillospiraceae bacterium | reverse complement strand
ATACAATGACACAGGAGGAATTCCAAGCCGCGCTGCAGGTTCTTTTTGGCGATGATTTTGCCGTGGAGGATCGAAGCTATCTGGGCGAAATGGAGGGGGGACGGAACGGGACCATTGTCTATCTGCCGGAGGAGCAGCTCTATGGTTACAATGATGCCTGGGCAGGTCCTTACTACGGCTACCCCTGTATCATCCTCGGCTCTTGTGTGGCGGATAGCCTCCACTGCACAGTGGCACTCTGCGAAGAAGGGTATGGTGTGGACAACCACCACAGCGTTTACTATCTCGAGCGGGAGGGCAAACGGGTCTACTACAGCGACCGTTATGCGGCTGTCTTTCGGGCGCTGCTGTTCGAGGGGGATCTCTACGAATTGAGACTGGCCCGGGAGGCGTCGGATGGGCGCTACACCCTTCGTTCCCTCCATCGCCTCGAGGAGGCGGAGAAGGAAAGGTTGGCGGAGGAGGTGTTATCATGAACAGATATCCCAGGTGGAAGGGGATTGCACTGTTGCTGATCCTCCTCCTGCTTGCCGGTTGCGCCGCCGGTCCCGCGTCGAGCGGCCGTCCGGCGGCCGCTGCGGGATCTTCCGCCAGCCCGGCGGCATCCTCCGCGTCGGCGGAAAACACCTCGGAGAGCGCGGCATCCTCCGAAGCCAGCCCGGCTCTGGTCGCGTGGGACGCGGATGGGGCGCTGGTGATTCCGCCCGAGATGTTTGACCCAACCGGGGCGGAAGCGCTGCCGGAGGACCGTCTGCCCGATCTGTTTGGGGTGGGGGCCGCGACGGCGCTGTCGGCCGATCCGCTGCCCTACCTGCTGAGCGAGGAACAGCTGCCCACCGCCGATTTTGCCTCCCCTGCGGCGGCCGATCCCGCCTATCTGCTGCGCTGCGCGGTGAGCTATGCCTATCTTGCCGCCCAACTGCTGCCAGCCCCCTACCTGCCCGAGCCGATCCCGCTCGCCGAGCGGCAGCGGATCGCCCTTCAGCTGGCCGAGGCGGGGGAGCAGGTGGACGGCATCTACAGCCGTGCCGAATTGGATGTCACGGCCAAGACCCTCTTTGGGGACGATTTCGTATGGCCGGTCGATCCGGTACAGATCGATGCGGAGGAGGGGCAGTGGAACCTCGCCGTCCGCTATCTGCCCGAGGCGGATGCCTTTGTCTTTACCTTCCGGCAGCGGGATGCGTTGCTCTTCGATCTGCCGCTGCTGGTCGCGGTGGAGGGGAGCGGGACGGACGGCGTGTGGGAGGTCACCGCGGCGCCGCTGCAGCCGGTGCTGCTGGGGGATGGCCTCCGTGGTTGTATGCTCGACTACCGCGGCCAGATGATCTACTACAGCGCCCGCTACGCGGCTATCTTCAAGGCCGCGCTGCTCGAGACGGCCGATTGCTACCGGCTCACCCTCACCTTCCAACCGAGCGACGGCCGCGCCGCCCTGACCTCGCTGCACCGTTTGACGGATGCCGAACGCGCCGCATGGGCCGAACAGCTGGCGGAGATGCCGTCCGCCGCATCCTGAATATCCGCACCCTGAATCTGGGTCCAACCGTCCCGAAGACAACAGCGCAGGACACCTCCCAAGAGAGATGCCCTGCGCTGTTTGCGTTTTTATGGTGGAATCGGAGGGGATGGCCTGCCTATACACCGGCGGCCGCGGCGGCCCGATCCTCGGCGATCCGCTTCTGGACGGTATTCGGGATCTTACAGCGCCAGACCACCAGGATCGAGAGGGTGGCACGCACGATCTGATCGAACGAGACCGCCCACCAGATCCAGCGGATATCCCCCACAAGTACCCAGCCGATGAGGCAGGAGAGCGGCACCCGCACCAGCCAGAGGCCGGAGAAGGAGATGAGCATGGGGGTCTTTTTATACCCGCTGGCCCGTATAAAGCCGTTCAGCGATTTGGAGAGGTTCTGCGGCAGCTGGGCGAGCGACATGATCATCAGATACTCCCGGCCGATAGCAATCAGCTCGGGCTTGTCGGTTAAAAGCATCATGAACTGGTTGGGGAAGAACAGCAGCATGGGGACCGAGAAGAAGCAGAGCCCCACCGCCATCATGAGCATCTGCTTGAGATACTCGCGGAAGAGCGGATCGTCCCGTTTGCCGATCGAACTGGCGGCCAGGGTGGTCGAGGCGGTGATAAAGCCGGCGGCCAGCATGTCGAGCAGGCCCTCCGCCTGCAGCCCCAGCTGGTAGGCGGCGTAGCTTTCGGTTCCGTAGGAGAGCACCACCCGGCTGATGATGATGGTGGCGACGTTCCAGAAGACATTCTCGCAGGCGGCGGGGATGCCGGTGGTGTAGATATCCCGCAGATAGCGCCCGTCCGGTCTCCAGAACCGCTCCCCATGCCGGGCAGCACGGATGGGGCCGCGCCGGTTGTAGAAGAGGAAGACCTCCAGCGCGGCGCCGGCCATCTGGGCGATCAAAAAGGCAATCGCGCCGCCGATGAGCCCCAGCTCGGGCATGCCGAAGTTGCCGAAGATGAGCCCATAGCCGAAGATGATGTTGAGGATGTTGACAAAGACCGCCACATACATCGGGGTGCGGGTGTTGCCCTGTCCCTGAAAACCGGCGGTGGTCATCGTGATGACGGCCACAAAGGGGAGCGCAAGCGCCATGATGCTCATGTAACCGGTGGCCCGGGACATGATTGCCGCGTCCTGGGTAAAGAGGGAGACAAAGAAGGCGGGGCAGAAGGCGATGATGAGCGCACAGATCAGGGTGAAGGGGACGGCGGTGATGTACGCCTGTTCGACCGTGCGGCGGCAGCGGTCGAGCCGTCCCTGCCCGTAATAGGTTGCCACCACCACCGTCGCGCCGATGGCAAGCCCCTTGAGCAGCATGTAGAAGGTGTTGTAGATGCGCACCGCGACCCCCTGCGCCGAGATGTCGTCGGCGATCAGCCGCCCGATCATCGCGGTGGTGACCAGGGTCGCCGAGGTCTGCAGGAAGTTTTCCAGTACAATCGGAAGAATCATCGAGAAGATCTGACGGCGGACTTTGCGCTTGTCAACCACGGGTGTCGCCCCACCTTTCCCAAAATACCGCCCTGCAGGCGCGCTATCGTCGGAGAAAGCAACCCGGCAGCCCATTCCCCGCATCCCTGCCCCTTGGCGGCGCGGCTTTGCAGCCGGGGTGGCTGTGAAGCTTTGCTTTCCCGATGTCGCCCGCCCTGTGGCGGAGGTACAGATTCATCCTACGTTTTCCGCGGGGGAAAGTCAAGTGGCTGAAGGATAAAAACGAAAATACAATCGATTGCAGTATAAAATCGCTCTTTTGACGGATATCCTGTGGAAATATGCGCGGATTTTACAAAAGCGCGCGAAGAGGGGACGGACGGGCGAGCGGTTTTCGTGCGCCGGGCCACAAGAAAACCGCCCCATGGCGGATAACCATGGGGCGGCTTTGAGGAAAGGCAAGAGCATCAGATGCCGCCGGTGCCGGGATTCGGCTTGGAGGGGGCGGGATTCGGCTTCGGTTTGGAGGGTTTGGGCGGATCGGCCCAGTGTTCGTTGTCGTTATCGTAGTTGGGGTAGGTGATATGCCATCCGCCGCCGGAGGATTTGACGGTGAGGGGCGCGAAGACGGTCTGGCCTCCGGCCATCCGCACCTCGACCAGGTGGTCGCCGTTTTTGAGGGTGCGGACAAACTGCGGCTTGAGGTAGATGATGACGCTGCCCGCCTGGTGGGTGTACTGGGATTCATCCAACCGGACGCCGTCCACCCAGACGCTGCTGCCGACCCCTGCGTTGAAATCTTCGTAATAGTCGGCGCCCCGGATGGTCAGCGTCGCCCCCTCGCTCGGACGGGTGACGGTGGGAAGGACGGGGGTGTAATCGGTGACCCGGAAGAGGAGCGGGATCTGATAGCTGGCGCCGTCCAGCTGCAGGATGAGGGTGTCGGTGTAGCTGCCGCCCTTAAGGCCCATTTTGGGGGTCACCGTGAGGGTGGAGGTGCCGTTTTTGGGAATCAAGAAGACGCTGGTGGGGCAGGTGAAGACGGATTTGTCGCCGCCGGCGAAGGAGACCTGCATGCCGTTCAGATCGGTGCCGCCGGTGTTCTTGACCGTCAGCGTCCGGTCGAGCTTGCGGAAGCTCGCATAGCCGGTCCCTTCGATGCCGAAATCGAGGCTCGTGGGGGTGACGATGATCGGCAGCGCGCGGGTGACGGTGAAGGAGAAGCTCTTCTGCAGATGCAGGTCATGTTCGCCCTGGATGTGCAGGACGACATCGTCATAACGGCCGGCCGCCAGCCCGCGCTTGGGCTGCAGCTGGAGGGTCACCTCCTCGCCCGGCTTGAGGGAAGCGATCCGATTGAGCGAGAGGGTGAAGCGGTCGGCGTCCTTCCCCCGCAGATAGACCTGCAGCGCACCGGTGGCGAGATTGCCGGTATTGCGCACCGCCATGCTGGAGACGGGGGCGGTGGTATAGCCGACGACCGCGGTGGGGAAGGTGTAATTG
>CASGDD010000149.1 GCA_949300115.1 uncultured Oscillospiraceae bacterium | reverse complement strand
CGGTGGGGGTACTCAAACCGCTTGACCTCGTCCCAGAGCGCGTCGATCTGCCGGCGGCAGAACTCGTGGATCTCCTCCAGGCTCGGGCTCCGGTAGACCAGACGCCCCTCCTCATAGATCGGCACCAGGATGTTGCGGGCGGTACAGCCGGTAAAGGTCCGCTCCTTCCAGGTCTCGACCGGGTCGAAGAGGGTGATGCCGTTTTTGGTCTCCACCGGCTCGTCGTAGAGGGTGATGTAGTCGGCCATCGCCTTGCCGGTCTCGTCGTCATAGATCCGCCAGACCGCCTTGCGGTGGGGAACGGTCATCTTCTCGACCGATTCGCTGATCTTGATCTTCGGCACATAGCTGCCGTCCTCATTTTTGATCGCGGCGAGCTTGTACACCCCGCCGAAGACCGGGTCGCTCTTGCTGGTGATCAGGTTCTCGCCGATGCCGAAGCTGTCCACCTTTGCGTCCTGCAAGATCAGATCCCGCACGATGTACTCGTCCAGCGAGTTGCTCACGACGATCTTCGCGTCGGGGTAGCCCGCCTCATCCAACAGCCGCCGGGCCCGCTTGGAGAGATAGGCGATGTCGCCCGAATCGATCCGGATGCCGCCCGGCCGGATCCCGGCGGGCCGCAGCACCTCGTCGAAGACCCGGATCGCGTTGGGCACCCCGCTCTTGGTGACATTGTAGGTGTCGACCAGCAGCACGCAGTTTTCGGGATAGAGCTCGGCGTATTTCCTGAACGCCTCATACTCCGAGGGGAACATCTGCACCCAGGAGTGGGCCATCGTGCCCGAGACCGGGATGCCGAAATCCCGCGCCGCCATCACGCAGCTGGTGCTGGTCACCCCGCCGATGTAGGCCGCCCGCGCGCCGAGCACCGCCGCGTCATAGCTCTGGGCCCGCCGCGCGCCGAACTCGGCCACCGGCCGGCCCGACGCCGCCCGCACAATCCGGTTGGCCTTGGTGGCGATCAGGCTCTGGTGGTTGATGTTGACCAGCAGCACCGTCTCGATCAGCTGGGCCTGGATCGCCGGCCCCTCGACGGTGACGATCGGCTCGCCGGGGAAGATCGGGGTCCCCTCCGGGATCGCCCAGACGCTGCAGGCGAACTTAAAGTTGGCCAGATAGTCGAGAAACGCCTCGCTGAACAGCCCGCACTGGCGCAGGTAGGCGATATCCTCGGGGGTAAAGCGCAGGTTTTCCAGCGATTCGATCAGCTGCTCGAGCCCGGCGCAGATCGCAAATCCGCCCCCGTCTGGCACCTTGCGGAAGAACATATCGAAGACGCAGGTCTTCTCGGTATACCCCTCCTCGAAGTAGCCGCCGGCCATCGTCAGTTCGTAAAAATCGGTGAGCATCGTGAGGTTGCGCTTGAGTTCCATCCCTCTCACTCCTTTCAGATCCCGCCGCGGCGGCGGTTGACCTTGCCCATCCGCTGGTTGCGGCGGATGACCCAGATGATATATCCGACATACAGCAGCGCGGTGATCGCGATCAGGGTGCACAGCACCTTAAAATAGAGGGAGGAGAAAAACTCCCCGATCTTCGCGATGACAAACAGCGCGGTGTTCCGCTCAAGGCTCTGGCTGGCGACGAGGTCGACGGTACCCAGCTCCTCCCCGGCAATCGAGAGGGTGACGCTGCCCACGACATCCCCCGCCTCGATCGGGGCCGCGACCGAATCGGGCAGATGGAACTCCTTGTTGATGCTGGTGTCGTCACTCTCCACCGGCAGCAGGGCCACCAGATCGTCGGCCGGCCGCAGCTTGAGGGTGTCCTGCTCGGAGCAGTAGTCGACCTTGATCTCGGCGATGTCCTTTTCGGTGTCCAGCGCCGGGCGGACCGCAAGGCTCTCAAACACCCAGTCGTAGATCTGGGCGGTCACCGAGAAAGCGAGCCCCTGCCCGTTCTCATCCTTTTCATAGGGGGTGCCCATCACCACCAGCATATAGGTCTGGCCGTCCATCTGCGCCGTCGAGATCAGGTTGTAACCCGCCTCGGGGGTCGAACCGGTCTTGATGCCCTGAACATAGGAGCGGTAGACCGTCGACGCGGGGTTCATCATATAGTTGGTGTTGCGGATCCGATAGGGTTCTGGATGGAACTTGCCCGCCGGCATCCAGTATTCCAGGCTGGTCACCACCTCCATGAAGGGCTCGCCGAGGTCGTAGCAGGCCTTGGCGATCAGGTACATGTCCTTCGCGGTCGAGTAGTGGTTCTGGTCCATCCCGTACAGGCCGTGGGCACAGGCGAAGTTGGTGTTCTCGCAGCCCAGCTCCTTGGCCCGGTTGTTCATCAGGTAGAAAAAGTTGGACAGGCTGCCCCCACCCAGGTAGTCGGCAACCGCGCTGGCCGCCTCGTTGCCGCTGGGCAGCATCATGCCGTAGAGCAGGTCGATCAGCCGGATGTCCTCATAAGGATAGATGTCGGCGGTGGAGCCGCCCGAAAGGTACAGCTCGTCGTAAATGTAGCCCGGGGTGGTGATGACCGTCTCAAGATCCTCGCCGCTCTCGAGCAGCAGCAGCGCGGTCATCAGCTTGGTCAGGCTGGCGGGGGGCCGCTCCTTGTCGGCGTTCTTCTCGTAAACCACCGTGTTGGTGTCGAGATTGACCAGGTAGATCGCATCGGCATTCGGTTCGAACGGCGGAGTATAGCTGACCGCCGACGCGCCGGTGGCAAACGGCAGACAGAGCAACAGCAGCGCGAGCAGGCTGCAACACAATTTTTTCATCCAAAGGCACCTCGCGGGAATTGTCGTTTTATGGTATACTGAAGATACCGTTTGCTTTCGCTTTACGGCGCCGCGCGCCGTATCCATAGTATAACATCATTTTGTGAAAATAAAAAGCATCAAACATCTGCCCGCCGGCGCCGGCGGGAGGGGAGGGAACCGGATGATCTATCTCACCGCCGACCTGCACGGGGATCTCGACCGGCTGCAGCAGGCGCGCAAACCGCTGCGCCGCCATGACAGCCTGATCGTGCTGGGGGACTTCGGCTTTATCTGGAACGGCTCGAAGGCGGAGCAAAAGCTGCTGCGCCGGCTGGGCAAGGGAAAGGGCACGCTGCTCTTTCTCGACGGGGCGCATGAGAATTTCGACCTGCTTGCGGAGTATCCCGTCGTCGAGTTTGCGGGCGGACAGGCCCGCAAGCTGGGCGAGCGGCTCTATCAGCTGCTGCGGGGGGAGTGCTATACCATCGAGGGCCGCCGGCTGCTGTGCATGGGCGGCGGGGAGAGCGCCGACACCGCCGACCGGCAGCAGGGGGTCAGCTGGTGGCCGCAGGAACTGCCGGACGAGGCGGACTTTGCCCGCTGCCGCGCCAGCCTTGCCGCCAAAGCGGGCAAGGTCGACTACATCCTGACCCACACCCCGCCCTACCGGCTGCGCCGCTTTCTTGTCGGGGAAGAGGGGGAGATCAACCGGCTGGAGGCCTTTCTCGACGAGCTGGCCGACGAGGCGGACTACCGCTGCTGGTATTTCGGTCAGCTGCACCTCGACCGGGCGATCGGCCCGCGGGCGGTCGCGGTCTACCGCAAGGTGCTCCCGCTCTGGGTGCCGCCGAAAAAGAAACTCTTTCACCGCAGCGAGCAGAAATAACAAGAGGGACGGTATCCCGGATACCGTCCCTCTTGTTTCAGCTTCCCAGATAGGCGCTGCGGACCTTGTCGTCCTCGAGCAGCGCTGCGGCGGCGCCCTCCATCACGATCCGGCCGGTCTCGAGCACGTAGGCCCGGTCTGCGACCGAGAGGGCCATCTGCGCGTTCTGCTCGACCAGCAGAATCGTCGTGCCCGCCGCGTGCAGCTCCTTGATGATCTCAAAGATCTGCTCGACCAGCAGCGGGGCAAGGCCCATGCTGGGCTCGTCGAGCATCAGCAGCTTGGGCTTTGCCATCAGCGCGCGGCCCATCGCGAGCATCTGCTGCTCGCCGCCCGACAGGGTGCCGGCGATCTGCCGCCGGCGCTCGGCCAGGCGGGGGAACCGCCGGTAGACGTCCTCCAGCGCGCCGGCGCACTCCGCACCGGGGCGGGTGTATCCCCCCATCTCAAGGTTCTCCTCCACCGTCATGCGGGAGAAGATCCGCCGGCCCTCCGGCACCTGCGCGAGGCCGAAGGTCAGCACCTTGTGCGGGGGCAGGTGGTCGATCCGCCGCCCCTCAAAGGTGACGGTGCCGTTTTTGGGGCGCAGCAGCCCTGACACGGTGTTCAGAATGGTGCTCTTGCCCGCGCCGTTGGCCCCGATCAGGGTGACGATCTCCCCCTGCTCGACCGAGAAGGAGATCTGCCGCACCGCGTGGATGTTGCCGTAAAAGACGTCGATTCCCTCTACCTTCAGC
>CASGDD010000148.1 GCA_949300115.1 uncultured Oscillospiraceae bacterium | reverse complement strand
CGCCGAGCCCCGCTATCTCAAAGTGGTCTGGGGCCTCGGCTACAAGATGGAACGGGGGAATCCGCGATGAAAATCTTCCACACACTGCCGATGAAAGCCCTGCTCATCCTGCTCTGCACCCTCTTCTGCTTTACGACCTGCGCCGCGTGGGCGCTCGCCGGCAGCTACTACGCCGGCTATTACGGGGTGGAGAACTACTACCAGTCGGAACGGTGCGCCATGATGGCCGAATACGCGGCCGACAGCATCCTCTCGATGCTCCAGTCGGCCGACGAACATCCCAACCAGCCGGCCACCGTCGAATCGATCCTCCGGGAGAGCGCCTATGCCGACCCGGCGGCCACCAACTTCCGCTTCTACATCACCAATCCCGCCGGTGCAATGATCTACAGCAACTTCGACACCACCGACTACGGCTACAGCATGACCCGCGGCTTTACCTTTGGAACGGGGACGGCCACCTACACCCTCCACGGCTTTGTCGCCTCCCCGCTGACCGCCGAGGATGGGTTTCAGTCCAGCAGTGAGCTGTTCAGCTTCTTCCACGATACGGTCGCGCCCCGCGCCGCTCTGCTGCTTCTGCTGGCGGGGGTCTCCCTGCTGCTCACGGTGGTCACCCTGGTGCTGCTCCTGCTGGCGGTCGGCCATCGAAGGAGGGAGGAGGCGGTTCGCCCGAATGCCTTCGACCGCATCCCCTATGAATTCGTACTGATCGGGCTGCTCACCATCTTCGGCATCGGCGCCGTCTTTCTCATCGACTTTTTCGACCGCATCTTCTCGACCTGGCGGATCTTCCACGACAGTCTCACCTTCCTCCCCTTCTCACTGATCTGCGGCGGGCTGGGACTGCTCGCGATGATTCTCAGCCTCCTGGCGCTGCTCTGTACCACCGCCACCCGCTGCAAAACCCACACCTTCCTCCACTCCTTCCTCACCGCGCGCATCCTCTTCTGGTTCCTCCGGCAGCTGCGGCTGCTGGGGCGGGTGCTCGGCGAAAATCTCAATCTGGTCTGGCAGCTCGTGCTCATCCTGCTGGGCTATCTGCTGCTCAACTTCCTCTTTGTCCTCTTCGCCGTCGGCGCCGGCAGCCTGTTTATCCTCCTGCTCTGCATCCTCTTCAACCTCGCCTGCGTGGCCGCCGTCGGGGTGGGCGCCGTCTATCTCGACCGCATCAAGAAGGGCGCCGAACGGATGGCGGCGGGGGATCTCGGCAGCCGCATCGACACCACTCACATGCGCTGGGCCATCAAGGCGCACGCCGAAACGCTCAACCACATCGGCGACGGGCTCATCCGGGCGGTCGACGAACGGGTCCGCAGCGAACGGATGCGCACCGAGCTCATCACCAATGTCTCCCATGACATCAAGACACCGCTGACCTCGATCATCAACTATGTCGATCTGCTCGAAAAGGAACCGGCGGCAAACGAGCGGGCAGCCGGCTATCTCGAGGTGCTGCACCGGCAAGCCGCCCGTCTCAAAAAGCTCACCGAGGACATCGTCGAGGCATCCAAGGCGTCGACCGGCAACATCCCCGTCTCGCTCGCGCCGGTGGGGGTGGGCGAGCTCATCGAACAGGTGACCGGCGAATATGCCGAACGGCTGGAAACGGCCCGACTGGAGGCGGTGACCAACCTCCCGGCGCATCCCCTCGCCATCTGGGCGGATGGGCGGCTGCTCTGGCGGGTGTTCGACAATCTGCTGCAGAACATCTGCAAATATGCCCTGGAAGGCACCCGTGTCTATCTGTCCGCTGAGCTGGAGGAGGGGCAGGTCGCCCTCACCCTCAAAAATATCTCCCGCGACCGGCTGGGTATCAGCGCCGACGAGTTGATGGAACGGTTTGTCCGAGGGGACAGCGCCCGTTCGACCGAAGGTAGCGGACTGGGCCTCTCGATCGCGCGCAGTCTCACCGAGCTGATGCATGGGCGGTTTGCCCTCGCGGTCGACGGCGACCTCTTTAAGGTCACCCTCTCCTTCCCGCAGGTCGAAGGCTACACCGCCTCCGCCGCCGAAGCGGTTGTCCCCGACACCCTCCCCAGCCCCTCCGGTTCCCCCGCTCCACCGCCGGCGGAGGCGTAAAACCCCATCATCCAAAAATTTTGCCGCAGGGCCTAAAATCCGCTTGACAGATCCCACTTCCCGTGCTATACTGTCAACAGTTAGTTAAGGCTAACTACTCCGATCAGGATGCTCACCCTTGCCCTTCTGGGCCGGTTCGCGACCCACCCTTGCCGCGAGCTGGCCGCACCAAAAACCTCATACCGTTTCAAGAGCAAACAAGCGGCCGTTCCGATACGCGGCCGCTTGTTTGCGTCTAACGATGGCTACCCCTTCTTCCGCCGCACCAGCTGCCCCTCATTTTCCCCGAAAAAAACGCTTGACAGCCGCCATCCGGCATGATATACTATCAACAGTTAGCCAAGGCTAACTTACAAATCCATAAGCTCACCCTTGCCCTTCTAAAAACCTCATACCGTTTCAAGAGCAAACAGACGGCCGTTCCGATACGCGGCCGTCTGTTTGCGTGTGTCAGGCACAAGCTGCCTTCAAAGGCCTGCAATCCCCCGGCGGATCGGGCCATTTCCTCCCGCCGCCATCACTTTGTGCGATTCCGCAGATGCCGTTTCTGCCAGCGGGCAAAGATCACCAGTGTAGCCACCGAGATGAGGATAAAGCTCGCAAAGGGAAGGAGAAACTGGGGGGAGAGCGGATCGAGGATGGCATCGCCGGCCAGGACATAGGGGATCATAATCGGACTGACACCCAGCAAGGAGCCAACTATAAAACCGGGATAATGCACATGGGTGGTGCCGAAATAGAGGCTGACGAGGTCGAAGGGGAAGGGAAACAGCCGGGCAAAAAAGCTGGCATAGCCCCCCTTCTCGTCGATCAGCAGCATGAAGGCACGGGTCTTGCGGTGCTTTTGCATCAGCGACTGCACCGCCTCCCTGCCGAGCAGCCGGCCGAGCAGAAAGGAGACGCTCATCTCGCAGATCAGCCCGAGATAGGTCACAAGGAGGGCGACCGGCAGCGGGAAGAAGATCCCCGCCGCGATGTAGAGCAGAAAGATGGGCAGCACCATCACCACCCCCTTGACCGCATAGATCGCACAGAGAATCGCGCCTGCCGCGAGGTAGGAGTTGTGGGTGTATTCGATCAGCGCGAGGATATCCTCCACCGTCAACCGGGAGAGGAAGGGGATCGACAACAGAATCACCAGCGCCAGCAGCGCGAGGAGCAGGAGCTTGTAGTGGCGGAGGAGCCATCGGACGGCCGTCATGGGTAAACAACACCTCGGAAGTTTTTTCTCGACGATATCCCCGGCTTGCGCCTCGGACATCAAAGCCGCCGATATGGACGGCTGCGGTTATTATAGCACGCGCAGCGGCAAAACGACAAGCCGGATACCGGCCCCAATCTGCCGCCTCTACAGGCGAAAAGGGTTTCCGCATACGCCTGGGACCCCACAAAAAAGGCCGGACAACCGCAAAATCCTGTCCAGTCATTTTCCCACCATATGGGGAGAAAATCCTCCCAAAGACGTTTTTCCTTGGCTGGGGGCGTCTCCGGATGAATGCGCCGCGTCAATAGGAGCGTGGAAAGGAACACGCAGGCAAAAAGAAAACCCTCGGAACCGTTTTGGTTCCAAGGGCTTTCCCCGGTGCTGTTCGCCCGATTCGAACGGGCGATTTTTTCCTTGGCTGGGAGCGTCTCCGGGTAAATGCCCCGCGTCAATGGGGGCATGGAAAGGAACATACAGGCAAAAAGAAAACCCTCGAGAAAATCTCAAGGGTTTTCTTTTGGAGCTGTTAGCCAGATTCGAACTGGCGACCTCATCCTTACCAAGGATGCGCTCTGCCTCCTGAGCTATAACAGCATTGGCGACCCGGATGGGGCTCGAACCCACGACCTCTAGCGTGACAGGCTAGCGTTCTAACCAACTGAACTACCGGGCCAGACCGGCGTTCCCACCGCTTTCGCTGTGGCCGTAAGGTCTGCAACGTGCTTTATTATATCGGATGATGGGCGATCTGTCAAGCCCTATTTCGATATTTTTTTGCATCCCGGGCAGCTTCTATAAAAAACAGGCAGCACCCGCCGGACGGCGGATGGCGGGCGCGTCCCGGCGATAGGCAAAAAACGGTTGGGGCCGTCTGCCCTTGATTTTTACAGGACGATTCCCTATAATGAGGGCAAAGGTGTGTTATCAGGAATGGAGGAATTGTATGTTTGCGGCAATTGACTGCGGCACCACCAATACCCGAATCTACATCCTGCAGGATACCGGAGAGGTTGTCACCTCGGGCGAGCGAAAGGTGGGTGTACGGGATACCTCAATCACCGGGTCGCGTGATCTGCTGCGGGAGGGAGTCCAGGCGCTCTACCGGGAGATTCTCCGTACCGCCGATATCGATCCCGGGGAGGTTCGCTTTGCCCTGGCTTCGGGGATGATTACCTCGGAAATCGGCCTTATCGAGCTGCCCCATCGGGTGGCGCCGGTTGGACTGCCCGAGCTGATTGAGGGGATCGAACGGGTACAGGACCCCGCCGTACTCGATCTCGGTATCCCCACCTACTTTGTCCGCGGCATCCGCAACGACTATGGGCCGCATCCCACCCTGGCGGATGTGGCCGATTGCGACTTCATGCGTGGGGAGGAGGTCCAGTGTATGGGGCTCCTGCGCACCCATCACCCCGAGCTGCCAGCCAATCTGCTGGTGCTCTCCTCCCACACCAAAGCCATCCATATCGGCGCCGACCAGAAGATCTACCGCAGTATGACGACCATCAGCGGCCAGATGTACGAAGCGCTGCGGGTGGCGACCCTGATGGGGGTCAGCATTGAGGCGGGCGATGCGGATGAGCCCCGCCGGTACAGTGACGAGGCCATTCTCGACAAGGCGATCGAATCGGTCGCGCGGGAGGGCTTTATGCGCACCGTACTCATGCCCCGCTTTCTGCAGATCCTCATCGGGACGAGCGGCGCCGAACGCAACCTCTTTGTCAACGCCGCCATCGCTGCCGACGACATGACCGCTCTGCGCGCCTTCCACGCCAAGGGCTATGGCGCCGACCGCTATATCCTGGTCGGCCCCCGCCGCCGCTGCCTGCTCTATGACGCGATGCTGCGCCGTACCTTCGGGGATGCCCTGACCATCACCTATATTGACGACAAGCAGGAGATGGCCGAACTGACCATTCAGGGCGCGGTTGCGGTTGCGGTCGAGCTGCTGCGGCAGGGATAGATGCCCGATTCTGCTCCATTGCGGACAGTACAGGGGAACCGGTCTGAACCTTTCGGATCGGTTCCCCTGTATTTTTGCGGGCGTAAGCTAGCCAATCCTTTCTCTGTGGACAATCCATTCCCGGCGCAGCTCCCAGAGGGCGGCCTGCAGATGGATATCTTCGGGGATCTCCTCCCGCTGCCATTCCGCCTGATCGCGAAAGAGCCGCTGCCAGCTGGCGAGCACCGCCGCCCGCAGGTCGGGATAGAATCCGGTGAGAAGGATATCCTGCTCCCGGGCGATGCCGCGCGCCGCAAGCTCCCGGCGAAAATCCCGCAGCTCCCCGTCATCGCCCAGCAGGGTCAGCTGCAGCACCCGTTTCCATGCCTCCATCCGAAAGAGCAGCGCCTCCCCTTGCGGGACGTCGAGGGTCAGCAGGGTCGATCCGGCAAACCGCTCGATATCGCCAGGGCAACCAAACGCCCAATAGAAGAGCTCGGCCCCTTCGGGTTTGGCAACATACCGGGCACCTTCCTTCGCCAGCCAGCGGTAGGCGGTGAGGAAGATAGGGGCCATCTCCCCGTATTTCTCCTCGATATAGCGGGCTTTGCAATGGGCATACCCCAGCCGGTCGATCGACGCGAGGACGGGATCGGTCTGTAACGTATAGAGAATCATCGGATCATCTCCCCAATCTGGTCGGCACGGATCTCCCAGATGAGCCCGACCCTGCCATCCCCGGGGACATCGAACAGCCGCGGCCAGCTGGCCATGATCTCCCGCTTGAGCTCGGGATAGAAGGGGGTGGTGACCGCCCGGGCATCGTCACAGCCGTACATCGCAAGCCGCTCCCGATGGGCCGCAAGGTCCTCCTCGCCGGCCGCGAGATAGGCTCCGTCGAGGATGCGGGACCAGCGGGCGATATCGACCGGCAGCAGCGCCTCCTCGGCGACATGCAGCGCAAGCAGGATACTGCCCTTCTCGGGCGGCAGGGCCGATTCGGGGCGCAGCGAGACCCAGATGGGGTAGCCGGCTCCTTCGGGCGGTGGCAGCCGCCGGGCTGCCTCCCGCCGCAGCCAATCGTACTGGGTCAAAAAGAAGCGCGCATCCTCCCCCAACGCCTCGGCAATCCGTTCCCGCCGGGCGATATAGCGTCCGGTGCGCCGCAGCTCGGTCTCGATCGCTGCGCCCTGCCGGGTCCAAACTGGAATTTGCATGAAAGAGCACCCCCGGATGTGTTTTTTCCATTATAACATGATGGACGGCGGGAGGCAAAGAGCCGGGGGCATGGAAATCTGCCCACGGTGGACCTTGGGAAAATGGCCTGCGGGAAAAGCCGGTACCGATATCCTGCCGGTCGATTCGGTGTGCGACCGGACGACGAGGATGGCAAACGCCCCTGCGGATGCCCGCCGGGGGATCTCGCCACTTTTCCTTTTGCACTGTACATGGTATAATAATGCCCATAACCCGCCATACGGCGTCGGCCATGCCGCCGCCGATAGATACCGGCGGCAAAACCGCCGCAAAAATCCCAGGGGGTGATTTGATGGAGAAGAACCAGCGCATCCTCCGGCTGGCTGTGACAGCGGGGGAGATTCTGGTGCGCAACGGCGCCGAGATCTCCCGCGCCTACGACACGGTGACCCGGATTCTGCACGCCTTCGGCATCACCGATTATCAGGTCTATGTCCTCTCCAACGGCCTCTTTGCCTCCACCGGGGAACAGGCGGATACCGTCGACGAGCAGGCCTTTGCCGTTCGGTACATCCCCCTGGGCCCCGTCCATCTCGGCCGGATTTCCGCGGTCAACGAGGCCTCCCGGGAGATCACCGCCGCGCCCGAGGAGTGGGAGATCGACCGCTACCGCGAAAAATTGCGTGCGGCGGGGGCGATTCCCTTCTTTCCGCTGCCCCTCCAGGCGGCCGCCTGCGGGCTGGCGAGCTTCGCCTCCGCCTACCTCTTCGGCGGCGGCATCCCCGACTGCCTGGCCGCCTTCCTCTGCGGCCTGCTGCTGCAATGGCTGCTCGGCTCGGTCAAGGGCTTCGGCACCGCCTCCCGCTTTATGCCCACCCTCGTCGGCAGCGCCTTTGTCACCCTGCTCGCCGCGGTGATGAACCAGTTGATCGCCGGGCTTGTTCTCGACCACATCATTGTCGGGGCCATCATCTCGCTCGTTCCCGGGGTGGTCTTTACCACCTCGATTCGCGATTTCTTCAACGGCGACTTCATCTCGGGCACCATCCATCTGGTCGATGCGCTTCTCACCGGCGTCTGCATCGCGGCCGGCGTGGGAACGACGCTGCTCTTCTGGCAGTGGCTGGGAGGGGTGATTGTATGATCACCCAGGCGGTGATGGCCGCGCTCGCAACCTTCGGCCTTTCCATCCTCTTTGCCACCCCCCGCCGGCATTGGCTGGTCTGCAGTCTGGTGGGCGGCGTGGTCTACTACCTCTACCTCGCGGTGCGCGCGGTCACCGGCAACGGGGTGTTCGGCTGCTTTGTCGCGACCTTCGCGCTGGTGGCCATCGCCCGGGCGATCGCGGTGGTGCATCAGGCGCCGGTGACAGTCTTTCTGCTGGCGGGTATCTTCCCGCTCGTACCGGGCGCCGGCATCTACTACACCGCCTACTACCTCTTTACCGCCGATGCCCGGGCGGGCGCGATGGGCCTTGAAACGGTTATGCTGTCGGGCGCCATCGTCCTCGGTATCCTCTTCGGCTTCGCACTGCCGATGCGGCTGTTTATCTTTTTCCGGCGCTTCCAGCCGGGCCATAACGAAAAAAAGTCCTAAGCGTCCCTCCACGGGAAAGACAGAAAAGACCTCCGGCGTACCCAGAGTACACCGGAGGTCTTTTGGGCGATGATTCAATGGAAAGCGGACAACTTACACGGGAACGACATTGACTGCGCGGAGCTTGTCGGCGTTCTTGGGATCGGGCTCGGTATCGAAGGTGACCTTCTGGCCCTCCGCCAGGGTCTTGAAGCCGTCGATCTGGATGGCCGAGAAGTGCACGAAGACGTCCTCACCGGTCTCGTCGTTCGAGATGAAGCCGAAACCTTTGTCAGCGTTGAACCATTTAACCGTACCTTTGTTCATGTGGGACCTCCAAAATAGATAATTCATACTCCCCGAATTGCGCAGTCGTCTAGCTTTTCTTGCGAAATTTGCACGGAAAACACATGCGCCGCGACCGGTTTTGCAAAACATGGCCGCAAAACATGTGAGACAATTGGTCCATTCGTAGAATACTCCCAAAGTATAACACCATGCCCGGGGATTGTCAACAGCGAGTCCCGCGAGGGAATCTGCTCGAAAATACGCGAAAGTCCATGATTTTTTACGACTTTCAATGCATAAAGCGGAAAAAGATCGCATAAAGCTGCAAATTTAAAAAAGAAAATGGGAGCTTGAATGACAATACCTGGCGGAAGGGAACGGTTGCGCTTGAAAAACGTGAAGATTTTCGTCAACAATCCGCAAGCTTTTGACAAATTTTCAGCTGTTTTTGAAACTGGTTCCTATTACCTGTAAGAAGCTGCCAATCAATCGCAGGATATTTTGTGAAAATATGAGAAATTCACAAAGAGATTGCGCAGGCCGGGCCCCTCAGTCGACGTCCGGCAGGAAAACCCCGCCGTTGCCCCACTGGAAGATGCCGCCGGCGACGATGGCAAAGTGGGACTTGGCGATGCCAAGATCGACAAGCTGGAAGGGGGCGTCGTTCGGCACCTCGGCGGAAGCGATTTCGTCCTGATAGAGAAAGCGAACCGGCTGTTTGCCGAGGGCGGAGGGGGCCAGGGAGGCGGCGCGAACCCCCCGCATAAACCATTTGGGCGGCTTGCGGTCGGCGGCATACAGCTGCCCAATCGGCTTGGGACGTCCGTGGGTCAGCCGGTAGACCATCCGTTCGCGCGGGGTCTGCTCGGGCGGGACATTGCCGAGGGTGATGACCAGCACTAGCTTTTCCCCCGGCATCACCGCCAGCGCCTCGGTCTCCCGGTTGAAGGTGCCGCCCACCCAGCAGCTGCCGAGATCCATGCCGGTGGCCTCGAGAACCAGCAGCTCGCCGAAATAGCCGAGCTTTTCCTCGAGGTCGGGGTCGTCCGCCCAGCCCTTGAGGGCGAGCAGCGTCCGTACCCCATGGAACAGTCCATAGCTGCGCCGGAGGTCGCGGAAGGCGGCGCTGCCGTCCTCGATCCAGCTGATCGCCAGATCGGCCTCCCGGTTGTAGCGGTCGATCTGCGCCTGCAGGCGGGCGCGCTTGTCCGGCGCAATCGGGGTGGCAAGATAGCTGCGCCGGGAAATCCGGCGGTCGATATTTTCAAGATGGCCCATACCGTCAACCTCCCTCTGGAATCCGTATTTATTGTACCAGCAGCGGAGGGGATTTGCAAGCGCGAAGCCCCTCCCCCATCGCCCGAAGCGGCCATGCAGATCATCCGCACGGCCGCGGGCGCCCCGCGCACGGCAGATCCGGCGGCCGCCCTCCAGAAGGAAGGGAGCCGGTTGGACACCGGCTCCCTGTCGATTCGCTATGCGCAGGTTTTGCCTCCCTTCGGAAGCGGTCCCCTCCGATTTTACCATCCAAACGGCTCGGACTCCCAGTTGCGGAAGGCGCCGCTGTAGGCGTCGATCTCGAACTCATACTCCATCCCATCGTAGACGATGGTACCCTCATACTGG
>CASGDD010000147.1 GCA_949300115.1 uncultured Oscillospiraceae bacterium | reverse complement strand
TGGTCGATGGCGCGGACGCGAAGGCCGGCGGCCTCGAGCGCCTCCCGGACGCTGTCCAGCCGTTCCTCGATGATGCCCGAGGCGATGAGCAGGCCGCCCTCGCGGGCATAGCGGAAGAAATAGGGGGCCATCGGGATGACGACATCGGCGACGATGTTGGCGCAGATGAGGTCATAATCCCCTTCCAGCTGATCGGCCAGCAGCGGATCGGCGAGGATATTGCCGTTGTAGATGGTGACCCGGTCGGGGCCGAGGCCGTTTAAGATGGCGTTCTCCCCGGCGATGCGGGCGGCGGTGGCGTCGATCTCCACCCCGGCCGCCTCCGAGGCGCCGAGCAGCAGGGCGGCAATCAGCAGAATCCCGCTGCCGCAGCCCATGTCGAGCACCCGGTCGCCCGGCTGCAGATTGCGGTCGATTGCCCGCAGGCAGAGGGCGGTGGTGGCATGGCTGCCGGTCCCGAAGGCCATGCCGGGGTCGATCGAGAGGACGATCTCGTCGGGCGCGGGGCTGTAATCCTCCCAGGTGGGCCGGACGACAATCCGGTCGCTGACCTTGAGCGGATGGAAGTAGCGCTTCCAGCCGTCCGCCCAGTCGGCATCCGAGACGGTCTCCCGCTCCAGCTGATAGTCGATCTGGGCGGCGGCGAGCCGTTCGCCGATGAAGACGGCCGCCTCGGCGGGATTGTCCGATTCGGCGAGGAAGATATGGATGAGCGCCCGGTCGCGCGGACGGGCGAGCAGATCCTCATCGATCAGGTCGATGTGGGCGATTTTGGGGACCTCCTCCTCGAGATCGGAGTAGTCCTCGATATAGAGCCCGCCCGGCGCGGCCATCTGCATGATCGCTTCGGCGGTCTCGAGGTCCTTTGTGGGGACGCTGATTGTCACTTCGGTCCAGTCGGATGCCATGCGTCTCACTCCTTATGGGATGGGGATGGAACAAAGCCCCGCTGCCCTATCGGTGCCGTCGGCAGGAGGCTTTGTTTGGCGTCTGTGAAAAAAGGGGGGATCGTTAGATGAGCAGGGCGGCACAGGCCGCGCCGGCTATCAGGATGAGCCCGGTGGCCCGGATGAGCAGCAGCTCGTGGGGAATCACCTCGTCGTAGAAGGCGCCCCGCAGCCGCCGCCAGCAGGCGTCCGCCCGGGTGAGCAGCAGCGCGCCCAGCGCCGACAATCCCAGGCAGATGAGCAGCGTGCCGACCAGTCCCCCGGCCGTCGGCTGGCTGTTTAAAAAGATGCGCGCCGCGTAAAAGAGCTCGACCTCCTCGGGCGAGGTTTCGAACCAGCTTTCGTCATATTCGCTGCCATCGTAGAGGATGAACAGCCCGACGCCGGTGTCCGGGCTGACGGTATAGGTGACCGAACCCTCCGGGCCATCCATCCGGCAGAGCTCCCCCATCTCGTCGACCGTGAGAGTCAGGGTGCCGCCCCGCGCATCGGTCAGGGTGGTGGTATCCCCTTCCCGGCTGGCCAGATGGTAGGTCACACCGCCGGCGGTGAAGTCGGTGGGGGCGCGTGAGGTGGTCATGATGATCAGCAGATCGATCCCGAAGGAGACCGCCGCAATCAGCGCAAGGAGAATCCATCGGGCGGCAGGCCCGAGGGTGGTCTTAGATGTCACACAATCGCCCCCATCGTCCGGCGGCGGGGAGAATCCCCCGCGGTTTATTTGCTGTAGCCGTCGAGCAGCTCGGCCGTCTGCTCGAGCAGATGCAGGCAGCGGATCTCCGGCTGGGCATACTTCTCCTTGAGTGGGGTGCACTGGATGGAACCGAAGTGCTCGGCGAAGTCCTTGACAAACTGTCCGGCGGTGTCCCGCAGGCCCTCGGTCTGATGGGCGTCGGTCGTGATATCCCGCACCCCGATGGCCGCCAGCGAACCCAGCAGCGCACCGCAGGTCTCGCCGCAGCCGCAGCCGCCCCCATACGGGCCGACCGCGTGATAGGCCGCCGCCGGAACCTCCAGCCCCCAGGCCTCCGCCGCCACATGCAGCATCGTCTCGGCACAGTTGAGATTCTCGTCGATCGCGTACTTTTTGACCATTTCCTTCATCTTCAAAACCTCCCAGTTTCTGTGTTTATGGTAAGGATATCTGTGATCGGATCTACAGCCCCCCGGCGCGGGCGGGGTGCCCCCGCTGCCAATTCGCGCAATCGGAAAGTCATGCATTGAACGTTCCAAGCCCGCGACCAGCCGAAGGAGGGGGTCTTATCGGAATGTGAGCGCCACGCGCTCACTCCACCATATTGGCCATCGCGCAAGGGATGGTCAATATTTCATATGCCGCATCGCGGCATATTTCATATCTGGCGCAGCCAGATATTTCATATTGGGACGCAGTCCCAATATTTCATTGCGATTGCGTTCTTGATTTTTCCGCCAGCCGGAACGCAAGTGTAGGCTGGAAACAGGAAAAATCATGCAATCGCCAGCTCCGCGCCGCCGCGTTGACAAGGGGAGAGTTTCGCGGTATAATAAAACCATAAAGGAAGGGCACTGCCGACAGACGGTAGAACCCCCTCCAGTTCAGGCTTAGAAGTAGCCGGTCACCTTGGGAGTGGAGACGGCTACTTCTTTTTTGTCTGGCTTATCTGATAAACCAGACCGATGACACCGATGATCACCAGGCAGAACTGAAAAAGCTCTCCCCAAGTCACCATAGAATCACCTCCGCCCTATACGGAGGAGGAAGAAGAACCCCTCCTCCGAAGAATGGTAGGTACTTCAAACCATCCCCGGAGGAAGCGTAACCGTCTGTCGTTGTCGCAGTGCCCACACCTGGCCTTATTGGCTGGGTGCATTTTTATTCTACCATGGATTTCCCCTCATCGCAAGGCAAAATGCACGGGCGTTCGACAACGCTTATCAAAATGTGAATGCAACGCATTCACTCCACAACTCTTCAATTTTCACTCTTCATTTTTCACTTGCGCGGCGGGGGCACCCCGCTCCGCGCTGCGGAGGGCTTGGAAGAGGGCGTTGGAGGAGGCGACATAGCGGATATACTGGCGCATACCGGTGCGGTAGTTGCGGGCGAGATTGAGCTTCACCGCGTGGACGCCTTCCTCGGTGGCGACGCCGACATAGACGAGCCCGACCGGCTTCTCCTCGCTGCCGCCGTCCGGCCCGGCAATGCCGGTGACCGATACGCCGATGTCGGCGCCCGCGAGCGCCCGGACACCCGACGCCATCTCGCAGGCGGTCTCCGCCGATACCGCGCCATGCGCCCGGAGGGTCTCCTCCGCGACCCCCAGCAGCTTCATCTTCGCCTCGTTGGCGTAGGTGGTGACCCCGTAGCCGAAGACCTCCGACGCGCCGGGAATCTCGGCAATCCGGCTGGCTACCAGCCCGGCGGTGCAGCTCTCGGCGGTCGCGACGGTGAGATGCTTGCGGCGGAGGGTCTGGACCAGGGCGTTCTGAAGGTTGTCGACATCGATGCCGTAGATGGCGTCGCCGATCACCGCGCGGATCTTCTCCACCACCGGATCGATGAGGGCATCAGCCTCCGCCTTATCCCGGACCGAGGCGGTCACCCGCAGAAGCACCTCGCCATCCTTCGCGTAGGGGGCGAGGGTGGGGTTGCGCAGCTCCTCCATCAGATCGTGCAGCTTGTCCTCGACGAGCGATTCGCCCAGCCCGAAGATATGGACATTGCGGGAGACGAGGGTGTGATCCGACTGCTTCATCAGATAGGGCAGGACGCTCTCCCGCATCATCGCCTTCATCTCACGGGGCGGGCCGGGCATCATGATCGCCGTCTTGCCCGCCTGTTCCCCCTCCCCTTCGATGGCGAGGCCGGGGGCGGTGCCGCAGCTGTTGGGGAAGACGACCGCCCGCTCGGGCATCATCGCCTGCTTGCGGTTGTTGGGGGTCATCGTCCGGCCGGTGCGGGCGTAAAATTCCTCGATCTGCCGCAGCGACGGCTCGTGCATCTCCATCTTGCGGCCGAAATAGGCGGCGGTCGTCTCCTTGGTCAGATCGTCATAGGTCGGCCCCAGTCCGCCGGTCATCAGCACGGTATCCGCCCGCGAGAGGGCGAGCGCCAGACTTTCGCGCAGCCGGTCGGGATTGTCGCCCACCACCGACTGGCGGTAGACGTCGATGCCGATCAGCGCCAGCTCTTTGGCGATATACTGGGCATTGGTGTTGACAATATCGCCGAGCAGAATCTCGGTGCCCACACAGAGAATTTCAGCGGTCATATGGATTTCCTCCCATGCAGATCAATCTGCGTCCTAGTATAGCACATTCCGCCCCGTTCGTCGACCGGCTTTGCGGGGGATTTTTTTCGCCCGTCGGGGTTGTTTTTTCGCCCGATTCCCGCTATACTGGGCCCATCATCATCCGACAGGAGGTCTTTCCCCATGCCGCAGATCGTCCGCTTTGCCGCCAATCCCCGCCACCCCATCCCCGAGGGGCTGCTTGCCCCCTACGATCAGCGGGCTGCCGATCGGGCCGTCCGGCTGCATGAAAGCTTCCCCGGCTATGCCCCCACCCCCCTCCGCCGGCTGGAGGGGCTCGCCGACGCCTGCGGGGTGGGTATGCTCTATCTCAAGGATGAATCCCCCCGCTTCGGGCTCAATGCCTTCAAGGCGCTGGGCGGCTCCTACGGCATCGCCCAGGCGATTGCCGAACGGCTCTCGCTCGATCCCGAGACGCTCACCTATGCGGCGCTCACCGCCCCCGCCATGCGGGAAAAGCTGGCGGAACTGACCTTTGTCACTGCCACCGACGGCAACCACGGCCGCGGCATCGCCTGGACCGCCCATCAGCTGGGCGCCAAGAGCTATGTCTATATGCCGAAGGTCTCCTCCCAGCAGCGGCTGCGCAATATCCAGATGTTCGCGACCCACGCGGAGATCACCCCCTACAACTACGACGAGACGGTGCAGCATGTCTTCCAGCTTGCCCGCGAACACGGCTGGATCGTGACCCAGGACACCGCCTTCGACGGCTACACCGATTTCCCCGCCTGGTGCCAGCAGGGCTATCTCACCCTCTGCGACGAGGTGCGCCGCCAGCTGGAGGATTTTGGGGAGAAACCCACCCACATCTTCATCCAGGCGGGGGTCGGGACCCTCGCGGCGGCGGTCGCGGCCTACGCGGCGGCCATCTGGGGGGAGGATCGCCCGGTGCTCACGGTGGTCGAGCCGCTCAAGGCCGATTGCCTCTATCAGAGTGCCCGGATGGGTAAGCTCACCGCGGTGGGCGGCGACCTCGATTCGATCATGGCGGGGCTCTCCTGCGGGGTGCCTTCGACGGTCGCCTGGGAGATTCTGCGTCACACCGCCGACGGCTTCATCGCCTGCGACGATCCGGTATCCGCCCGCGGGATGCGGATGCTCGCCGCGCCGCCTAGAGGGGATACCCCGGTCATCTCGGGTGAATCGGGCGCGGTCGGCGTCGGCCTCACCGCCGAGCTTATGCGGGAGGATTGCCACGCACCCATCCGCGAGGCGCTGGGCCTCGATGCCCATTCCCGCGTCCTCTGCGTCTCGACCGAGGGCGACACCGATCCCGGCCACTACCGCGCGATCGTCTGGGAGGGCCAATACCCATCGATCTGAGGGAGCGAGAGCGATTGCAGAATTTCGCCTGGTATCCGATTTTGCCCTAGCAAAATCGGCGGCGAAATCCTGGGCGCAATCGCAATGAAATATTTGTCCAATCTCCGATTGGACAAATATGAAATATGCCGCTGCGCGGCATATGAAATGTACGACTGGATTCT
>CASGDD010000146.1 GCA_949300115.1 uncultured Oscillospiraceae bacterium | reverse complement strand
TGCCGTTTCCTCCCTTTTGATGGATCCCGTGCTTTTCGAATGGCTTGTCTGATTGTAGTATACCGGAGACCGCCCCAATGTGTTTTCTTTGGAACAATCGCCCCGACAGATGGCCTGTATGCTCCCCAAAAGGCGCCGGCTCCCGCCATCTTCCTCCCCTTGCGGCAAGCGTTCTGTGCCGTATGGGTAATGCCGCCTACGCAGAGGAATACCCCCGATATCCTGCGGATCTTTTGCCACATCGGGGGGTGCCTTGTCTGTATTCTCCCTTTTTACTGGGGCAGTTCAGCAGCTCCGTTTCGGGCGCCGCCCCCAGGCTGACGGGTTTTGCGGTCGTACAGACCGGGCTGTGCCCGCTGCAGTTGGTTTTTCCCGATTCCCTTGGATCGCTTCTGTATGCTTTCCCCCATCGCCAGCCTCTGTCAGCTTCGCCCATGCCCGCGGCATTGGGGGAAGAAAAAAGAGCGGGTCCCGCACGGGAACCCGCTCTCCTGGCTGGCTGTATCAGCCGCTTATTTCATCATCGAAGCGACTTCCTCGGCGAAGTTGTCGCTGCGCTTCTCAAGGCCCTCGCCGCGCTCGTAGCGGACAAAGCCCTTGATGGTGATGGTGCCGCCGAGCTCTTTGCCGACGTTCTCGACATACTTCGCAACCGAGATGTCGGGATCCTTGACGAACGGCTGGTCGAGCAGGCAGACTTCCTTGTAGAACTTCTGGATGCGGCCGGCCACCATCTTCTGGGCGATATTCTCCGGCTTGCCCTCGTTCATCGCCTGGATGGTGAGAATGCGCTTCTCGTTCTCGATGACGTCGGTCGGGACCGCCTCCTCGTTGAGGTACTGGGCATTGGCCGCCGCCACCTGCATGGCGACATCCTTCATCGCGAGCTTGCAGGCATCGCTCTCGGCAACCGCGTCGGGAGCATCGTATTCGATCAGCACGCCGATCCGGCCGCCGCCGTGGATATAGGAGGCGACGTGGCCCTCGAGGCGGGCAAAACGGCGGACCTTCATGTTTTCACCGATCTGCAGGATGAGGTTCTGCAGCATGGCGGTCAGCGTGTCGCCGCCGGTCGGGCAGACTTCCATCAGCGCCTCGACATCGGCGGGATTGCCCTTGATGGCGGCATCGGCGCAGGCATCGACAAAGTCGACAAACTTCTGGTTCTTAGCCACAAAGTCGGTCTCCGAGTTGACCTCGATCAGCACGGTGACGTTGCCCTCGGTCTTGGCATACACCAGACCCTCGGCCGCAATCCGGCCGGCCTTTTTGACCTGGGCGGCGAGTCCCTTCTCACGCAGGATCTCAATCGCCTTGTCCATATCGCCGTTCGCTTCGACCAGCGCGTTTTTGCAGTCCATCATGCCGCAGCCAGAACGCTCACGGAGTGTCTGGACATCTTTCGCGGAAATTGCCATTTTACATTACCTCCATTGCACTGTCAGTTCGGAAAAATACCGTTCAATCCTCTTATCAAAAGATGCCCGCCCTCTGGAGGCGGGCATCTCATCGTGTCCTAAAAGCTCTGGGGCTGACACTGTGGGACGCGGATGCGGCTGTTACGCCTCGGTCGCCGCCTGCTCCTTGTCGTCCTCTTCCATCTTCTCGTCGAGCTCAGCGCCCTGACGGCCTTCGAGGATGGCGTTGGCCATGGTGGCCGAGATCAGCTTGACGGCGCGGATGGCGTCGTCGTTGCCGGGAATGACATAGTCGATCTCATCGGGATCGCAGTTGGTGTCGACGATCGCGACGATGGGGATGGAGAGCTTGCGGGCCTCGGCGACGGCGATCTTCTCCTTGCGGGGATCGACGACAAAGAGGGCGCCGGGGAGCTTGTCCATCGTCTCGATGCCGCCGAGGAACTTCTCGAGCTTCTCGATCTCGAGGCGAAGCTTCGAGACCTCCTTCTTGGTCAGCAGATCGAAGGTGCCGTCCTCCTCCATCTTGCGCAGCTGCTTTAAGCGGTTGATGCGGCCGCGGATGGTCTTGAAGTTGGTGAGCATGCCGCCCAGCCATCTGGCGTTGACATAGTGCGCGCCGGCGCGCTCGGCCTCGTCGCGGATCGAGTCATGCGCCTGCTTCTTGGTGCCGACGAACAGGACGCTCTTGCCCTCCTGGGTGATCTCCCGGATGAACATATACGCCTCGTCGAGCTTTTTGACCGTCTTCTGCAGGTCGATAATGTAGATGCCGTTGCGTTCGGTGAAGATGTACTTGGCCATCTTCGGGTTCCAGCGCCGGGTCTGGTGACCAAAGTGGACACCCGCTTCCAGGAGCTGCTTCATCGATACTACGCCCATGTGTTGTTACCTCCTGTTTGTTCCGCCGCCCGCCGCACTTTATCCCGGCCATCCATCCGCGCAGATGGACAACAGGGCCGGACAATTGGCGGGCGTGTGTGATAATCGCGCCAGAAAAGTATAGCATAAGCGTCCGCCGGATGCAAGCGTTTTTTGCGATGATGGGGCGGTTTTGCGCCCCATCCCGACGCGTCCGGCGCCCCCCGGTACGCCACCCCCGTCCAATCTGCCGGCCGCCTCCCATTTTTCTCCCATTTTTTCGTGAAATTGCCTATTTCTTTTTTTGTTTTGCGTGATAAACTGGAGTATAGATAGATTTTTCTCCGAGGGTACATCCTCTGCCCATTCGAAAGGAGTGAATCGGATGTCCTCGATGTATCTGCAAAGGATCTCCCTGCTGCTGGCCGTTCTGCTCCTCCTGCTCACCGGCTGTACCTCCGCCCCGGAGGGGACCGCCGCCTTCCGTCAGCTCGAAAACAAAGCCACCGGTGATACCCTCACCCTCGGCATCGACCGGTCGGCGGCGGAAGCGCTGCTGGGCGAAGCGGCGGACGGTGATCCCCATCGGCTGCGCGATGAATCGATGGGAGCCGCGCTCTATCTGACCGGCGACCGGGTCACCGCGCTGCGGGGGTTCGACCGGGCGGATGAAGCCCATCCCGATTGGCGGTGGCAATCGCCGCTCATCCTCGATCCGGCGGCCGCTGCCCTCTTCACGAACGGCTATCGCTACTACTTTCTCGACGATCAGGGGCAATCCATCGCCGACCCTGCCGCCTCGGCCGTCATCCTGCGGTGGAGCGAGGAGTTGGGGGAGACGGCGCTGATCGAGCGGCTGTCGCCCGAGCCCCACACCTTCTCGGTGGGGGAATCCTCCTTCTCGATGGAGATGGCTGCCGATGCCATCGCAGATATCCTCGAGGAGGAGGCCGCGTCGCTGGTGGAGGCGTTCCCCGATGGAGAGACGCGGTTGCTGCTGCCGCTGCGCACCATGCTCTACCATCTGACACCGAGCCGATTTTTCCCCAAAAGCGGGGTGATGGTGAGCGATCTGGACGGGCTGGTGGTGGGGATCCAGCTGTTCGGGGAGGGCGGCTCGCTCGAGATCGAGGGGCACACCCTGGCGGTCGGCATGTCCGCCCAGGAGCTTACCGGGACCTTCCCCGCGCTGACGGATACGCTGGACGCCGATCCCACGCTACAGCTGCCGCTCTCCGCCGATTCCCCCTTCGAGCTTTCGGTCGAACTGCGGGAAGACCGGGTGGCCGGCATCGCGCTGCAGTATGGCAATGTGGGGCTGGTGTAGGCCGAGAGACATATAAACACCTGGGAGAGGCGACGCGATGCGACAGGCGCGGCGTAGATGCCGGCCAGCGGCAATTCTGCCGCTGTGGATCGTTTCTCCTCACAGAAAAGCATGGCTTTCAGAGTTAATTTTACAACTTTATTCTGGAGGGATTTGGGATGAAAAATGGCTGCCGCTGGTTGGTTTGCCTGCTGCTGTTCCTCTGGGGGGCACTGCTGCCCGGATGTTCCTCCGAAGCGCAACCGGATTTCCTCAACCAGATTTACCTGCCGGAGCTGGATCAGTTCTATTCCCTCGGGATGGCACGGGATTCGGTCGCCCAGCAAGGTGGCATCTTGCACAGCAATGAAATAAAATTTCTGGACGGCCGGTTGGCACGCCTGTTCTCCTACCGATTTTCCCTCCAGGGCATCGGTCACGGCTCCTCCTATGACGAGCTGACCGCCGTCTTCGGCGAACCGGACGACGCATCGTTCGAGGCAACCGGCGCCGCCACCTATTCCTACTTTTTTGACCGGCAGGGGCAAGGGGTCTCCGGTTGGGAGGACGCGGCCTACCTCCTCCGTTTCCGGTTTCGGGATCTTGAAATGGATCAGATCCACCTATTGTGTGCCTTTCTGATCCTCGATTTTGCCGGCCACCCTGCCTACACCGTCATCCAACCGGAGAGCGGGCTGACCGTCACGCTGGGCGGGGACAGCACGGCGCTGGAGCCTTTCCGAACCGGCGAAAGTGAAACCATCCTCCTCGATGGGCTTCAGTGCGAGGTGATCGGCGGGCGGATCGTCTACCTGTGGGCCGATTGCAGCATCTGGG
>CASGDD010000145.1 GCA_949300115.1 uncultured Oscillospiraceae bacterium | reverse complement strand
ACGGTTTTTCGGCCGGATGAAGGGCGGCGGATAGCTCTCCGCCGTTCCCATCCCTTCGGCCGGGGCGCCGTTCCAGCCGGCGGCCGGCGCAGCATCGGGGGTGGGCGCGGCGGTGTCGGGGGCGGGACCGGCGGACGGATCGGGGGTGTCCGGCCCATCCTGCCTTTCCGGCATCCCCTCCGCCCCTCCGGGCATCGGCTGCTCGGCCGTCGGATCGGACATTTCCGCCGCCGGCGCGGGGGATGGTTCGGCCTGTCCGGCACGGGCCGCGACCGCCTTCGGGCAGAAGCACAGCTCGCCCTCCTCAAGGGGGCGTCCGCAATAGCCACAGTAGGATGTCATAAGAGGGCCTCCTTTGAAACAGGCGGCGCCGGAGCGCCGCCTGGGTGGGATGTTCCGAGAGATGGATCAGAGCGAACGGGCCGCCTCGACAATCTTGTCGGCGGTCAGGCCGTAGTAGTCGAGCAGCTCGGCATAGGTCTTGGCCGACTGGCCGAAGGTGTCCTGCATACCGATCTGGACGGTCGGCTTGGGATGGCGGGCCATCGCCTGGAGGATCGCAGCGCCGAGGCCGCCGATCACCGAATGGTCCTCGGCGGTGATGACACCGCGGCAGCCGTCGGCCAGCTGCTCGATGAGGTCGGCGTTCATCGGCTTGATGGTGCTGACGTTGACCACCCGGAGGGAGAGCTCGCCGGCGAGCTTGTCGGCCGCCTCGAGCGCCTTGGCCACCATCGAACCGCAGGCGAAGACGACGATGTCGCTTCCCTCCCGCAGGACGGTCGGCTTGCCGATCTCAAAGGGAGCCGCCTCGTCGGTCACGACCGGCAGATCCTCCCGGCAGACCCGCATATAGACCGGGCCGGCATGCTCGGCCATCGCGGCCGGCATCTTGGCGGCCTCGACCGCGTCGGCCGGGCAGAGAACGGTCATGCCGGGGATGACCCGCATGATCGCCATATCCTCGACCGACTGGTGGGTGGCGCCGTCGGCCGAGTCGGACAGTCCGCAGCTCGAGCCGATGATCTTGACGTTGAGCTTGCCGATGGCAATCGTCTGGCGGATCTGATCGAAGGCACGTCCGGCCGAGAAGACGGCGAACGAATGGATGAAGGGGATCTTGCCGGTGCGGGAGAGGCCCGCCGCGCAGGAGGCCATGTTGGCCTCGGCGATACCCATATCAAAGAAGCGGTCGGGGAACGCTTCACCGAACTTCGCGCTCATCGTCGATTTGCTGAGGTCGGCATCGAGGGCCACGATATCGGGGTTTTTGCGTCCCAGTTCGACCAGCGCCTCACCGTAGGCGGCACGTTGATTCTTTGTATTCATTTACCTTTCCTCCCTACTGAAGCTCGGCCAGCGCCCGATCGTACTGCTCCTGGCTCAGGGCGCTGTTGTGGAAGCCGACCTGATTCTCGGCGAAGGAGATCCCTTTGCCCTTGATGGTGTTGGCAATGATGACGGTCGGCTTGCCCTTGATGGTGTCCGCCTTGTCAAGCGCCTCGCAGATTTCGGCCATGTTGTGGCCGTCGATCTCGAGAACCTCCCAGCCGAAGGTGCGCCACTTGCCCTCCATATCGCCGATGTTGATGATATTCTCGGTCCTATCGGAGGCCTGCAGCCGGTTGCGGTCGACAATCGCCACAAGGTTGTCCACCTTGAAGCTGGCCGCCGCCATCGCGGCCTCCCAGATCTGGCCCTCCTCCAGCTCGCCGTCGCCGACAATCGCGTAGCACTTGCGGCCCTCGATGCCGTTCATCCGCATCCCGAGCGCCATCCCGAGCGCGATCGAAAGGCCCTGGCCGAGACTGCCGGTGCCCGCCTCGATGCCGGGGGTCTTGAGGAAGTCGGGGTGGCCCTGGAGCATCGCGCCGAGCGTCTTGGTCTTGGGCAGCTCGGATTCGGGGAAGTAGCCGCACTGGGCAAGCGCCGCGTACTGGGCGAGCGCCGCGTGGCCCTTCGAGAAGATGACCCGGTCGCGGTCGCGCAGCTCGGGATTCTTCGGGTCATGGTGCATCTTGTAGAAGTAGAGGGCCGCCACCACATCGGCCGCCGAGCAGGAACCGCCGAGATGGCCCGCACGGCCGACATCGATCGAGAGGACGATGTTGCGTCTTAGATGCCGGGCCTTCTGGTTGAGATCGTCGATAAGCGCTTGATCGTACATAGGATGAGCTCCTTTCCGCCGTGTCTTGCCGCACGGCGTTCGATTGATCTGCCGCCCACCGGACGGCAGGCATACCGGACAGCCTGTCCGGAGCGTCACGGGAGAATTTAGGGGTGCACAACCACCTTGAGGTGGCGCTCGGTCGAGGCGAGCAGCTCGTCGAACATGGCGGGCGCCTCCTCGAGCGGGATGATGCCGGTGATGAGGGGGGTGAGATCCATCCCCTTTTCGGTGATGAGGTCGATCGCTTCGCCGAACTCGGCGTGGCTGTAGATGTAGCTGCCGAAGACCTTCAGCTCGGAGGTGACCACCCGCTGCATATCGATCTCGATCATCTTGATATTGTTGCCGATCCAGACGCTCGTTCCCTGCATCTTGAGGCATTCGAGCGCCTGCCGGGCGGTGGCGCCGACCCCGACGCATTCGACCGAGACGTCGGCCAATTCGCCGTCAAACGCCTCGCGGATGAGCGTTTCGAAATCCCCCTCGCCCGGGTTGATGACCGCGTCGGCGCCGAACTTCTTCGCAAACTCCAGCCGCGCGGGCGAAAGGTCGGAGAGGACGAGCTTTTTCGGGTTCTTCGTCCGGGCAACCGCAAGGGCCAGCTGGCCGATGGTGCCGCCGCCGACGATGAGGACATTCTTGCCGGTAAGATCGCCCGCCTTTTTGACCCCGCAGTAGGAGACGGCGAGCGGCTCGATCAGCGCGCCGATGTCATCACTGACCGTATCGGGCAGATGGTAGAGCAGCTTCTCCGGCACCGCCACATACTCGGCAAAGGCGCCGTTTTGGGTAAAGACCCCATAAAACTCCTTGTGGGTGCAGATATGGGTCATCCCCCGGCGGCAGTTCTCGCACTCGCCGCAGAAGATGGCCGGCTGGACGGTGACCCGGTCGCCGGCCTTGAAGCCGCGGGTGACCCCCTCGCCCAGCGCCTCGATCACGCCGGCGAACTCATGTCCCATCACCATCGGCGGGATCCGGCGGCCATTCTGGCCGAGATAGCCGTGGACGTCGCTGCCGCAGATGCCGCAGGCGGACACCCGCACGAGCACCTCGTCCGGCTTGAGTTCGGGCTTCGGGAT
>CASGDD010000144.1 GCA_949300115.1 uncultured Oscillospiraceae bacterium | reverse complement strand
CCAGAAAGAATCTGATTTTTTGTTGTCCTTCCCATCTGGTATCTTCAGTGAATTTGATCAAGAAGCCGATGCGGGGGCGCCGGCACCACAACTATTCACTCTTCACCCTTCATTCTTCACTCGCGCAGCAGGATGCCCGGTATATCCCATCATCATCAATACACAAAACAAAGGCCCGAGAAACTCGGGCCTTGCGTTGCTATTCGAACAAACGCCGTCTGCGCGGGGTCAGCGATCGATCGTGCGGAATCACCCCGACCGCGCACGGGAAAGGGGAGCCTGCTGACTTACCGCCCCCGCTATCCTACGTTCGTGGTCACCGCAGGTGATTGCCAGCGGGGGCTCCCCGCCAGCGCTTTCTCGAGGTTTTCCAACAGCTTTTCGCACCGGCGGATGTCCAGCTGGGCGGTGGCGCCGGCGGGGAGGTTGGGGCAGAGGACGTTGGGGCGGGCGAGCAGGGCGGGATCGCCGAGCGCGCGCTCGTGATCGCAGAGGAAATAGGTGCCCGGCAGATCGAGCCAGCGGGCGAGATGGGCGGGCTCGGCACAGGGGCCGATCGAGACATTCATGAGGATTTTCCCCGCCCCAAACCGGCGAAGCGCCTCCTCGGTCATCAGCAGGGTGTTCTTGTGTACGCAGGAGATGAGCACATCTGACCGGTCGATCAGCTGCTCGAAGGGATGGTAGGGCATCCCCTCCGCCTCGATTTCCGGCTTGCGGGTGCGGCTAAAGTAGTGGACATCGGCGCCCATAAACCGCAGCGCCCGCCCAATCCGGCTGCCGAGCGTCCCCATCCCGAGGATGCCGACCGGCAACGCGGTCAATTCGAGCGGCTGCTCCCGCCAGCGGGGGCCGTAGAAGCCGTGCAGCAGGTCGACCAGCGCGGCCAGCGCGTATTCGATGACCCCTTCATCCCCGTAGTCGCGCAGTCCGAGCACCGGAATCCCCCGCTCCGCCGCCGCCTCGATGTCGACATTGGCGCTCGCCGCCGAATAGAGGCTGCAGCACATGCCGATGTAGCGCAGCTGGGGACAGGCCTCGATGACCGCGCGGGGGACGGTGACCTGCAGGGCCACCAGCAGCGCGTCGGCGTCGCCGATCACCGCGATCAGCTCCGCCTCATCCCGGGGAACGTCGGGATGGTAGATCACCTCGGCGGCGTACCGCCCCACCGACCTGCGAAAGGTTTCGTTGTAATGGACCGGCCCGATGGCCACAAGCTTGCGAAACATAGGCTGCCTCCTTCTGGTTTTGGATGGGCGCTTTGCCCCCAGTATACCAGATAACCGCCGGCCGCGGACCCGCCCGCCGTCATCTTTGTAGGGCTTGATAATCCCGCCGCCCTCCGTTTGGCAAATCTGCCGGGAAATCCTCCGCTGTGAAGGCGGGGAGCGGTCAAGTCCACAGGCTGATTTTTTTCGATGATTTCCATATAAATCCATGCTGCAACCGATTGCGCGGTTTTTACCGGTGGATTTTGTGGAGGTTGACCAGAGAAACCGCCCGCAATTGTGCGATCTTCCCCTTGACAGCGGGAGGGGTGGGTGATATGATACGCGTTGTAAGCGCTTTCATGCAAAAATGTAAGCGCTTACACGTCCGTCGTCCGCCGGGAGAGCCGGCCGGGCGCGCATCCGGCACCGGTCCATCCGCGGGGGCCGGCGGGGTGCGGGGACGACCCGAGTATCGATGATTGATGAGGAGGAATGATCCTATGAAACGGTGGAGCCAGCTGCTGGCGAGCCTGATCTGCATCGCGCTGCTGTTGTCCGCCTGTGGGCAGCAGCCGGCCGAGAGTACCGCCTCGGAAGAGAGCGGTGCGGCCTCGACGGCGGTTTCAAGCACCGCGTCGGCCGACTCGTCCGCGAGCGGCGATTTCGCGGTCAAAGAGGACAAGGATACCATCGTATACGGCGCCGACGGCGAGCCGGGCCTGCTCGATCCGCAGGGCAACGGCCAGCTGACCGGCATGTGCTTTGAGAAACAGGTCTACGATCCGCTGATCGACAAGGACCCCGAGACGGGCGAGTTCATCCCCGCCCTCGCCACCGCCTGGGAATGGGTGGACGACACCCATCTCAAGCTCGAGCTCCGCGAGGGGGTCAAGTGGCATGACGGCAGCGATTTCACCGCCGAGGATGTCGTCTTCACCGTCGGCCGGATGGAGGTGGGCGCCGCGACGGCCTCCCTCTACAAGGCGTTCGACGCCGCCAACAGCGAGATTGTCGACGATCACACGGTGATCCTCGCCTTCCGCTATCCCTACGCCCCGGCGATCAACTTTTTAACCAACGGCCGCGCCTACATCGTCTCGAAGGACTATGTCGAGGCGAACGGCGAGGATTGCCTCAACCAGAGTATGATGGGCACCGGCGCCTACAAGTTTGTCGAATGGGTCATCGGCGATCACTTCACCTGTGAGCGCAACGACGACTACTGGGGCGAGAAACCGGCCATCCGCAACGTCAAGATTCTCTTTATCACCGACAACACCGCCCGCATGGTCGCGCTCGAGACGGGCGAGATCGATGTGGCCATCGCCATCCAGGATGCCGACATCAAGTCGCTGCTGAACGGCGAGAAGGAGCATCTGCAGGGCGCGCTGCTCAACGGTATGCAGGTCAACTACTTCGGCTTCAACCCCGCCAACGAGGCGCTGGCCGACAAGCGGGTGCGCCAGGCGATCGCCCACGCGGTCGATTGGGCGGCGGCGGTTGAGGCGGCCGGCGGCGTCACCTATTCGGTGGCCGACAGCTGTGTCGCCCCGACGATCGCCTATTACAAGTCGATCGGCACCTACACCTACGATCCCGACACCGCCCGCGCGCTGCTCGAGGAGGCCGGCTACGGCGATGGGCTGCATCTCGTCTGCGTCTGTGAGGAGGTGCCGGCCGGCGTCCGCCTGGTCGAGATCGCGCAGGCCTACCTCGCCGAGATCGGCATCACCCTCGAGATCCAGTCGGTCGATACCGCGACCCGCGAGGACCTCAACAACAAGGGCCAGTCGGACATCAGCCTGATGAACATGACCGCTTCGACCGGCGACCCCGCCCACACCCTCAACACCACCCGTATGGGCCAGACCGGCCGCATCGACGACGAGCGGTATGTCGAGCTGTTTGACGCCGGCCTCGCCGCGATGGACGAGACCGAGCGGGGGGAGATCTATGCCGAGATCCAGCAGTATGTCTACGATGAGGTGCTCCAGCTGCCGATCTTTGTCAAGAATATCACCTACGGCTACTGGGATTACCTCGACGGCTTCATCCCGACCCCCGATCAGCTGATCGATTTCCGCATCATCAGCTTCCGCTAGCGGGCATATCCGCCCAGCTTCCGCACAT
>CASGDD010000143.1 GCA_949300115.1 uncultured Oscillospiraceae bacterium | reverse complement strand
CCTCATTTTGGATATCCAGAATAGAGAAGATTTCCTATCCCAATGTGATTGCAAGGCAATCACACCACAACTTTTCACTCTTCACTCCCTTCACTCTTCACTCAAAAACCCGGCGCCCCCGCGCCGGACGCGCAAAAAGCCCGGAAGCGTCCTGCTTCCGGGCTTTGCTTACGCCATACCGGCGTCTGGGGTGCCAAAGAAGTTCGCCTTAGGCCTCGATGATCGAGATGGGGGCGAAGGAGACGAGGTTATCGGGGGCCAGGTAGAGGCCGTCGAGATAATCCCAGTAACCGTAGGTGATGACGCGGACATACAGCGGGAGCTGCAGCACTTCGTCGAAGACCAGCTGCTGGATGTCGGCGTAGATCTGCTCGCGCTCATCAGCGGAGGCACGCATGCCGGCGTCAAACAGCTCGAGGTACTCCTCGTTGTCGATACGGCCGGTGACCATGCTGCCGGTGGTCTGGTTGAGGGTATGCACCGGGTCGCCGGTCGAGGCGGTCATGTTGACGATCGAGACATCCGAGGTGCCGTTGGTGTTCGACTCAATCCAGGTGGCGTTGTCGACCGACTGGATCTCCATCGTGATGCCGACCTCGGCGAGGTACTGCTGCATGATCTCGAGGACACGGATGGCCGCGGGGACCTCCTCGTTGATCGCCTGGATGGTGAAGCCATCGGCGTAGCCGGCCTCCTCAAGCAGCTGCTTGGAGAGCTCGGGGTCGTACTCGTAGGTGCCGATCGACTTGTAGTAGTCGATGGTCGGGGCCACGCAGCTGTCGGCCAGCGCGAAGGTCATGCCGGCGGCTGTCTCGATGGTGGCCTCCCAGTCAACCGCGTGGGCGATCGCCTGGCGGACACGGACATCCTGCAGCGGCTCGACGTTGAGGTTGAAGGCGAGGTAGTTGACCTGCATGCCGGGGACCGGCTCGCCCTTGATGTGTTCATGCTCGCCGTTCATCAGGATCTGCATATCGCTGTCCTGGATGCCGTTGGCGAAGTCGATCTCGCCGGTCTCGAGCGCGACCATACGGGCGGTGTTGTCGATGATGAAGCGGATCATCGCGTTCTCAACGTGGGCTTTCTCGCCCCAGTACTCGTCGTTGCGGGTGAAGGAGACGTAGGAACCGATGACCCATTCGCCGAACTTGTACGGGCCGGTACCGATCATGTTCTGGTAGAGCGACTGCTCACCGTTCTCCTCGAGATACTCGTGGGGGACGATGTACGCACGGCCATTGGTGAGGAAGTTGAGGGCCGGGCCGAACGGATACTCGAACTCGATGGTGACCTCATAGTCGCCGTTGGGGACGGCCTCGAGGAAGGCGGAGTAGAGGGAGGCGGAGGCGGAGCCCACGCGCATACGCTCAACCGTCTTGACGACGTCGGCCGAGGTGAAGTCCTGACCGTTGTGGAACTTGACGCCCTCACGCAGGGTGAATTTCAGGTGGGTGTCGTCGGTCCACTCCCAGGCGGTGGCGAGGCAGGGCTCGAACTCACCGGTCTCGGGGTTCTTGTTGATGAGGGGCTCATAGACCTGCTTCTCGGCGCACATGCCGGCCAGCTGGGGGTTGTTCTGCGGGTCCATGTTGCCGGGCTCACCGTCCATGCCGTAGATGATGGTGGTGGGGTCGGCCTTGGCCGCGACGCTGGCGGAAGCGGTCGAGCTCTCGCCGCTGTCCGCCGCGCCGGAATCCGCGCTGCTCGAAGCGGTCGAGCCGGTGGAAGCTGCCGCCGAGCTGCTCGATTCGGTGGTGCCGCCGCCGCAGGCGGTCAGCGCCAGCGCGAACACCAGCAGCAGGGTGATCAGTCTCGCTGTCTTTTTCATCCTGTTTTTCCTCCTGTTCGTTTGCTAAAAGCGTTTCGATGGACACAAAAGGCCGAGGACGGCGCGTCCGTCCCCGGGCGGGGAGCATTTCCCCGCCTGCTCGTGTGTTACCCCTAGACTAGCAATTTGGTAGGACCTATGTCAAGAAAAACGTTTGCACTGTCATCACTTTGCGGGTAAAATCGGAATTTTAACAGAATATGAACGCGGCGATTTGTTGCAAACGCTCAAGAATGGCGGGGAGTTCGACATTCTTTTATCAGACCTGCGCGGGGGGGCATGCCCGCAGCGGCGATGGGGAGGCGGAAAGACGGCTGAACAGATGCATATCGGCCACAAAAAGGTTCATAGAATGAGCGCCGGAGGGCGCGCGGAATGGCGGTGCGGCAGGCCGTTTGACCGCCCGCGGCAGGGCGGCGGGGAGGCGATTTCCGATTGACATCGAGGGCGATCCCGAGTACACTTTTACTATATCGATTGCGATATCTATTGCGATTGCCGTCCCGTCCGGCGGATGCGGCCGGGGCGAAAAAGGGGAGAAGATGGATGAAAAAGGGAAAAGGGATGCTCGCCCTGCTGCTGGTGCTGGCGCTGCTGCTGGCCGGCTGCGGCGATGCCGGGACGAGCGAGCCGCAGGAGACGTCCTCCGCGAGCGCCGCGCTGCCGGCGGAAACCGAGGCGCGGGATACGCTGGTCTATGGCATGGGCGAGGCGCCGGAGGGGCTTGACCCGCAGAACGATCTGGACGATGCCGCGACGGCCATCGAAAGCCGGATCTACGACACGCTGATTGCCCGCAATCCCGAGACGAACGAGCTGGAGCCGTCGCTGGCCCTCTCCTGGGAGTGGCTGGACGACACCCACCTCTTTGTCGCGCTGCGGGACGATGTCCTCTTTCACGACGGCAGCCCGATGACGGCGGACGATGTCCTCTACACCCTCGAGCGGCTGTGTGAGAACGAGGCGACCGCCGGGCTCTATGGGATGATCGATCTCGAGCGGACGGCGGTCGAGGCGGACTATTATATCACCATCGCCCTCGACGAGCCGTCGGCGATGTTCGAGCGGCTGCTGTCCGATACCCGGGCGTCCATCCTCTCGCGCGCCTATGCCACCCGGGGGGAGGATGAGGAGGAGGCCGAGCTGGACGGGGCGGTCGATCTGCTGTTCGCCCAGTCGCCAATGGGCACCGGCCCCTATGCGCTGTCCGATTGGGAGGAGGGCCGGTCGATCACCCTGACCCGTCAGGAGGACTATTGGGGGGAGACACCGGCATTTGAGACGGTCTCCTTCCGCTTCATCGACACGGCGGCCGACCGGGTCACCGCCGCGGCGGCGGGCGAGCTGGATCTGGCGGTTTTCCAGCCGTCCGAGCTGGTCGGCCTGGATACCGGCGGGCTGACGCTGCATCAGGCGGCGGCCGACCGGGTGGGATTGCTGGTCTTCAACCCGGAGGATGACGACCTTTCGTTCGAGGTGCGCCAGGCGATTGCCTACGCGGTCGATTGGCAGGCGGCGGCCGATCGATTGGGGGTCGAGCTGCCGGGCAGTATCCTGCCGGAGGGCGCCAGCGGCTATATGTCCCAGACGGGCTATACGAAGGATACCGCGGCGGCATCCGAACTGCTCGCCGAGGCGGGCTATGCGGATGGGCTGACCCTGACCGCGACGGTGAGTGAACGCGATCCGTTGGGGGCACAGCTGTTCGCGGCGATCACCGATGAGCTCGCGGCGGTGGGGATCACCCTCGAGGTGGAAACGGTCGATGCGGACAGCTACCGCGCGATGGACGACGAGGGGGCGGTGCAGCTGAGCTATTTCGAGCTGCCG
>CASGDD010000142.1 GCA_949300115.1 uncultured Oscillospiraceae bacterium | reverse complement strand
CCATCTCGACCTGCACAGGGGGAGGATCGCGCGGATCGCCTTCTACGGCGACTACTTCGCCATCGAGGCGGACGACCATCCGCTGCGCCGGGCGCTCACCGGCTGCCCGCTCGACCGGGCCGCGCTGATGGAGGCCCTCGCCCCCTTCGATCTCGCCCGCTATTTCGGCGGCATCGACCGGGAAGCCTTCCTCGAGGCCCTCTGCGGATAGCCCGGCCATTGCCATGTTAGGATGATGGTCTTATCATGCCATCATCCTATCGCTGCCCTATGACGATCCCACCGGATGAGAGCCCGCGTCTGCCCCGTCCGATGGATGCATGCGGAAGATAGATCGCCATGAAGATCGAGACAGAAAACCGATCCCCCGCCCGAAGGGTGCTTACCCGGGCGGGGGATGCTTTATCTAGTGTGGAGTTATGCGATCGCCCATCGGTCGCCACCCCCCTATTCCTCCAGCGGCAGCTCGATTTCGAGGGCGGGGTAGAGGGCGTAGAGGATGCAGTGGCGGATGGGGCGGCCGAGCGCGCGGGTGAGGGCGTGGGCGTAGAGCCGCAGCTGGGTGTGGTAGCGCTCGCGAAGGACCATGGGGTCGCGCACCCGGTCGGTCTTGTAGTCGACGATGACAAAGCCGTCCCCCTCCTCGAAGACGCAGTCGGCCACCCCCTGGATGATGATCCGCTCCTCCCCGTCGTCTCCCTCGAGGGTGGGATCGAGCAGGCGGGCGGGCAGCTCGTCGATAAAGCGCAGCTCCCGCATCAGCCGGGGGGAAGTCGCCATCCGCCGGTAGAGGGCGGACTGGAAGAAACGGTGCAGCCGCCCCCGATCGATCGACGCGCCCTCCGCCGGGCTGAGATTGCCCCGCGCAATCAGCCGCGCGATCTCCCCGTCGGCATCCTCCGCCGCCCGGGCGAAGTCGGCATACTGCATGAAGCGGTGGAGCGCCGTGCCCCGTTCGGCCGGGCTTAACCCCTCCGACTCGAGAAAGCGCGGACGGGCGAGCGCCGGCATCCCCTCGGGATGTTCCGCGTGGGCGATGGCCGAGACGGCCAGCTTGACGGGGATTTCCGCCGCCCGGCTGTGGGGATAGCGGAAGGCAAACCGCCGCCGCAGCGCGTCGAGCAGCGCGCGGTCGGGCGGGATGGGGGCGGGGTCGGCGCTCTCCGGATGGCCGGCCGCGGCCGCCTCCGCCTCGGGGATCGCGGCGGCGTCGGCAAGGTCGATCTCGAGCGGAAAATCCGCCTCGAAGGGGTGGGGCCTGGCGGGACAGCGCGCCCGCAGCGCCTCGGCGTCGGGATGGCGCAGCAATCCTAAGAGAATCCAGTCGAGGTAGCTGCCGCAGCCCCGCACCGCCGCCGGCGGAATCCGGCGATGGGCGGTCAGCATGCCCGCCAGCGAAGCCAGCCGCCGGTCGAGCTTCTCCAGCCGGCCGACGAGCACCAGCCGCTGCTTCGCGCGGGTGAGAGCGACATAGAGCACCCGCATCTCCTCCGACAGCATCGACGACTGGATGGCGAGCCGCGCCGCCTCGAGCGGCACGGTGGTATACTGCTTGCCCGACGCCTCCCGCCGCACACAGCAGAAGCCCGCCTCGGCATGCAGCAGCACCGAACCCCGGCTGTCCTGGCGGTTGAAGGGCTTGGCGAGGTCGGCGACAAAGCAGACGGGGAATTCCAGCCCCTTCGAGCGGTGGATCGAGAGGATGCGCACCGCGTCCCCGCCCCCGGCCGCGGCCGCGCCCGGCAATGTGCCGCCCTCCTCGAGCAGCCGGTCGAGCTGGCGGACAAATCCGGCGAGACTGCCCTCCCCCGCCCGTTCATAGCGGGCGGCATAGTCGAGGAAGCGCTGGAGATTGCCCTCCGCCCGTCCCGTCCGGTCGGCGGCCACCCCGATCGCCCGCAGATCGACCCGGTCGAGCAGCCAGTCGAGGAAATCGCCGAGCGGCAGCGCCGCGGCCATCCGCCGGCAGTCGCCGAGCGTCTCGAGCGTCTCCCGGCAGTGGCTGTCCCCGCCGGCGGCCCGGACGGCCAGCCCGCTGTAGAGGCTGCCGGTCCGGTTGTCGATGCGGAGCATCGCGAGCTCGTCGGCGGTAAACCCGAAGAGGGGGGAGATGAGCAGCGCGGTCATCGGCAGATCCTGCGAGGGATTGCGCAGCACCCGCAGCAGCGCCAGCAGCCAGCCGATCTCCCGGCTCATCGCGGCGTCGTTTTTGCCCTCGACATGGGCGGGGAGGCCCATCCGCTCGAGCGTCCGGCGGTAGATTTCCGCCTTCTGCTGGGTCGAGCGCAGCAGGATGGCGCAGTCGCCCGGGCGCAGCGGGCGGCAGCCCTCCCCCTCGGCGACCGGGAAGCCCGCCTCCAGCATCCGGAGGATCTCCCCGCCGATCCGGGTGGCCTCCAGCTCGGCGCCGCTCCGCGCGTCCGCCCCCTCGATCAGCCGCAGGGCGACCGCCGGGCCGGTGTCGGGATAGCGCGCGTCCGCACCGGCGTACAGCCGGTCCTCCTCCCCATAGTCGACCCCGCCGACCGCGCCGCTCATCAGCTGTTCGAAGAGGAAATTGACCCCGCCGGTGATGCCCGCCCGGCTGCGGAAATTCTGCCCTAGGATGATCTTGGCGGGGTAATGGACGCCGTCGTAGGGAGAAAAGGCGGTCTTTTTGCCGATGAACAGCTCGGCCACCGCCTGGCGGAAGCGGTAGATGCTCTGCTTGACATCGCCGACCATAAAGAGGTTCTCCTCCCGGTTGGAGAGGGCGCGGAAGAGCAGGTCCTGCGCCCCGCTGACGTCCTGATATTCGTCGATGAGGATCTCATCGTACCGCTCCCAGAGCGTCCGGGCGGCGTCGGTCGGGCGATAGCCCTCCCCCTCCGGTTCGGCCAGCAGCTCGATGGCCTTCTGTTCGAGGTCGTTAAAATCGAGCAGGCGGAGGATGGGCGGCTCGTCCCCCTCCGGTTCATCCGCCTTCAGCCGGGTGATGGCGTCGTCAAACTGGCGGGTCAGCTCGAACAGCACCTCGAGTTTCGGCCGCAGATCGCGCAAATCCCCGGCGAAATCGGCCGCGCCGGCGCAGAAGGGGCCCTCGCGGAGCCGGGCGACCGTCTTTTTGTAGTCCTCCCGGACCCCCTTGACAAAGTTTTGCAGGGTGCTGTCGGAAAAGCCGCGCAGGCTGCCGAGCTTCTGGAAGGTGATGCCCTCGAGCGCCGCGCGGATCTCGTCCCAGCCGCCCGTCTCGAGCACCCGCTGGAAGGCGGCCGCCCCGTCGATATCCGACTGGAAGGCGGGGCCGTAGGCCTTCCGCATCGCCTCCACCCCCTCGATCTGCAGCTGCGCGCCTCGCAGCGTCTCGAGCGCGTGCCCGATCGCCTCGCGGGCGGCGGTGAGGGCGAGACGGCCCCAGACGGTCTCCTCGGGCGGGATGCTGTCGTCGTAGAGGGCGAGCGTCCGGTCGAGCCAGCGGCGGGGGAAGGGCTGGGCGCGCATGAAGTCGTACAGCCGGAGCACCACCTCGCCCATCCGCCGGTCATCCCGGCCGGGCGCGATCAGCTCGCAGAGCTCGTAGAAGACCGGGTCGCCCGCCTGGTACCACCGCTCGAGCACCGCCTCGACCGCCCGGGCGCGCAGCGCCGTCATCTGCCCCTCGTCGGCGATGCGGAAATCGGCCGCGATCGACAGCCGCTCGAAATGCTGGCGGATGAGATTGGCGCAGAAGGCGTGGATGGTGCTGATCTGGGTGCGGGCGAGCAGCATCTGCTGGCGGCGCAGCCTCCCATCCCCCGGCCGCTCCCGCACAAGCGCGGCGAGCCGGTCCTGGATGCGGGCGCGCATCTCACCCGCCGCCGCGTTCGAAAAGGTCACGACGAGCAGCCGGTCGACATCCACCGGATTCGTGGGATCGGTGATCCGATGGACGGCCCGCTCGACCAAAACCGCCGTCTTGCCGCTGCCGGCCGCCGCCGAGAGCAGCAGGGTGCCGCCCCGCGCCTCGATGGCATGGCGCTGGTCCTGTGTCCACTGGGGCATCAGATCTCCTCCCTTCCCCGGTCCTCTTCCGCCGCTTCCTCCCGCTCGATCGCCTGAAAGACGTCGGCGGCCTTCATCTCGGCCCGCAGCCGCGCCGGATCGTCCTCCCGGCGCAGGCAGACGGTGCGGTAGTCGCACCAGTCGCAGGCGGCGCCCCCCTGCCATACCGCCGGCAGCGGGTCGATCATCCCGCGGTAGAGCCCGTCGGCCATCCCCGCGATCAGCCGCCCGATGTGGTGGGCGAGCGCCCCCATCTGCCCTAAATCGGCGAGCGATTCGGCGGGGGCAGGGTTGTCGTTTTTGTCGAGCTTCACCGGGATATAGAGTCCGGAAAGCTCCCGCTCCATCCCCTCGATCGCCGTCCGGTCGTTGAGCACAAGGCCGCTCATCCGGTAGGAGGCGCGCCTGGCCGCCTCGACCGCCTCCCCGCTGGCGTCCCGGGTGAGGATGGGCATCGAGGGGGCCGCCGGCAGATAGAGCGCGCCCGCCGGCAGCACATCCCGGTATTTGCCCGTCCCGTTCTGGCAGAGGGTGAAGAGGTAGATGAGCAGCTGCAGATTGAGCCCGCTGTAGACGTCGGACAGGCTAAACTGCTTGCGCCCCGTCTTGTAGTCGATGACCCGCACATAGCGCGCGCCGTCCCTCTCGAGCAGATCCACCCGGTCGACCCGCCCCTCGATGATCACCCGGCAGCCGTCCGGCCGCCGCAGCTCGAGCGGGGGCACCGCGCCCCCCTCCCCGATCCACAGCTCGAAATCGGCGGGGAGGAAGTCGCAGTGGCCGAACTCGTCGGCGAGATGCCGCACCATCTGCATCGACAGGGTGACCAGCCGCCCGATCAGATAGCGGAAGCGGCCGGCCTTGCCGGCAAGCCCGCCCATCTGCCGCTCGACATAGCCCTCGACCAGCGCCTGCACACGGGCGCGCAGCGCGTCATCCGAGAGGGCGGCGAGCTGGTCGGGGGAAAGCGTCCGCAGCAGCCCGTCGAGCACCGCGTGGATGACCGAGCCCGCCTCGATGGGGGAGAGCTCGGCCGGGCGCAGCGGACGGGCCCGCAATCCCGCGTCGCAGAAATAGGTGAAGGGGCAGCGGTAATACCGCTCGATGCGGGAGGGGGAGAGGCGCATCGAGCGCCCGAACAGCCGCATGGCCACCGCGGGGTCCTCGATGGCGAAATGCCCCCATCCGGCCGCCCCGGATACCCGGCGGAGCCGGCCGGCATACCCCGCCGACCCCTCGGCGAGTGCCGCCTCCATCGCCGCCGTCCGTTCGTTTCGTTCCCCCAGCCGGCGGGTCCGGGCGTCGAAGACCGACGCGGGCGATTCCAGCTGCCACCGGTCGGGTTCGTCGCGCAGATCCTCGAGCGGCAGATCGGGGAAGAGCGCCCGCAGCCCGGTGACCAGCTCGGAGGGGGCGAGCGCCGTCCCCTCGAGATCGCAGGCGGCATGGCAGAGAGTGAGGCTGTCGGAGGCACAGGTGAGGGCGGTATAGCCGAGAAACCGCTCGTCGAGCAGCCCATCGCCGCCGTCCTGCAGCCCCTCCAGCCCCGCCTCCCGCAGCGCGGTGCGCTCGACGGTGGAAAAGAGCCCCCGTTCGGCGGGCAGGGCGGGGAAGATCCCCTCGTTCGCCCCGATGAGATAGACCGCCTTGACCCCATCGGTGCGGACATGCCCCGCCTCCCCGACGAGCACCTGGTCAACGCTCTCGGGCAGGCTGCCCAGCTCGATCGAAGCGACCGCGAGCGAAAAGAGGTCGCCGAACCGCCCGATCTCCATCGGCTCGGGGCCCAGCGCCTGCACCAGCGTATCGAGCAGGCCGCAGAGCGCCTGCCACAGCTGGCGGGTCCGGGCGGCCAGGGCGGGGCGGCCCGCCGCCTCCAGCTCCTCCGCCTGCATCTCCAGCCGGGCGGGTACCCCCGTCTCCTCGAGCAGCTCATAGAGGGCCGCCGCGATCGTCCGGCAATCCCCCTTCGCCGCCGCATAGAAGCGGACGAGCGGACCGGTCACATCCCGGCGCAGGATGCCCAGCCGTTCGAGCGTGAGGGTGTCCTCCTCGGTCATCTCGCCGGCAAAGCCCCGCGGATGGCCGGTGAAATCGGTCAGCCAGTCCTGCCCCTCCAGCCGCCAGATGGCCGCGTAGTTGTCCAGCTCGGCCACCGCCTCGACGTCCGATTCGATGAGCCCGGTGCTGAGATAGCGCAGGATATCCTCGCTGCGGAACCGCCGCCGGACGATGTCGATCGCCGCCCGGCAGACGGTGATGAGCGGGGTGGCGGCAATCGGCTGCCGCCGGCCGCAGAAGAGGGGGATGCCGAGCTTTTCCGCCATCCGCTCGAGCGTCCGGCAGTCCCCGTCGATGCCCCGGCCGATGACCGCGAAATCCCGCCAGCGCATCCCCTCCTCCCGCACCCGGCGGAGGATGTCGCAGAGGACGAAGCGCAGCTCGTCGAGATGTCCGCCCGCCCGCACCAGCCGGATGCCCTCCGGCCTGCCCACATAGGGGATGGCGTCCGCGCGGCCATAGTGGGCCGCCAGATGGCGCAGGGCGGGGGTGTGGAAGCGGGGCGAGCCCTCGCAGCGGACAAAGGGCGCCGCCGGAATCCCCATCCGCCGGGCATCGCCGAGGAGGGCCATCGCCGTGCGGCGGGGGATGGCAAAGAGCCCGTCCATCTCCCGGTCAAAGCCGTCCCAGGGGAAGGCGAGCGTCACCTCGGCCGCCTGCCGGAGGATGACCTCCAGCAGCCGCCGCTCCCCGCCGGTAAAATCCTTGAAGCCGTCGACAAAGACGGCGGTATCAAAAAAAAATCCGCTCCCCTCGGCCGCCTCGGCCGCACGCACAAGGTCGTCGTGCGGGTCCGACCAGCCGCGGGCAAGGCAGCTCTCATACGCCTCATAGAGCAGCGCGATCTCGGCCGTCTTGCCGGCGAGCACCGGCTCGTCGATCGCAAGGCCGGCGAGGTCGCGGGGGGTCACCCCGCCCAGCTGCAGCTCGGCCAGGGTCCCGGCCAGCTCGGTGACAAAGGCGGGATGCCCCGCCTGGCGGCGGTAGAGGGTCAGCTGATCCCGCAGCTCGTAGAGCGCCTGGCTGATCAGCAGCGTCCGCCCGGTCTCGCTCAGCCGTCCGCCGCCCCCGCCCCCGCAGGCGCGGAAGATCAGCTCGCACAGCCGGGTGAAGCTCAAAACCTCCGCCCGCACCGCGCCGCTCGCGCCCAGCCGGTCATAGAGCGCCCGCTCGTTTTCGAAGGAATACTGCTCGGGCACCAGCAGGATCACCCGCAGCCGCCCTTCGGCCGCCGTCCCGGCAATCCGCTCGCGGATCTCATGGGTCTTGCCGCTGCCCGGCGCCCCGACAATCAGCTGTACCATTCCGTTCGCCTCCCTCCCGGGGACCGAGACCCGCCCATGACGGCGAACCGCCGGTCTCTTCCCTGGATCTGTCTCCTATTCTATCATATTCCGGCAAGCCATGCACCGGTTTGCCGTCAAATGACCCTCCTCGCCGGCCAATAACCCGCATGATATACAGAAAATGGAAAATTTCCGCCTTTTCGCGATTGACGAACGGCGGCAGAACCGGTACAATGGGCCTATCACACTTTGCATCCAACACAGGATCGATCAAGGAGGTTTTTATGATCCGCAAACCTGTTCTCTATGCGCTGCTTCTCGCGCTGCTTCTGGCGCTTGCCGCCTGTTCCGCCACCGATACCACCCTCTCGGAGACCGCCCTCTCCGACACCCCGGCATCCGCCTCCTCGCCCGCCGCCGTCGGAACGGTCACCGCGCCGGCGGACGATGCCGCCTCCTCATCCGAGGGGACGGCCGACGAACCCACCCCCTTCGGCGATTTTTCGGCCACCACCCTGGAGGGCGACCCGATCGACCAGTCGATCTTTGCCGGGGCCGATCTGACGATGCTCAACGCCTGGGGGACCTTCTGCGGCCCCTGCCTGCAGGAGATGCCGGGGCTGGGCGAGCTTGCCGCCGAATACGCGGATCGGGGCTTCCAGATCGTCGGGGTGGTGCTCGACGTCTTCGACCAGAGCGGCAATGTCGTCGAGGATCAGCTGGCGACCGCCCGCAGTCTCGTCGAGGAGACCGGCGCCGCCTACACCCACATCGTCCCCACCCTCGAGATGTACACCACCAACCTCAAGGACGTCATCTACATCCCCCAGACCTTCTTTATCGACGGGTCGGGCAACATTGTGGCGTCCCATACCGGCGCGATGGAGAAGGCCGACTGGCAGGCGCTGATCGATGAGCTGCTGGCCGAGGTGACGGCATGAGTTTTCTGCGATCAAATGGAATCTGGATGGCCTGTCTGGCGGCGGGCCTGCTTCTGCTGCTCGTTGGGCTGGCGGAGGGGCAGGCGACCACCGTCTTCATGAAGGCGGTCCGGGTCTGTCTGGAGTGTATCGGCATTGGCTAAAACAAAAGGAAAAACCGGCCGGCTGCGCCATCTGGTGCAGCTCGGCTTTACTGCGCTGACCAACAGCTATCTCGCCGGGTATATGGGCGGCACCATCTACACCGGCGCGCTCAAATCGGCCTGCGTCCCGGGGCTTAACTGCTACTCCTGCCCCGGCGCGCTCGGCTCCTGCCCCATCGGGGCGCTGCAGGCGCTGGTCGGCGGGCACAAGATCCCCTTCTATCTGCTCGGTTTTCTGATGATGGTGGGGGCGCTGCTCGGGCGGGCGGTCTGCGGCTGGCTCTGTCCCTTCGGGCTGGTGCAGGATCTGATCCACAAGATCCCCTTCCCCCGCAGATGGAAGGGGCTGCCGGGCGACCGGTGGCTGCGGTATCTCAAGTACGCCATCCTGATGGGCTTTGTCATCCTGCTGCCCCTCTTTGTGACCGGGGATTTCGGGCAGAGCAAGCCCTGGTTCTGTATGCTCATCTGCCCGTCGGGGACGCTGCTCGCCGGGCTGCCGCTGGTGATGATGAACGAGTCGCTGCAGGCGCTGGTCGGCTGGCTCTACGCCTGGAAGGTCGGGCTGCTCCTCCTGCTTCTGCTGCTGTCGGTGATCGTCTGGCGGCCCTTCTGCCGCTACCTCTGTCCGCTCGGCGCTATCTATGGGCTCTTTAATCCCATCGCCGCCGTCCG
>CASGDD010000141.1 GCA_949300115.1 uncultured Oscillospiraceae bacterium | reverse complement strand
GTGGCCGCCATCGCCTCGGCAAAGTCCATATCCATCATCCGGGGGAAGTGCCGGAATTCGTCGAGGAAGATGTCGTAGATGATATAGCCGAGGACAAAAATTTTCAGCAGCGACTTGACCAGCTCGATGATGCCGCGCAGCGAAAACATCCTCTTGAGCCCCTGCAGCGGGCTGAGGCGGCTGAATTTTGGGGCGGCCGCCTTCATCGTAAAGAGCCCGCGGGTCTGGGCCACCGTCGCGAGGATCACCACCCCGCCGCTGAGCAGCAGCATCGGCAGGGCCGCCAGCAGGAAGGTCACTGCGCCGTCGAGAAAGAGGCTGAACAGGTCGGAGGTGGTGATTTCGGCGGTCACGCCGGCCCGCCCGAAAAAGTCGAGGATGCTGTTTTCCAGCGTGGTCAGGATCATCGGCCCCAAAAGCTGCAGCCCATAGAAGGTGCAGAGCAGCGAGAGGACGATCACCACCTCGTGGCTTTGGAAGATGTTGCCCTTTTCCCGTTCGTCCCGTTTTCGTTTGGGTGTTGCTTTTTCGGTCTTTTCGCCGGCCAACAGAATCCCCCCTTCCCGGCCCGCAGGCGATCGGCTGCCGTGGGGCTAGCTCATCCGCCGCCCAGCGCCAGAAAGGCGCGCTGGAGGTTTTCGAGCATCACCCGCATGTAGTTGTCCACAAAGGAGGCGATGGGTGAGGAGAAGGCCAGCAACAACAGAATGCCAAGCAGCAGCTTCAGCTGGATATTGATGACAAACACATGGATCTGCGGAATCAGCTTCATCAGCACCCCCAGCGCCAGCTCGAGCACAAATTCGGCCGCCAGAAAGGGCAGGGTCAACCGCAGCGCCATCGAAAAGGCGGCGAGGATCAGTTCGATCAGCCAGGTGGCCGCGTCGGGCGAAAAGGTGACGCTGCCGAGCGGCAGAATGCGGAAGGAATCGGCCAACACCCGGATGAGCAGCAGATGGCCGTCGGTCGCGAAGAGATAGAGCACAAAGAGGATGCTGAGCAGATTGCCCGAGATGGACATCTGGATGTTGGTGCCCGGATCGAACACCTTGGCCATCGAGAGGCCGAACTGGACGTCCAGAAGATCGCCGGCAAAAAAGAGCATGTAGTAGTAGATCTGAAAGACAAAGCCGCAGACAAGCCCGACCAGCAGTTCCCGCAGCATGGCCGCCGCCAGCGCCAGCGAGCCGCTGCCCGCCAGGGTGGCCCCCGTCTGCCCGGGGACCAGCAGCAGGGTCATGAGAAAGATGAGCCCCGCCCGCACCGAAGCCGGGACATTCCGGCGGGAGAGCAGCGGGTTCATCCCGATCAGCCCGCCCAGCCGCGCGAAGGTCAACAGCCAGACCGGGGTATTGGCTACCATCGACGCCACCATACGCTACAGCCCCGCCATCATCGCAAAGAGCCGGTTGATGAAATCGCCCAGCAGGGTGATCATCCAAGAGCCGGCCACCACCAGCAGCAGCCCGATGGCCAGAATCTTCGGCACAAAGGTCAGCGTCTGCTCGTGGATCTGGGTTGCCGCCTGAAAGATGGCGATCACCAGCCCGATGACAATGCTGACCAGCAGCAGCGGTCCGGCCAGCTGGAAGGTCACCAGCATCGCCTCCTGAAAAACCGCCATCACCTCGCCCTGGGTCATCCGACCGCCTCCTTTCCGATGGAATCTCCGCTTCCGCTAGCGGAAGCCGCGCACCAGTGTGCCGACCACCAGCCCCCAGCCGTCGACCAGCACAAAGATCATGATTTTAAAGGGCAGCGAGATCATCGAGGGCGGCAGCATCACCATACCCATCGACATCAGGGTGCTCGATACCACCATATCGATGATGAGGAAGGGGATGTAGAGCAGGAAACCGATGGTGAACGCCCGTTTGAGCTCGCTGGTGAGAAAGGCGGGCACGACAATCTCCATGCCGAGCTCGGCAAGCGCCTCCTGGCTGTCCCCAATTTCGACCGGCTCGCCCGTCTGTTCGCTGGCAATCGAGGCAAAGAGGTTTAAATCGTCGGCATAGATCTGCCGCAGCATAAACTCCTTGAGCGGTCCCTCCGCCCGTTCGAGCGCCTCGTCCACCTCGATCTCCCCCGCCTGGTAGGGCTCATAGGCGTTCTCGTTGATCTCGGTCAGCACCGGCCACATGATAAAGAGGGTTAAAAAGAGCGCCAGGCCGATCAACACCTGGTTGGAGGGCGACTGCTGGGTGCCGAGCGCGTTGCGCAGGAAGGAGAGGACGATGACAATCCGGACAAAGCTGGTCATCGTCATCAGGATGGAGGGGGCCAGCGCCAGCAGAGTCACCGTAAACAGCGCCTCCAGCACCCCGAACTGGGCGCCGGTATCCTCCCCCGATCCGAGATCCACCGTGACGGTCGGCGCGGCGAACACCTCGACCGACCCGATCAGAAGGACACAGAGCAGTACCACCGTCAGCGAAAGGGCCAGCCGTCTCAACTGCCGGCGCAGCTCCCGCCTCTTTGCCATGACCTCATTCATCCCGCGTATCCTTGTCCCTTTTCTCTTTCTTGCCGGCAAAGCCCCGGATCGCCTCCTGCAGCGTCCCGGCGAAATCGCCCGGAAGATGGACCTTCTGGAGCAGCAAACCGGCATCCGCCGTCTCCGCCTCCGCAAAGGCATCCGGACTGAGCTCACCGATCGGGCTGATGTGATGGGCGGTCACGCCGAGCAGCCAGACCCGGTCCTCCACCCGGACGATCACCAGCGAACGGTCGGGCCCGAGCGCCATCCGCTCGAGCACCCGCATATGTCCGCCCGTCCCCTGTCCGGCGCTGCCGTACCGCCGGCCCAACCAGCGGGAAACCGCCCAGGCCAGCAGCAGCACCAGCACAAAGAGGAAGAGCCCGCCCAGCATGGAAAGCAAGGCCGAACCCTGTTCCTGCGGCATCCCGCATCCCTCCGAAACCGTGGGGCTTGTCTGTCCAGGGGCACGCCGACATGCCCCCACAGGCCTACCCTAAAATTTTGTTAACCGTCTGCAGAATGCGGTCGGGCTTAAACGGTTTGACGATGAAGTCCATCGCGCCCAGCTGGATCGCCTGTACCACCATCGCCTCCTGGCCCATGGCCGAACACATGATGACCTTGGCGCCGCTGTCCTTCGACTTGATCGCCTGCAGCGCCTGGATGCCGTCCATGTTGGGCATGGTGATATCCATAATCACCAGATCGGGCTTCTCCTGTTCGTAGACCTCGACCGCCCGCTGGCCGTCCTCCGCCTCCACGATATCGGTATAACCGGCCTTGGTCAGCGCATTTTTGATGGTCATCCGCATGAAGGCCGCGTCGTCCACCATCATGATTTTCTTACCCATTTTTTCAAGTCTCCTTTACTCTCCTGCGATTGAAACGCGGACCGACCCGCTACAGCGCCTCCTCCTTGAGGCTCTCCATCAGCTCTTTGGTCCCCAGAATCTCGGTGATGCGCACGCCGAAGTTGTCCTCCACGACCACCACGTCGCCCCTCGCCAGCAGCCGGCCGTTGACAACGATATCGACCGGCGCGCCGGCCTGCTTGTTGAGCTCGATGACCGTGCCCTGGCCGAAGTCGAGGATCTCGCGGATCTTGCGCTTGGCCTTGCCGATTTCGACCGACACGTCGAGCGATACCCCCATCAGGAGGTCCATATTGCCGCTTGTATTGGGCGCCGCCGATTGGGCGGGGGTAAACTGGGGGAACTGTGGCTGCTGGACCTGGGCGGCCGTCCCCGGCAGCACCGGGCTCCCGGCAGCCATCTCACCCGGCTGCTGCGGATAGCCCGCATAGGACGCCGGTGGGTAACCGGGGTAGGCGGGATAGCCGGG
>CASGDD010000140.1 GCA_949300115.1 uncultured Oscillospiraceae bacterium | reverse complement strand
CGGGCGGTGGCGGTGGCGTCCCTGCCGGGGGCGCGGCGGGCAAGAAAGCGCTCCAGCGCCGCGAGATCAACCGCTTCCCCCGCCGGCAGCCCGTCGACCGTCACCCCGATGGCCGGGGTATGCGACTGGCCGAAGATCATCAGATGCAGCCGGTTACCGATATAGGATGCCATCGAGCTTCCCTCCCAGCTTGTGATAATCCTCCCAGAAGGCGGGATAGGATTTGTCGACACAGTCGGCCCCCCGCAGGGTCACCGGCGCCCGGCAGCGAATCGCCGCCACCGCCGCCATCATCGCGATCCGGTGGTCGCCGCTGCAGTCGACCGTCACCCCGCCGGCGAGCGAATCCACCCCCCTGAGGGTGAGGCTGTCGGCATCCGATTCGATCCGGGCGCCCAACGCGGCGAGCGTCCCGGTCACGGTGGCCAGCCGGTCGCTTTCCTTCAGCCGCAGCCGTCCCGCCCCGACAAGATGGGTCTCCCCCTGCCGCAGCGCCGCCATCACCGCGAGCGGCGGCACCAGATCGGGGCAGTGGGTGACGTCGAGGGTGACCGTCCCCGGCCGGGCGAGCGTCCAGTAGTCGCCGGCAATCCGGCGGTCCCCCTGCAGCGAATGGGGATCGAGCCCCTCGATCTCGAGCGGCTCCCCGATGAAGCTCGCCGCGTACCAGAAGGCCGCCTGCGACCAGTCGCCCTCCACCCGCTGCCGGATGGGATGGGGCTGCTGGCCGCCGGGGATGTGATAGCCCGTCCCGGTCTCCTCGACCGTGATCCCCGCCGTCCGCAGCGCCGCGAGGGTCATCGCGACATAGTCCTTCGAGGCGAGCGGGGTGGTCAGCCGGAGCTCCGAATCGCCGGCGAGCAGCGGCAGGGCATAGAGCAGGCCGGTGACAAACTGGCTGGAGATGTCCCCCCGCAGCGGGTAGTCGCCCGGCGCCAGCCTCCCCCGGACGGTGAGGGTCTCCCCCTCCATCCGCCAGTCGATCCCCTTTGCCCGGAAGAGTTCGGCATAGGGCTCCAGCGGCCGCCGCATCAGCCGGCCATGCCCGGTGAACATCCCGCCACCGGCCACCGCCAGCGCCAGCGGGATGAGAAAGCGCAGGGTCGAACCGCTCTCGCCGCAGTCGATGCGGGGCGGCAGCGCCATGCCGGCGCCGGACGCGGGTTCGACGCCCCGGACATGCAGCCCGTCCTCCATCCAGCGGGTCTGCGCGCCCAGCGCCTCGATGCCGCGGAGGGTGGCGGCGAGATCCTCCGACATCGCGAGTCCGTCCAGCACACTTTCCCCCGGCGCGAGCGCCGCCGCCAAAAGCAGCCGGTGCCCCTGACTCTTGCTCGAGGGGGGCGTCACCCTCCCCCGCAGCGGATGGGGTGTGATCGTGAGGTTCATGCCGCGCCTCCTTCCATCAGCGGACGCAGCGCCGCGAAGAGCGCCTCCTTCTCCATCCGGTGGGGCAGCGCCCGGCCCAGCCGGCTGAGCAGGATGAGGGTGATCGCATCCTCCGCCCGTTTTTTATCGATGCCAACCGCCTCCTCGACCGTCTCCCAGGGGCAGGCAATCGCGGTCGGCAGCTGGAATTTTCGCAGGATCCCCTCGATCTGGCCGTCCACCCCCGCCGGGGTAACTCCCAGCGCGATGCCGAGCCGGGCGGCCAGCACCATGCCGGCGGCCACCGCCTCCCCGTGGGTCCAGCGCATATAGCCGCCGCTCAATTCGAAGGCATGTCCGACGGTGTGCCCGAAGTTGAGGGTCATCCGCGCGCCGGTATCCCGCTCGTCTTCCAGCACCACCTCGCATTTGAGCTTGCAGCAGGTCAGGATGATCCGTTCGATGAAGGCCATCACCCCCGCCCGGTCGCCGCAGTGGTCGAGCAGATAGAAGAGCGCCCGGTCGCGGATACAGCCATATTTGATGACCTCGGCCATCCCGCTGGCAAAATCCCGGTCGGGGAGGGTCTCGAGGCAGTTGGGATCGATGAGCACCCCTCGCGGCTGCCAGAAGGCGCCGGCGAGATTTTTCCCCGCCGCAAGGTCGATGGCCACCTTGCCGCCCACCGAGGAATCCACCTGGGCGAGCAGGGTGGTGGGGATCTGGATGTAATCGACGCCGCGCAGCAGGGTCGCCGCCGCGAATCCACCGAGATCGCCGATCACCCCGCCGCCGAGGGCAACAACCGCGTCGGTTCGGGTCATGCCGAACGCCATCATCTCCTCCCAGAGGGAGGCGAGATTTCCCGCCGACTTGCTCCCCTCTCCCGCCGGCAGCACCCGCAGACGGACGGCAAAACCGGCCGCCTCGAGACTGCCCACCACCCGGCCGCCATAGAGGGGGGCGACGTTCGTGTCGCTTAGGACAAACAGCCGCTTCGCCCGGGGCAGCAGCGCCCGGCAGCGCGCCCCCGCCCGATCCAGCAGCCCGCGTTCAATTTCGATATCATAGGCACGCCCCGGCAGGGCCACCGTCAATTTTTGCTCCATTCGGCATCCACCTTTTCCTTGCAGATACGGCCTTCGGCCAGCAGGGTGCGCAGCCGGTCGCCGTTTTCCTCCGCGAGCGCCTCGCGATATTCCCCGAGATAGCCGATCAGCCGGTCGAGCTCCTCGAGCAGATAGCCGCGGTTTTCCAAAAACAGCTCGGTCCACATCCCCTCGTTGAGCCAGGCCACCCGCGTCAGGTCCCGATAGCTGCCCGCCGAGTAACCCTTGTGCATCTGGGCGCGGGGACTTTTGACGTAGGCGTTCGAGATGATATGGCACATCTGGGAGGTGTAGGCAATCATCTCGTCGTGGTGCTCGGCGGTCGTCACCGTCACCGAACCGAAGCCCGCCGGGGTGATGAGCCGTTTGACCCGATCGAGCAGCAGGATGTCGTCCCGCTCCTTCGGCACGATGACCATCGGCGCGCCCTTAAACATCTCCGCCTTGCTGTTCGCATAGCCGGAATACTGGGTGCCCGCCATCGGATGGCCGCCGACAAAGGTAAAACCGTATTCCGCCGCCAGCCGGAAGCCCACCTCGCAGATCTCCCGCTTGACGCCGCAGCAGTCGAGCACCAGCGTCTCCTTCGGGATGTGGGGGGCCAGCTTCTCGAGATACGCGATTGCGACCCGGGGGTAGAGGGCGATGAGGATCAGTTCGCAGCCGCCAGCCGTCTCCTCCGAGAGCTCGCCCGCCAGCGTCCCCTCCAGCTGGGCGAAATCCTGCACCACCCGGTTGCCGTCATAGCCGTAGACCTGGGCGCCGCTCTTGGCGTAGGCTTTGGCGAGCGACCCGCCGATCAGTCCCAGTCCCGCGATGCCGACCGTCATGCCTGCTTCCCTCCTTCCGCCTCGAGCGCCGCCGCCCGAACCGTCCGCACCGCCTGCGCCAACTCGGCAAACTGCTCGGGCCGGAGCGACTGCGCGCCGTCGCAGAGGGCATGGGCCGGGTCGTTGTGTACCTCGATGATGAGCCCATCCGCTCCGCAGGCGGCCGCCGCCATCGCCATCGGCTTGACATAGCGGGCGACGCCGGTCGCGTGGCTGGGATCGACGATGACCGGCAGATGGCTCAGCTCATGCAGCACCGGCACCGCCGACAGATCGAGGGTGTTGCGGGTGGCCGTCTCGAAGGTGCGGATGCCCCGCTCGCAGAGGATGATGTTCTCGTTGCCGCTCGCCATGATGTATTCGGCGCTCATGAGCAGCTCCTTGATGGTGTTGGCCAGCCCGCGCTTGATGAGGATCGGCTTGTTCGTCTTGCCGAGCTCCTTGAGCAGCTCGAAATTCTGCATATTGCGGGCGCCGACCTGGATGACATCGACCTCCTCAAAGAGGGGCAGGTGGTTGGCGTTCATGATCTCGGTGACAATCGGCAGGCCGGTCTCCCGTTTCGCCTCGAGCAGCAGCTCGATGCCGTCCGCCTTGAGCCCCTGGAAATCGTAAGGGGAGGTGCGGGGCTTGAAGGCGCCGCCCCGCAGCATGGTCGCGCCCGCCGCCTTGACGCTCTTCGCCACCGAGATGATCTGCTCCTCGCTCTCGACCGAACAGGGCCCGGCGATCATCGCGAAATGCCCGGCGCCGACCTTGGCTTTCGCCTCGCCCACCTCGATGACCGAGTCGAGCGGATGGAACTTGCGGTTGGCGCTCTTGAAGGGCTCGGAGACCCGCTTGACCCCCTCGACGATATCCAGCCCGCCGACCAGATTCTCGTCCAGCTTGCTGGTGTCCCCGATGACCCCGATGATGGTCGAATATTCCCCCTCCGAGAGATGGGTCTTGAGCCCCTGCGCCTCGATCCAGCGGATCAGGTCACGGATGCGCTCCTCTTTGGTGCCCGATTTGACGATGATAATCATAGCGTGCCATCCTTTCTGTGGCCGGCGTTCCCCCACCGGGCCACGAAAAAAGGCCTGCGGTGAAGTGTCATTCACCGCAGGCCCTTACGTTATCCCAATAATTCCGCCTATACCGCGGAGGGGAGCCGTCTGTGTGCAGCAAAAAACACTCTTACCTTTTCAGTCGCAAAGCCGAAAAAGTAAAAGTAGCTAAAGTAAAACGCCGCAAACTGCTGCATCGACCGCATCGGACAGGCTCCTTTCCTCCAAATTCCAGTATCGCTTGTTCTTTATCCTATCACTACAAAGCGCTGCTGTCAATGCCCCAAATTTCGGGCGGACAGCGAAATATCCGGCCGGCCATCCCGGCATTTTTGTGCGCTTTCGCCATATACCGCTTTGCGTCGCCAGATCAAAAGATCGACCGGATTCCCCTCTGCGCGGGCTATCGCCCCGTCTCCTCGCCGTAGATCGCACGGACAACCGCGTGGCCGGAAGGGGTGGCCGCGATGCCGCCCAGCGCCGTCTCGCGCAGCTGCATCGGCAGCATCCGACCCACCCGGTACATCGCGTCGACCACCTCGTCGGGATCGATGATCGAGGTCATCCCGCCGAGCGCGAGGTCGGCCGAGAGCAGCGCGTTGACCGCCTGGGAGGCGTTGCGCTGGGCGCAGGGAATCTGCACCAGCCCGGCCACCGGATCACAGACCAGGCCCATGACATTCATCATCGCGAAGCTCGCCGCGTGGATCGCCTTGTCGGGTCCGCCGCCTACCATCTCGACCGCCGCGGCCGCCGCCATCGCCGCCGCGACGCCGCATTCCGCCTGGCAGCCGCCCTCGGCGCCCGCCACCGTCGCGTTGCGCATATAGACCGAACCGACACCTGAGGCGGTGAGCAGGCCGCGCAGGGCCGCCGCCCGATCGAGCCCCCACAGCTCCCGCACCCCGATGAGCACCGCCGGCAGGATGCCGCAGGCGCCCGCCGTCGGCGCGGCGCAGATCTTGCCCATCGAGGCGTTGACCTCCGAGCAGGAGAGCGCCAGCGCCATCACCCGGTTGAGGAAGCCGCCGCAGAGGGTGCGCCCGCCGGCGGCATAGCGCTGCTGGGTCGCGGTGATGCCGGTAATCAGTCCCCCCGCCGTCATCAGCGGGGTCTCGAGCGCCTTGTGGGCCGCCCGCTCCATGACCGCGTACTGCTCCTCCAACCGCGCCATCACCGCCGCCTCATCCGCGCCGGACACCGCGCACTCCGCCTCCAGCACGATCCGGGAGATCGCCACCCCCCGCCGGATCGCCTCATCCCGCAGTTCCTTTAAACTCTGGTACATGCCGCGTCCTCCCTTCCCTCCGCCGTCTCATCCGGATGGATGGCCCGCACGCTGAGGACATGGGGTACCGCCCGCAGCGTCTCCACCACCCGCTCAGGGATGGGGGTATCGGTCTCGATGATGCAGCAGGCGTCCCCGCCCTTCGCCCGGCGGGAGAGCTTCATCACCCCGATGTTGATCCCGTTTTTGGCCAGCACATAGGTCACCGCGGTGACCACCCCCGGCATATCCTGCTGCCGCAGGAT
>CASGDD010000139.1 GCA_949300115.1 uncultured Oscillospiraceae bacterium | reverse complement strand
CGCTGCCCACACCGCACTCCCGTGCGGTAGGAGCCCGCAGAGCAGGATAACCGCCACCAGCAGGGTGATCCACCCGTTTCGCCTGCGCGCCTTCATCTTCCAACGCCGCCTTTCTCCGCCCGATCCCTTCGGGCCGCTCCCCACCTCGTCGCCTCGAACACACGATTGTATGATAAAAGGGTACTCCATTCCACTTTTAGCGTACCACCCCCTCTCCCTCCCCGTCAATCGCCATTCTTCTCAATTTTTCATCCGATTTCCTGTTTTTTCGACCGAAAATCGCCGGTCGATTGTCGAAAGGTGGCTGCATGGCGAAAACGATATCCTTCTCCGGCGCACACCCCGGCCGGCCCGCCCGCTTCCGTCATCCTGCCTAAAAGATTCCCGTCTCCTTCTTTGCATCCGTAGAAAAGCGGATGGTCGGACCAGATAGTCTTGCAAAAAGGGGGGACACCTGATATGCTAAAAACTGAACGGGCCTGTCCCTGCCGTCCGGCTGTCCCGCCGGCGGGTGCGGGCAGGCCGCTGCCGGAAGAAAGGATGATTTCAGATGGATTTTAAAGAGATTGCTGTCAAAATCAACGCGGCTGTCGAAGCCAACCGCGCGGCGATCATCGCTGTCGGCGAGGATATCTACAAGACCCCCGAGACCGGCTACCGCGAGCACAAGTCGATGGCCCGTGCCGTCAAGGAGCTCGAGAGCCTCGGTTTGACCGTCACCACCTACGAGGGCACCACCGGCTACAGCGCGCTGATCGATACCGGCAAGCCCGGCCCGACCGTCGCCATCATGGGCGAGCTCGACTCGGTCGTCTGCTTCGATCACCCCCACTGCAACCCCGAGACGGGCGCGGTGCACGCCTGCGGCCACCACATCCAGGTCGCCTCGTCGATCGGCGCGGCGTATGCCCTCTTAAAGAGCGGCGTGCTGGCGGAGCTCTGCGGCAAGATCCTCATCGTCGGCGTCCCGGCCGAGGAATTCCTCGAAATCGGCTGGCGCAACGAGCAGCGGGAGAAGGGCGACATCTCCTTCCTCGGCGGCAAGTGCGAATTCATCAAGCGCGGCGTCTTTGACGGCGTCTCCTGCGCGATGATGGTGCATGCCACCAACGCCCCCGACACCCCGATGACCCTCGCCAACTCGAACAACGGCTTTGTCGGCAAGTCGGTCACCATGCACGGCCGCGCCGCCCATGCCGCCGGCAGCCCCGATCAGGGCATCAACGCGCTCTATGCCGCTATGCTCGGTCTTGAGGGCGTCAACGCGATGCGGGAGACCTTTAAGGATACCGACACCGTCCGCGTCCACCCGATCATCACCAAGGGCGGCAGCATTGTCAACTCGATCCCCGAGGAGGTCAAGGTCGAAAGCCTCATCCGTGCCAACAACATGGACGCCGTCTTCGACGCCTCCAACAAGTTCGACCGTGCCTTCGGCGGCGCCGCCTACGCCTTCGGCACCACCGTTTCGATCAATACCCAGCCGGGCTACCTGCCCTACAAGCCCGCCCCCTACTTTGAGGAGCTGGCGAAGGGCATCGCCCTCGAGCTCAACGGCGATGGCAAGGAGATCCCGCAGGAAGCGCCCAGCACCGGTTCGAGCGACATCGGCGACCTCGGTTCGCTGATGCCGGTCCTGCAGCCGTATGTCGGCTTCTGCGAGGGCGGTCTGCACAGCAAGGATTTCCGGGTGCTCAGCGACGAGGTCTTTGCCTACAGCTCGAAATTCCTCGCGCAGGTCGCCGCCAAGCTGCTGATGGATGGCGCGGCCGAGTGCAGCAAGCTCTCCGAGAGCTATGATCCGATGTTCAAGTCCTCGAAGGAGTATGTCGACTTTGCCGAGTCGCTCTACACCGACAAGGTCCTGCCCTAAAAAGGAATCCTCTCTACCCATCCGTACACACGAAAGCCCGGTCATTCCAGAAGAATGGCCGGGCTTTTAATATGTCCCCGGATGTCACGCGGAGAGGGGCGGTTTCCCCTGCACGGCATATCGCGAAACCCGATCGATCGTAAGCCCGGTGACCCCATCGCCCCATCCCGCCGCATACAAAAACCGCCGTGCGGCATACACGGCGGCCAGGCTGTTGAAAAAGTCCAGCAGGAGCTGGGCTTTTCGACAACCATTTGATTTTGTACGGACATGTGCCGGACAAAATCACCTTAGAGCGCCAAACCGATCGAACGAGCGGTTTGGTAAGAGAGGGTTCTCACAAGGGGGATGAGGGAGCAAGGCGCAGGCATTAGCCGGAGCCGCAGTGACTTTGCCCGCAGGCATGTTCCGGAGCGCAACCGCTGCGCAGCAGCGGCTCTTAGCGCGGAGGGGCCGGTTCCCCCTTGTGCAGCGTGTCGCTAGACACGCAAAACCGCCCGCCCTCCGGAGAGAACGGGCGGCAGTGGAAAAACGATTTGAGGGTCTTG
>CASGDD010000138.1 GCA_949300115.1 uncultured Oscillospiraceae bacterium | reverse complement strand
GAGGAGATTCTCGCGGCCTATCGGGGCAGCTACCGGCTGACGCTCGAACCCCGTCCCGCCGGCGGCATACGGACAGGGCGGCCGCGCCCGGTGTCCGCGGCGCCGCGGCCCGACCCACCTGCGCCCGCCGGCCCGCCCACCCGGCCGGAGGGGGTGTCCGAAACGGCCCTGCGGCTCTGGGAGCTGATGGACGGCCGTATCTGGCAGGCCGACGCGCTGGCGGCGGCCGCCGGCATCCCGGCTGCGGGGCTGATGGCCGCGCTGACCGAGCTCGAGCTGACCGGCTTTATCACAAGCCATCCCGGGCGGCGCTACAGCAGAGCCCGCTGATATCCACCACAAGACACACCGCGACAGGCGGTGCGGAGGTACAGATGAAACTTGTAATCGTCGAATCGCCCGCCAAGGCGAAGACTATACAGAAATATCTCGGCAGCGGCTACGATGTGGTGGCCTCGATGGGCCATGTCTACGATCTGCCGAAGAGCAAGCTCGGCGTCGACGTCGACAACGACTTCAAGCCCCAGTATGTCCCCATCAAGGGGAAGGAGGAGCTGATCGAGTCGCTGGAAAAGAAGGCGAAGAAGGCGGACGAGGTCATCCTCGCCACCGACCCCGACCGGGAGGGGGAGGCCATCTCCTGGCATCTCGCCCATCTGCTCGGGCTGCCGACCGACGCGAAAAACCGGGTGACCTTCAACGAAATCACCAAAAGCGGCATCCAGAAGGGCATCAGCGAGCCGCGCACGATCGATCAGCATCTGGTCGACGCCCAGCAGGCCCGCCGGGTGCTCGACCGGCTGGTCGGCTACAAGATCAGCCCCTTCCTCTGGCGCAAGGTGCGCACCGGGCTGTCGGCCGGCCGGGTCCAGTCGGTCGCGGTGCGGCTGATTGTCGACCGGGAACAGGAGATCCAGGCGTTTAAGCCGCAGGAGTACTGGTCGATCGACGCGAAGCTCTCGGCCAAAGGTTCCCGCAAAATTTTCCCGGCCAAATTGCACGGCAGGGACGGCAAAAAACTCACCATCAAAAACGAGGAACAGGCGCAGGCTATCCTCGCCGCGGTGAAGGACGCGCCCTTTAGCGTCGCCAAGGTCAAGAAATCGGTCCGCAAGCGCTCGCCGGCGCCCCCCTTCACCACCTCGACCCTCCAGCAGGAGGCCTCCCGGCGGCTCGGATTCCAGGCCCGCCGGACGATGAAGGCGGCCCAGGAGCTCTACGAGGGCGTCGAGATTGCCGGGCAGGGCGCCATCGGTCTCATCACCTACATGCGTACCGACTCGCTGCGCATCTCGGACGATGCCTGGCGGGAGGCGAACGCCTGCATCACCGCGCGGTTTGGGGAGGGCTATCTGCCGCCCGCCCGCCGGGAATACAAGTCCCGCCGGGGCGCCCAGGATGCCCACGAGGCGATCCGCCCCTCCACCCCCGGGCTGCATCCCGACGAGGTGAAGGGTTCGCTGACCGGCGACCAGTACAAGCTCTACAAGCTCATCTGGGAGCGGTTCATCGCCAGCCAGATGGCCGACGCCAAGATCGAGACGGTCTCGGCCGACATCGACGCGGCCGGCTACACCTTCCGCGCCTCCGGCTTCACCGTCCTCTTCGACGGCTTCACCGCCCTCTATGAGGAGGCGAAGGACGACAAGGAGGAGGACGGCGGCGCGCTGCCGCCCCTCCAGCAGGGGGACCCGCTCAAGGTCAAGGAGATCACCCCCGCCCAGCACTTCACCCAGCCGCCACCCCGCTACACCGAGGCGACGCTCATCAAGGCGCTCGAGGAGAACGGCATCGGCCGCCCGTCGACCTATGCCCCGACCATCACCACCATCCTCTCCCGCAACTATGTCGAGCGGGAGGGCAAGGCCCTAAAGCCGACCGCCCTCGGCGAGGTGACAACGACGCTGATGAAGGATCTCTTTAAGGATATCGTCGACGTCGATTTCACCGCCAACATGGAGAATGAGCTGGACGAGGTCGAGTCGGGCAAGATGGACTGGGAGGACACCATCGCCGATTTCTACGGCGGCTTTAAAAAGTCGCTCGAGGAGGCGGAGAGCAAGATGGACGGTACCCGGGTCAAGATCCCCGACGAGGCGACCGACGAGGTCTGCGAGCTGTGCGGCAAGCCGATGGTCATCAAGCTCGGCCGCTACGGCAAATTCCTCGCCTGCTCGGGCTATCCCGAGTGCAAAAATACCCGCCGGATTGTCAAGGAGACGGGCGGCAAATGCCCCGTCTGCGGCAAGCGGATGCTGCTTAAAAAATCCAAGCGGGGCAGGGTCTACTACGGCTGCGAGGACAATCCCAAGTGCCCGTTTATGACCTGGGACGAGCCGATGAGCGAGACCTGCCCGAAATGCGGGCGCACCCTCTTTAAGAAACGGGGCCGCGCCGGCAGGATCTACTGCGCCGGCGAGGGCTGCGGCTATGAACGGAGCCTGCACGAATGAGCGGGGCAGGGGTCCGTGTCATCGGCGCCGGGCTGGCCGGCTGTGAGGCCGCCTGGCAGCTCGCCCAGTCGGGCATTCCGGTGCGGCTCTATGAGATGAAGCCCATCCGCTTCTCCCCCGCCCACACGATGGCCGGGTTTGCCGAGATGGTCTGCTCCAATTCGCTCAAGGCCGACCGGATCGACACCGCTTCCGGCCTGCTCAAGGCGGAGATGCGGCTGTTGGGTTCGCTGCTGCTCGAGGCGGCCTCCCACTGCGCCGTGCCGGCGGGCGGGGCGCTCGCGGTCGACCGGGAGCGCCTTTCCGCCTGGATCACCGCCAAAATCGAGGGGCATCCGCGGATCGAGGTCTGCCGCGAGGAGGTCACCCGCCTGCCGGAGGACGGCCAGCCGGCCATCCTCGCGACCGGGCCGCTGACGTCGGGCGCGCTCGCCGACGCGATCGCCGCGCGGGTGGGACGCCGGGCGCTCAGCTTTTACGACGCCGCCGCCCCGATTGTCGCGGCCGATTCGATCGACTACGACAGGGCCTTCTTCGCCGCCCGCTATGGGCACGGCGAGGCCGATTATCTCAACTGCCCGATGGATAAGGCGGAATATGAGGCGTTCTACGAGGCGCTCATCCACGCCGAGCGGGCGGAGCTCCACCGGGCGGACGCCGACTTCCGGGTGTATGAGGGCTGTATGCCGATCGAGGTGATGGCCGCCCGCGGCCCGGATACCATCCGCTATGGCCCGCTGCGCCCGGTCGGCCTGCGCGATCCCCGCACCGGCCACCGCCCCTGGGCGGTCGTCCAGCTGCGCCGGGAGGATGCCGCCGGCAGCCGGTATGGGCTGGTCGGTGTCCAGACCAACCTCCGCTTCCCCGAACAGAAGCGGGTCTTTTCGATGATCCCCGGCCTCGAGCATGCCGAATTTGTGCGGTATGGGGTGATGCACCGCAACACCTTCCTCGATGCCCCGAGACTGCTCGACGGGCAGCTGCGGCTGCGCTGTCAGCCGAATCTCCGCTTTGCCGGCCAGATGACCGGGGTGGAGGGCTATGTCGAGAGCGCCGCGACCGGCATCCTCGCCGCCCGCTTCCTCCGCCGGGAGCTGCGGGGGGCGCCGCCCCTCCTTCTCCCGCCCGACACCATGCTGGGAGCGCTGATGGGGCACCTCGGCAACACCGAGGGGGATTACCAGCCGATGGGCAGCAACATGGGGCTGCTGCCGCCGCTCGAGAGCCGGATCAAATCAAAACGGGAACGCTATGAGGCGCTCTCCCGCCGCGCGATGGCAAGCCTGCGCCGGACGTTGGAGGACGCGGGAGAGGAGACTGTGATATGAGAATTCTGATCGATGGATTTGGCGGCGACCATGCGCCCGACGAGGTCATCCAGGGCGCGGCCGACGCCGTTCGGGAATATGGGGTGGAGGTCACGCTGGTCGGCGACGAGCGGATTCTGCGCGAGCGGATGAAGGTGCTGGGCGTCGAGCCCCGCGGTCTTTCGATCCACCACGCCCCCGAGGTGGTGCCGATGGAGGCGGAGCCGGCGTCGGTGCTCAAGCAGTATCCCGAGAGCTCGCTGGTCAAGGGGCTCGAACTGCTGCGGGACGGCGGCGGGGATGTCTTCGTCTCGGCCGGATCGACCGGCGCGCTGATGGTGGCGGCGACGCTCATCGTCAAGCGGATGAAGGGGGTGGCCCGGGCGGCCATCGCGACCCCCATCCCGACGAACGCTCCCGCCGGCATGACCCTGCTACTCGATTCGGGCGCGAATGTCGAATGCCGTCCCGAGATGCTCGCCGGTTTCGGCATCATGGGCTCGGTCTATATGCGCCGGATCGCCGGGCTGGAGCGGCCCCGCGTCGGGCTCATCAACGTCGGCACCGAGGAGACCAAGGGCACCGAGACCCTCAAGGCCGCCCACCGGCTGCTGGGGGAGGCCCCGGTCCATTTCGTCGGCAATGTCGAGGCGAGGGAGTTCCCGCTCGGCGGCTGCGATGTCGCGGTGACCGATGGGCTGGTCGGCAATGTGATGCTCAAGCTCACCGAGGGCTGGGGCAAGGCCTTCTCCGACATGATCAAGGAGATGTTTATGGCGAGCGGGAAGAGCAAGCTGGCGGCGCTGCTCGTCAAGGACGGCATCCGGGCGTTCAAGGCGCGTCTCGACTACACCGAGCACGGCGGCGCCCCGCTGCTGGGGCTGCGGCGGCCGGTCATCAAGGCGCACGGCAGCTCGAACGCCAAGGCGTTTAAAAATGCCATCCGGCAGGCGAAGGGCTTTGCCGGCGGGGAGATCATCGCCGAGATCGAGGGGGCCATCGCGGCCCTCAAACAGGCGGCGCCGGAGGGGGAACATTAGATGGCAAAAGCGGAACGGCCGGAGATCGACCATGGCGCCGAGATGGCGCGGCTGCAGGAGACCATCGGCTATCACTACAAGGACATCAACCTGCTGCGCGGCGCGCTGACCCACTCCTCCTACGCCAACGAGCGGGGGCGGGATATCCAGTGCAACGAGCGGCTGGAATTTTTGGGGGACGCGGTCCTCTCGATCGTCGTCTCCGACTATATCTACCGGCGGAACGCCGACATCCCCGAGGGGGAGCTGACCAAGCTGCGGGCGTCGCTCGTCTGCGAGCGGTCGCTCTGTGAGTTTGCCGGCAAGATCGGGCTGGGGCAGGCGATGCTGCTCGGGCATGGGGAGGAGCTCACCGGCGGCAGGGAGCGCCCCTCCATCCTGGCGGATGCCTTCGAGGCGCTGCTCGCGTCGATCTATCTCGACGGGGGCATGGAGGAGGCCAGACGGTTTGTGCTCTCCTTCGTCATCCCCCAGCTCGACCGGGAGCATATCGGGGCGTTTAAGGACTACAAAACGATGTTGCAGGAGGTCATCCAGCAGAACCGGGAGGAGACGATCAGCTACCGGCTGGCCGGCGAATCGGGCCCCGACCATGACAAGCGCTTCACCGTCGAGGTGCGGCTCAACTCGAATGTCATCGGGCACGGCACCGGCCGCAGCAAGAAGGAGGCCGAACAGCAGGCCGCCCGCGAGGCGCTCGCCCTCATGGGCCGCACCGACCTGTAGGTGGGGTTTGGTCCGAGGAAGGCAGAGATGAAGTTTGAGCTTAAACTTAAAAATAAAGAAGTCAATCTTGAAGCGGATGTAGAACATCTGGTTGAAAAGGGCATGGATCAGCGAGAAAACCGGAGAGAAAAGGAACCCGGTTATCTGGTCAAGCGGGAAGAGCGCCGAAAGGATGAAGAACTAAAGCAGAAGCGCAAAACGCGCTATCAAATTCGGCAAGAAGAAAAAAGAAAGACGGAAGAACTTCGGCAGAAACGGAAAACACGTTATCAAATCAGGCAGGAAGAAAAAAGAAAGAATAAGGAATTGCAGCAAAAACAGAGGCTCCAATGGACTCTGATTATGGGGGTATCCTACTTTGCATAATCGGTTTTTGCGTGATTGCCCCTGTGCTGGGATTGTAAGCAGTACACTTCCGTTTTTAGCAATCTACACCCACTTTGCAGGCGAAAGGACGGACGGCTTTGTTTCTCAAGTCGCTGGAAATCCAGGGGTTTAAATCCTTCCCCGACCGCTTAAAGCTCGAGTTCCCCCACGGGATCACCGCGGTGGTGGGCCCGAACGGCAGCGGAAAATCGAATATCGCCGACGCGGTGCGCTGGGTGCTGGGCGAACAGTCGACCAAGAGCCTGCGGGGCCAGAAGATGGAGGATGTCATCTTCACCGGCACCAGCCGCCGGGGCGCGATGGGCTTTGCCGAGGTGACCCTCCATCTCGACAACACCGACCGGGAGCTGCCGGTCGACGCCGACGAGGTGACCGTCGGGCGCAAGCTCTACCGCTCGGGGGAGAGCGAATACCGGCTGGGCGGTTCGGCGGTCCGGCTGCGGGAGATCCATGAGCTGCTCATGGATACCGGGCTCGGCCGGGACGGCTACTGCATCGTCGGACAGGGCCGCATCACCGAGATTATCAGCCAGAAATCGGCCGACCGCCGGGAGATCTTCGAGGAGGCGGCCGGCATCTCGAAATACCGCTACCGCAAGGAGGAGGCCGAACGCCGGCTGGACGCGGCGGAGGAGAATCTCGTGCGCCTGCGGGACATCCTCGCCGAGCTGGAGAGCCGGGTGGAGCCGCTTCGCCGGGAGGCGGACAAGGCCGAACGGTTTCTCGCCCTCGCCGCCGACCGCCGGCAGCTGGAAATCTCCCTCTGGGTCGCCTCGCTGGCGGAGCTCATGGGCTCGATCGCGGCCGAGTCGGACAAGCTGCTGGTGGCGCGGACCGACTATGAACATGCCAAGGCCCAGGCGGACGCCATCCAGGCGCAGATCGAGGAGGCCTACCAGGCGATGAACCGCTGCGCCGCCGAGGTCGACCGGCTGCAGGCCGAGCGCGCCCAGGTGGAGGAACAGCTCGGCGGCTGCGCGTCGGAGATCGCGGTGCTCGAAAATGACCTTGGGCATGGCGAGGAGACGATGGCACGGCTGCGGGGGGAGATCGGCCAGTCGGGCGATTCGGCCGAAGCGCTCGACCGGCAGGCGGCCGAAAAACAGGCGGAGGCGGCCGGCATCGCCGCCGAACGGCAGAGACGGGCCGATACCCTCGCCGAACGGGAGCGGGCGCTCGAGACCGCGCAGGGCGAGCGCCGGCAGCTGGGCGACCGGATCGACCGGCTCACCGCCGAACTGGGGCGCCGGTCGGTCGAACTCAGCCGGCTGGGCGCGGTGATCGAGACGGGCGCCGCCGCCGTCGCCGAGTTGGAGGGACGGATTGCGGCCGCCGCCGGCCAGGCGGAGGCGGATGCCCGCCAGCTCGAGAGCCTCCGGCAGGAGAAGCGGGAAAATGACGAGGCGCTTGCCGCCATCGACGAGCAGACTGCCATCAAGCGAAACGAGCGGGTGGGGTACGCCCTGCGGATGCAGATCCGGTCCGCCCGCCGGGACGCAGCCGAAGCGGAGATGCGGGAGATTTCGCTCGAGATCGACCGCAAACGCCAACGCGCCCGGGTGCTCTACGACCTCGAAAAGAATATGGAGGGGCTGGGCGGCGCGGTCAAGGCGGTCATGCAGGCCGCCGCGCATGGCGAGCTGCGGGGCATTCTGGGCCCCGTCTCCCAGCTCATCCGGGTGGAGGACCGGCTGGCCCTCGCCATCGAGACGGCGCTCGGCGGCGCGCTGCAGCATATCGTCACCGAGAGTGAGGACGCCTCCAAGCGGGCGATCGGATGGCTGAAGAATCACAAGGCGGGGCGGGCGACCTTCCTGCCGCTGCCCACCATCAAGGCCCGGCCGCTGCAGGAGCGGGGGCTGGAGGACCGGATGGGCTTTGTGGGGGTGGCCGACCGGCTGGTTGCGGCGGACGAGCGCTATCGGGCGATTTTATCCTCCCTGCTCGGCCGGACGGTCATCGTCGAGGAGCTGGATGACGCCACCGCGATGGCGCGGCAGTACGGCTACCGCTTCCGCATCGTCACCCTCGACGGCCAGGTGGTCAACACGGGCGGTTCGCTGACCGGCGGATCGTCGGTGCGCTCGGCCGGCATTCTCAGCCGCCGCGGCGAGGCCGATCGGATGACCGCCGAGGCGGAAGCGCTCGAGCGGCAGTATCGGGAGAAGGAAGCGGCCTTCCGGCAGATCGCGGCGGAGGTCTCCCAGCTCGAGGGGACGATGCTCGCCCTGCAGGGGGAGATGACCGCCCTCTCGGAGGACCGCATCCGGCTGGACGCGGAGGGCAAGCGGCTGGAGCAGCAGGCGGCCGAGCTCGAACGGCAGATGGCCCGGGCGGAGGAGGAGGGGAAGACCCTCGCCGCCCGGCTGGAGGAAAGCCGGCGCAGCCGGTCGGAAGCCGCCGTCCGCATGACCGAGGCCGCGGCCGAGGCCGAACGGCTGGAGGGGGAGATCGCGGCGCTGAGCGGCGACCGCGACCGCTCCCGCGAGCTCCGCGACCGCATCACCGCCGAACTCGGCGAGATGCGCCTGCGGGTGATGGCGCTCGAGAAGGATCTGGGTGCGGCGCATGCCGCTGCCGCCGAACTCATCGCCCGCAAGGATGCGATGGGACAGCAGCGGGAGACGCTGGAAAGCCAGCTGCGGGAGGCGGAGGCCCATCAGGCCGAACTGCGCGCCCGCATCGAAGCGCTGACCCTCCGCCGCCGGTCGCTCGAAAACCGTACCGGCGCGATTGCCGCGGGGATCGAGGCGGCCCAGAAGGAGCGCGCCAGCCGGGAGGCGCAGGCCACCGGTCTGCGGGGGGAGGAGCGTGCCGGCGCCGAACGCCGGGAGTCGCTCTCCCGCGAGGTGGTGCGGCTGGAGGAGCGCACCCGCGCCATCCAGGCGGACTACGACAGCATCATCGGCAAGCTGTGGGATGAGTATGAGCTGACCCGCAGCGGGGCCGAGGCGGTGGCCCAGCCGGTGGAGGATCGCCGGGCGGCCTCCAAACAGCTCGGCGAGATCAAGAGCAAAATCAAGGCGCTGGGCTCGGTCCATGTCGGCGCGATCGAGGAATACCGGGAGGTCAACGAGCGCTACCAGTACCTCCAGGGGCAGATCGAGGATGTCGAACGTTCGAAGGCCGAGCTGGGGCGGATGATCGGCGACTTGACCGCCACCATGCGCGAGCAGTTTACCGGTGCGTTTGAGGCGATTGCCGCCCGCTTTTCGGTCATCTTCACCGAACTGTTCGGCGGCGGCCGAGGGGAGCTCTCGCTCGGCGAGGGGGATGTCCTCGAATGCGGCATCGATATCCGCGTCGCGCCCCCCGGCAAGATCATCAAAAGCCTGCAGGCGCTCTCGGGCGGCGAGCAGTCGTTTGTCGCCATCGCCATCTACCTGGCGATTTTGCAGGTGCGGCCGGCGCCCTTCTGCATCCTCGACGAGATCGAGGCGGCGCTCGACGACATCAACGTCGTCAAATACGCCGACTATCTCGGCCGGATGACCGACCGGACCCAGTTTATCCTCATCACCCACCGGCGGGGCACGATGGAGGCCGCCGACCTGCTCTACGGGGTGACCATGCAGGAGGAGGGCGTCTCGAAGATCCTCGAGATGCCGATCAGCGAGATTGAACACAATATGCAGCCGCACAGCTGACAGGACAACCGGCGTGGGTCGCCCCGCACCGAAGCATACGCCATTTTATCGCACGCCATTCGATCGGATGGCAGAGCCGGAGAGGGGTCATGACGATGGGATTTTTTAAGAAACTGGCCGACGGACTGCGCAAGACGCGGGACGCCATCAGCGGGCAGGTCGACGCGGTACTCGCCTCGTTTACCAAGATCGACGAGGAACTCTTTGAGGAGCTGGAGGATGTGCTCATCGGCGCCGACGTCGGGGTGCATACGACGATGGAGATTGTCGAGCAGCTGCGCGAGCGGGTCAAGGAGAAGCGGATCACCGACCCGGCCGCCGTCAAGGGGGAACTCAAGGCGATCATCGGGGAGATCCTCGGCGAGACGCCGCCGCTGACCCTCGACGGGCATCCGTCGGTGATTCTGGTGATCGGGGTCAACGGGGTGGGCAAGACCACCTCGATCGGCAAGCTGGCCGCCGCCCTTCATCGGGAGGGCCATTCGGTGCTGCTCGCCGCCGCCGACACCTTCCGCGCCGCCGCCATCGATCAGCTGGGCATCTGGGCCGAGCGGGCGGGTGTGCCGATGGTCCGGCACACCGAGGGGGCCGATCCGGCCGCCGTCGTCTTCGACGCGATGAACGCCGCCAAGGCCCGCGGCATCGATGTGGTCATCTGCGACACCGCCGGCCGGCTGCACAACAAAAAGAATCTGATGGATGAGCTGTCCAAGATTGCCCGGGTCATCACCCGCGAGGCGAGCGAGGGGGCGGTCGAGACCTTCCTGGTGCTCGACGCCACCACCGGCCAGAACGGGGTCAGCCAGGCGAAGCTCTTCAAGGAGGCCGCCGGCATCACCGGCATCATCCTCACCAAACTCGACGGCACCGCCAAGGGGGGCGTCGTCATCTCGATCAAACGGGAGCTCGATATCCCCATCTGGTACATCGGGGTGGGCGAGGGCATCGACGATCTCGAACGGTTTGATCCCGCCGCCTTTACCGAGGCGCTCTTTGAGGGGGCGGATGCCTGATGAAGCTGATTATCGCGACCCGCAACGCCGGCAAGGTGCGTGAATTTAAACGGATGCTCGAGGATCTCCCGGTCGAGATCCTTTCCGCCACCGAGGCGGGGGTGGTGGGCGAAGCGGAGGAGACCGGCGGAAGCTTTGAGGAGAATGCCTGCCTCAAGGCCGCCTATGTCGCCCGCCAGACGGGGGAGATTGCCGTCGCCGACGATTCCGGCATCTGCGTCGACGCGCTGGGCGGCGCCCCCGGCATCTACAGCGCCCGCTACGCGGGGGATCACGGGGATGACAAGGCCAACAATGACAAGCTGCTGGGGGCCCTGCGGGGGGTTCCCGAGGAGAGGCGGGGCGCCCATTTCGCCTGCGCCATCGCCTGTGTCCATCCCGACGGGCGGTCGTTTACCGTCCTCGGCCGCTGCGAGGGGAGGATCGGCTTCGCGCCGGCCGGCTCGGGCGGCTTCGGCTACGATCCCATCTTCTATCGGGACGGGGTCTCGTTCGGCGAGATGACCCCCGAGGAGAAGGACCGGGTCAGCCACCGCGGCCAGGCGCTGCGTGCCTTTGCGACGCGCTTCCGGCAGGAGCTGGAAGGGGAACGCTGACAGAAACCCGACATCATCCAGACCTATTGGGGAGAGGAGCAAACGCATCATGCTGAGCAGTAAAGACCGCGCCTATCTACGGGGGCTTGCCAACAATCTCGAGACGATTCTGACGGTCGGACGGGGCGGGGTGACCGACGCCACCGCCGCCGATGCCGCGAACGCCCTGCGCGTCCGTGAGCTCATCAAGGGACAGGTGCTTGAAACCGCGCCCGAAACCGCCCGTGAGGCGGCCGAGGCGCTGGCGCAGGCGCTGGACGCCGAGGTGGTCCAGGTGATCGGCCGGCGGTTTGTCCTCTACAAACGCAACCCGGAGGAGCCGAAGATCGAGCTGGGTGGGCGGCGATGAAACCGCGCAAGCTCGCCATCCTGGGCGGCACCTTCAATCCCATCCACAACGGCCATCTGCATCTGCTGGCCGAATACCGGCGGCTGCTCATGCCCGACCTGACCCTCCTCATCCCCACCCGTGTCCCGCCCCACAAGCTCGCCCGGCTGGCGAGCGAGGAGGACCGGATGGCGATGTGCCGGCTGGCCGTCGCGGGGATGGCGCAGGTGGAGGTCAGCGACCTCGAATTTCGCAGAGAGGGCCCCAGCTACACCGCCGATACCCTCGATGAGCTGGCCGGCATCTATGGGGAGGATGCCGCGCTCTACTTCATCGTCGGCAGCGATATGTTCCTCTCGCTCGAGAGCTGGTACGATTTTCAGCGCATCTTCCGCCGGGCCACCCTCTGCGCCGCCGCCCGCACCCTCGAGGACCGCGCGCGGCTGCAGGGCTATGCCGACCGGCTGCGGGAGCGCTACGGCGCCCGTTCGATCGTCTCGCCGCTCGATGTGCTGGTCGTCTCGTCAACCGAGCTGCGCGACAAGCTCGCCCGCGGCGAGGATGTCTCCGCCCTGCTGCCCGCCCCGGTCGAGCGGTATATCCGGGAGAAGGGTCTGTACGGCACCGGCGCCCACAAACAACAAGAAATTTCCAACACGCCGGGGCGTGATGGCCCGGCGGTCCTGTGTAAGAAGGAGGAATCCCTATGAAGCGGATGTTTGCCCTGCTCGTCGCCCTCTTGCTCATGCTGCCGATGATCCCGACCGTCTCGGCGGATGGGGAGACAACCTACTATGTCGGGGGAAGTGAAAGTGACCTCCCTGAAGATGCAGATCCAGACAACTGGGCCGCGACGTTTGGTGAATTGAATTTTACAGGTGCTTCCGATGATATCACCATCAAGGTGCTTAGCAACGACGCGGGGGACTTGAATAACGATTTTTTTAAGAAACTTAATTCGATAAGGTCTCTAACCATCGATGGCGATGGCTGCACGATTGGGACGATTCAGGACGGTGGGTATGCCAAAAATCTTACATCCATCACGCTCAAAGATATCACGACAGGTCCGATTCTTATTCAAAAATCTAATCGGAACATTACCTTTCGAGGCAAATGTACAGTCAACAACAAAGAAAAAAGTACTACAGCTATTTCAAGTTTTGCTGTTGCTACTTCGATTACCGTTGACGGTTCGCTAACTGTTATCAGTAATCCACCTACTCCCTATAGTGGTTTCGGTGTTAGCGGCATCAGTACCATCACCCTCAACCAAGACTCCTCACTTTCGGTCGAATCGTTTGATACCTGCATAATCGCAAATTCGCTGGTTCTCGCTGGCCTGCCGAAGTCGATTTCTCTGAGCGGTGATCCGATTTTCTACAGTAGTATTACGATCAATCCACAAAACAGCCCCGACTCGCAAATCGCGGAGCTGGTGGACAAGCTGGAGGCATTAAGAGACGGCACAACTACCGATCCAGATTTTACATGGCCTTCCGCCACCCCTTCGCCCACCCCGGATGAGCATACCCCCCGTATCTCTTACAGTATCTGGTATCCGGTGATGGGTGCGGAGGCATACTGGGCGGAAGCGCCGGGCGCGGACGCGGAATCCACGCCTGAGACGGATGTGGATGCGGGGAAAGACAATCCGTCGATGGGCGGCGCGCGTGACGCCGCGCGAGTGAAGAATGAAAAGTGAAAAGTGAAGAGTTGTGGTGTGAATGCGTTGCATTCACATTTTGATAAAACCAGCCGAAAGAGGGTGGCGCGCAGCGCAATTGGCTCCGGGCATTGCCCGGCCGCGCCGCGGGGTCAGCGATCTTCGATGTGGTATCAGACGGTGCGCGCACGGGAACGGAGTGCCGCTTGGCTGAAAAGTCTGTACGATCTGGGAACGTGGTCGCCGCAGGCGATTGCCCGCCGGGGCTCCCGGCCAAATATTTCATTGCAGCCGCGACCAAGATTTTTTCGCCGATTTGCTTTACGCAAATCGGAAACCAGAAAAAATCCTGCGGCTGCTCGTCGAGGTGAAACGATATGATGAAAATAGTCTGTGATACCGCCGTGTTGTGTGAGGCGGTGGCCAATGTCTCGCGGGCGGTGTCGGCCAAAAGCGCGTTGCCGGTGCTGTCGGGCATCCTCTTCCGCACC
>CASGDD010000137.1 GCA_949300115.1 uncultured Oscillospiraceae bacterium | reverse complement strand
CGGGGATGACGGCGTTTCCGCTGGCGGAGGGGGGCGTCTGGGCCACCCGGGCCGAGATTGAGACGCGCTATGCCATCCCTGGCGCCTTCAAGGCCTATACCCGCCGTCTGGCCGAATGGATCTGAGGGGCAGATGGGGATCAAAGGCGGCCGTAAAGGCATTGGACTTTGCAGCGGATGGGGCGGCAGTTGCCCCCAAAAAATCAGGAAAGGCGTACCGATATGAGCATGAAAACGACCTATACCCATCTCTTTTTCGATCTGGACGGCACCCTGACCGACTCGGCGGAGGGGGTCATGAAGGGGGTGCGCTATGCCCTCGAGCGGATGAACCGGCCGGTTCCCGACGAGCGGGTGCTGCGGCTGTTTGTCGGACCGCCGCTGCAGGAGAGCTTTCACGAGCTGGGCGGGGTGGCGCCCGAGGCGGTACCCCATGCCATCGAGCTGTTCCGGGAGTACTATCTGCCCATCGGCAGCTATGAGAATCGCGCGTTTCCCGGCATCGATGGGATGCTCGGGCGGCTGCGGGCGGCCGGCTATCATCTGGGTGTGGCGACCTCCAAGCTGGAATCGCAGGCGTTTGCGGTGCTCGAGCGCTACCGGCTGGCCGGGTATTTCGAGCAGGTGGCCGGCGCCGGGACGGCGGGCAAGGACAGCAAGGCGGAGGTGCTCGCGCGGCTGATGGCCCTGTTCGGGCTGGGCGAGGGGGACAAGCCGCGTATGCTGATGATCGGCGACCGCAAGTACGATGTGGTCGGCGCCCATACGGTCGGCATCGACTGCATGACCGTCGGCTGGGGCTATGCGCCGCCCGAGGAGCTGACAGCCTATCCGGGTGCGCTGCACGCTGCCACGATGGCCGATCTCGAACGAATCCTGATTGGCGAATAAGGGAGAAATATTGCGAATCGTAGAATATCTGCGCGATGCTTCCGCGACAAAAGCCGCCTCCCCTGTCGGAGCGCGGCTTGCTTTTTGCGGCGGCACGGCCGGATGCCGCCCGATTGTAGGGATATCCGAAGCGGACGGGCGGATTTTTGCCCGAACCGGCCCCGCCGCGCCCGCTTCCGGGGGCGGTCGGCTGCCTGACGGATACTGTCCCCTCTGTAGAATGGGGAGGAAAAATGGCGGATAGTAGAGAAATGGGCGGCTTCGGCAGGGGCTCCTCCCGCGCGATGTAAAGAAAACGGGCACAAATGGCAGGCCGCCGGGGCAGACGGGCGGGCGGTTTCGCGGTATACTATAGAGGAAAAGAGCCGGCCTTGTGGCCGGTTGTATCCGGAAGATCAAGGAGGATCGGTGTATGAGCCTGGGGAACAGCCTGTACAACGCCCGCAGAAAGAAAGGACTTTCGCAGGAGGCGGTCGCCGAAAATCTGGGGGTGAGCCGGCAGACCATCTCCAAATGGGAGCAGGACGAGACGCTGCCGGACATCCGCCAGTCGAAAAAGCTGGCGCAGCTTTATCATCTCACGCTGGATGAGCTGGTCGAGTTCGATCTCGGACAGAAGGAGATCGAGGAGGCAATCGACCGGGTCAGCGAGGAACAGCAGCAGAAGATCGACTGGACGAGCGTCTGGGGGAAGCGGTATCCCGTGCTGACCACCTACCGGCAGAGGGTGGCGGTCGATGTTTATGCGGCGAAGCTGGGTGCGCTGCTGGAGGATCTCAAGACCCGCTACCATTACAACGATCTGGACGCGATGCTGGTGCTCAAGGACATCCTGGCGCAGGTGTGGAAGGAGGGCAGCGCGGCGCAGTGACTACGGCATCCTCCGCGGCGATCCCAACAAGGGGCGGCAGCTTCCAGAGCTGCCGCCCCTTTGCGCCGGCACAGGGCCCGTCCCATTCAGTTGCAGAAGAGATGGTTGCCGATTTCGACCATGACCGGCCGGGAGAGCATCCAGGCATTGGTCGTCTTATCGGGGTTATAATAGTAAAGGGCACCGCCGGTGGGGTCCTGGCCGGCCAGCGCCTCGCTGGCGGCACGGTAGCAGGATTCGGCGACCGGTTCGTCGTACTGCCCGTCGACGACGGCGGTGAAGGCGCCCGGCTGGAAGATCACCCCGGCGATCGTATCGGGGAAGGAGGGGTGTTCCACCCGATTGAGGACAACCGCACCCACCGCGACCTGCCCGATATAGGGCTCGCCGCGCGCCTCGGCCGAGATGATGCGGGCGAGCAGATGGTAATCGCTTTCGGCATCGGCCGGCTGGCTGTCGAGGTTGCCCGGGCTGGAGGTGATGCCGAGCGCCAGCAGCGTCTGGGTGCCGGCGACCCCGTCGGCCGTCAGCCCGTTCTGCCGCTGGAAGTCACGGACAGCCGCTTCGGTGGCGGCGCCGTAGATGCCGTCGACCGTGCCGTCGAAATAGCCCCAGTCGCGCAGCGTCTGCTGGATGAGCTCGACCTCCTCCCCCCGGCTGCCCCGGCGGGAGAGCGCGGCGGCGGTTTCCCCGGCCGGCAGGAAATCGGCGAAATAGACCGAAGCGGCGTAGGCCACAAAGGCAATCATAAAGAGATTGAGCGCGGCAATGACGAGGACCTTGAGAATCGCAATGGCACGTAGCTGCATCATCAGATCGTTCCTTTCACAGGAGATTTCCGTTACTAACATGTCCCGAACGTCGCGGAAATTGCGGCGGAGGAAAAACACAAAATGTGGAATTTCCCTCCGGAAGGGGAACCGGCGGCCTGTCTTTTTCATAGTATGCGTCAAAAGGAAAAATAGTCGTGGGTGCGGGAGGGGTGCGTCGTGATGCGGCCAGGGTGGAGGGAACGAGTCCGAGCGATCGCCGGCAGCAGCCGTTGGGAGGAGTGGCGTGGGATGAAACGTTTTCGGATCGGCAGTGAGGAGATTGCGGAGCAGTATCGACGGAAGTATCTGCCCTTTGCGCTGCGCTATGCCGAGGAGCTTTGGCGGGCTGGCGTTATCGCGGCGGAGAGCCGGAGCCTGGTTGCCGCCAAGCTGCTCTATCATCTGTTGGAGGTGCGTGGGGTGCGCCCCGAATGCGGTGTGATGCGGTCGCTGGCAGCCGGTATGCGGGCGGGCATGGCGGCGGGACAGAAGGGAGGGGGCATGCAGATCCACTGCCGGGAGTGGGAGGCTCCCGAGTGGGGGCCGGATGGCTGAAAAGGGCCTTTCCAGGGGGTGGGAGAACAAAGAGAAAAAAAGATGAAAAAAGGTATTGACAAAAGTGGGGGGAGGTGGTATTATGAACAAGCTG
>CASGDD010000136.1 GCA_949300115.1 uncultured Oscillospiraceae bacterium | reverse complement strand
AAGGCGGCTTCTTTACACGGGCGAAAGGAAGGAAGAGAGGAGTTTTCGGGAGATGAAAAATAGATTCAAGCGTGCGGCAAAGGGCGCCCGCCTGGCCCACAACAAAAACACGCAGAACATCGCCACGGTAGATCTGCCGGTACCCGAGAAGATTCTGCTGCCCATGCAGCAGCACATCGGCGGCACCGCGGTACCGATGGTGAAAAAAGGCGATCAGGTCTATGTCGGCACCCTGATCGGCCGTGCGGATGGCTATGTCTCGGCGCCGATCCATTCCGGTGTTTCGGGTACCGTCACCGACGTGCGGCCCATCCAGATTTCGAGTGGCGCATGGGTTCCGGCGGTTGAGATCACCTCGGACGGACAGCAGACGGTGGACCCGGCGATTGCCCCGCCGAAGGTCAACGATTATGAGTCCTTTACCACGGCGATCCGCAACAGCGGGTTGGTCGGCCTTGGCGGCGCGGGATTTCCCACCGCGGTTAAGCTGACGATGAAGGATCTGTCGGTTATCGACACCCTGATCATCAACGGCGCCGAGTGCGAGCCCTATATCACCGCCGACAACCGGGAGTTTGTCGAGAATCCGCAGGACATCATCAGCGGCATCCTCGAGGTCAAAAAGTGGCTGGCGATCAAGAATGTCATCATCGGCATCGAGCGCAACAAGCCCGAGGCGATGGACGTGATGTTCTCCCTCATCAAGGGGGATCCCTCGATCACCGTCAAGCCGCTGCCAAGCGTCTATCCGCAGGGCGCAGAGAAGATCCTGATCGAGAGCTGCACCGGCAGGGAGGTTCCGCGCGGCGGGCTGCCCAGCGATGTGGGCTGCATCGTGATGAACGTCTCGAGCGTTGCCTTTGTCGCCAGCTATCTGCGTACCGGCATGCCGCTGGTCGCCCGGCGGCTGACGGTAGACGGTGCGGTGGCCGAGCCCCGCAACCTGCGGGTCATCGTCGGCACCCCGATCCGTAAGGTGCTGGATTACTGCGGCGGTCTCAAGGGTGAGGTCGGCGAGATCATCACCGGCGGCCCGATGATGGGCGTCTCGGTGGTTGACCCCGATTTCCCGATCCTCAAGCAGAACAACGCGGTACTGGCTTTGCCCCGTGCTGCGGCGCAGCTGCCGCCGGCAGGGGAGTGCATCCACTGCGGGCGCTGCATCGAGGCCTGCCCGATCGGGCTTTCCCCGGTCATCATCGCCAAGGCATACAACGCGCAGAATGTCGACGAGCTGGACCGCCTGATGGTGGATCTGTGCATGGAGTGCGGCAGCTGCAGCTATGTCTGCCCGGCAAAGCGGCCGGTCACCGACACCATGCGGCTGGCAAAGGCCATGCTGCGGAAAGGGGCGAAGAAGAAATAATGGAGAACAATATGCTGGTCAAGTCGTCGCCCCATATTCGGGACAACTCCTCGACCCAAAAGATCATGCTCGACGTGATCCTCGCGCTCTGCCCGGCCATCCTCGCCAGCGCCATCATCTTTGGCCTGCGCGCGCTGCTGGTCATCGCGGTCACCGTCGCATCCTGTGTGGTATTTGAGTACCTGTACTGCCGGCTGATGAAGAAACCGAACCCCATCGCCGACCTCTCGGCGGTGGTCACCGGCATCCTGCTGGCCTTTAACCTGCCCTCGACGCTGCCGCTCTGGATGGCGGTCATCGGCGCATTCGTCTCGATCGTCATCGCAAAGCAGCTGTTCGGCGGTCTGGGCCACAACTTTGCAAACCCGGCCATCGTCGGCCGAATCGTGCTGGCGGTCAGCTTTGCGGGCCGGATGACGGCCTACGCCTACCCCGAGGTCACAAATGGGGTGGCGGCGCTCGCCGGTGCGACCCCGCTGGTTGCGACCCGCAACGCGGACCTGCCGCTGCTGACCCTGTTCCTGGGCACCCACGGCGGCGTGCTGGGCGAGACCTGCGCCGCGGCGCTGCTGCTGGGCGGGATCTGGCTGGTCGTGCGACGGGTCATCTCCCCGGTCATCCCGGTTACCTATCTGGCAACGGTCGCGGTCATCAGCCTGCTGGCCGGGCAGGAGCCGCTGGTTCAGCTGCTCTCGGGCGGCCTGATGCTGGGCGCGATCTTTATGGCAACCGATTATGTCACCTCGCCCTACACCCTGACCGGTAAGCTGGTCTATGGGCTGGGGCTTGGCATCATCACCTGTGCGATCCGGTTCTGGGCGACCTCGGCGGAGGGCGTTTCCTATGCAATTTTGCTGATGAACCTCCTTGTGCCCTATATCAATGACCTCACCCGCCAGAAACCGCTGGGAGGAGGCAAGAGAAAATGAGTGAAAAGAAGAATACCTTTGAGGAGATTATCCGCCCGATTCTGGTCCTGACGGTGATCTGCATCGTCGTCTCCGGCCTGCTCGCGGGTACCCACGCGATCACCCAGCCGGTGATCGACGCCAACGTCAAGCGGGAGGCGGACGCCAGCCGTATCGCGCTGCTGCCCGAGGCGGACGCCTTCACCCAGGTGGAGTATGCCGACGGGACCATCAGCGAGGTCTGGGCCGCCGACAATGGCGCGGGCTATGTCATCACCGGTTCGGCCAAGGGCTATGGCGGCGACGTGCCGGTCATGGTCGGCATTACCGCCGAGGGAACGATCTCGGCGATTCAGGTCATGGACAA
>CASGDD010000135.1 GCA_949300115.1 uncultured Oscillospiraceae bacterium | reverse complement strand
AGCTACATGCCGCTCGCCCGCGTCGCCCTCTATGAGAAGGGGGTCACCCTCTACATCTCCCCCAACACCAACGACAACGAGGAATGGCAGGCGACCGCCCGGCACATCGCCATCGAGGGGCACTGCTATATGATCAACTGCGATATGTACTTCACCCGGGAGATGTATCCCGATATTGCCCGCCCAGAGGATCTCGCCGATCTGCCCGAAATCGCCTGCCGGGGCGGCAGCGGCATCATCGACCCCTACGGCCACTATGTCGCCGGCCCGGTCTGGGACAAGGAGGCCATTCTCTTCGCCGAGCTCGAGATGGACAAGGTCTACGCGAGCCGGATGGAATTTGACGCCTGCGGCCACTACAGCCGCCCCGATGTCCTCCACTTCGACTTCGTCGACGCATAATCGATCCCCCGCACAGACGCGCAGCGGCCCCGACGGCCGCGGCGCTTTTTGTGTGTCGAGAAATCCGGCACACCGTCCAAGGAGGAACCACCCCCCTCGCGCCAAGCGTCTCCCTCCGGGCGGCCCGACTCCGGGCCATACCTGCGGGCGGCCAGAACCGTGCAAAATCAAATGGCGGTCCCGACGGCCGGGCGTCCGCATTTCCCCTTGACAAATCCTTCACAATATGCTATCCTTCGTTTGTCTCATATGAGACAGTTTGGAGGCGTTGTTATGGCCGCACTGACCCCCGATGAGCGCGCGATCCTCGGGCATTCCTTTCTCTTCCGGGGGATCGAAGGGCTGGATGCCCTGCTGGCCGGACGGGGGACACGGCGGCATTTTGCGCCCGGCGAGGCGATTTTCGGCCGCGATTCCCACCCCCAGGCGATCGGCATCCTGCTCTCCGGCAGCGCGGTGGTGATGGGGCTGGACGGGGTGCTGCTCAACCGGCTGGCGGCCGGCTCCCTCTTCGGGGTGGCCAGCATCTTCTCGGGCGGGGCCGACTATGTACAGGACGTCATCGCCGAACGGGAGGCGGAGATTCTCTTTCTGTCGGAGGCCGAGCTGGACGCGCTGTTTCAGCGCTGCTATCCCGTCTGCCGCAACTACATCGCCTTTCTCGCCGGCCGCATCCGCTTTCTCAACGACAAAATCGACCGATTCACCGCCCCCGACACCGAAAGCCGGCTGCTCGGCTATCTGCGGGCGCGGGCGACGGGCGATCCGCCCATCCTCGAGGCGCGGAGCATCACCGAGCTGGCGCGGGTGCTGCATATCGGCAGGGCTTCCCTCTACCGGGCGCTCGACACCCTCGAGGCGCAGGGGGCGCTCGTCCGCCAGGGCCGCCGGATTCTGCTCACCGCCGACCGGCCGGAGCCGCCCGACGGCTAAATCTCCAACCGCTCCCGCCCCTTCCGGGGGCGGCAGGATCGACGCCCTATCCATCGCAACCAGGTTCCGAATCAGGCAGATGCCATCAACGTTATCTCAAGGAGGTTCTATCTCGATGAAACGCACACTCTCCCTGCTGCTCGCCGCCCTGATGATGCTCGGGCTGCTCGCCGGCTGCTCGAACGACGCCACCGGCACCGTCCGCATCGCCGGCATCAAAGGCCCCACCTCGATGGGTTTAAGCTACCTCTTCACCCAGTCGGACAAGGGCGAGACGAAGAACGAGTACGAATACACGCTGGTCTCGGCCGCCGACGAGGTCACCGGTTCGCTGGTGAATGGCGACCTCGATCTTGCCGCGCTGCCGACCAACGTCGCCGCCACCCTCTACAACCGCACCAACGGCGGCATCCGGCTGATCGCGGTCAACACCCTCGGCGTGCTCTACATCGTGACCAAGAACGCCGAGGTCACCTCGATCGAGGATCTCGCCGGCCAGACGATCTACGCGGCCGGCCAGGGCTCCACCCCCGAATATGCCCTGAACTATATCCTGTCGGAGAACGGCATCGAGGCGGAGGTCGTCTATATGACCGAGCAGGCGGAGGTGGCCACCCGGCTCGCGAGCGAGGAGTCGGCGATCGCCCTGCTGCCCCAGCCGTTTGTCGCCGCCACGATGGCCCAGAACCCCGACGTCCAGATCGCCCTCGACATCACCGAGGAGTGGCAGAAGGTTGCCGGGGAGGACGCGCCGCTGACGATGGGCTGCATCGCCGCCCGCACCGAATGGGTGGAGGAGAATCCCGAAATCCTCGCGACCTTCCTCGATGAGTACAAGGAGTCGGTCGACTATGTCACCGGCAACACCGAAGAGGCGGCCCAGCTGATCGGCGAGCTCGAGATCATCGCCGCGCCGGTCGCCCAGGCGGCGCTCCCCTACTGCAACATCGTCTTCCTCGAGGGGGACGCGATGCGCGCCTCGGCCGAAAAGACGCTGGAGGTCCTCTATGCCGCCAATCCCGAGTCGGTGGGCGGCGCGATGCCGGGCGATGACTTCTACTACGCGCGCTAGGCTGCCCCGGCCGCTGCGCCGGCTGCTGGTTCTGCTCTTCTGGCTGCTCGTCTGGCAGCTCGCCGCGATGGCGGTCGATCTCGAGCTGCTGCTGCCTGCGCCGTTGGCGGTGCTCGAGCGGCTGTTCGCGCTGGCGGGCACCCTCACCTTCTGGCAGTCGATCCTGGGGTCGATGGGCCGGATTCTGCTGGGCTTCGGCGCCGCCCTGCTGCTGGGGACGCTGACCGCCCTCGGCACCAGCCGCTTCCCGCTGCTGTACGACCTGATCTCGCCGGTCATGAGCATCGCCCGCACCGCGCCGGTCGCCTCCTTCATCATCCTGGCGCTCGTCTGGCTGCCGACCGGCACCCTCTCGATCTTCATCGCCTGTACGATGGTGCTGCCGATCGTCTGGCAGAATGTCTCGCAGGGGATTCGCGAGATCGACCGGTCGCTGCTCGAGATGGCGAAGGTCTATAAGCTCCCCCCGCTGCGGGTGCTGACCGCCATCACCCTGCCGTCGGTGCTGCCCTACTTCCTCGCGGCGGCCGCCGCCGGGATGGGCTATGCCTGGAAATCGGGCATCGCCGCCGAGGTGCTCTCCACCCCCAAGCTCGCGCTCGGCACGCTGCTCTATGAATCGAAAATCTATCTGCTCATCCCCGATCTCTTCGCGCTGACAGCGGTCATCATCCTGCTGTCGGCGGGGATCGAATGGCTGATGGTACGGCTGATCGGACGGCTCTCCCGCCGGTATCTGCGGGGAGGTGGCAAGCCATGATCCTCCTCGACCGGCTCTCCAAAGCCTACGACGGCCGTCCGGTGCTCGATCAACTGTCGCTCTCGCTGCCCGACCGGGGCATTGTCGCGCTGAAGGGGCCCTCCGGCTGCGGCAAAACCACCCTGCTGCGGCTGCTTGCCGGGCTGGATACCCCCGATTCCGGGTCGATCGAGGGGATGGCGGGGCGGCGGATCTCGGTCGTCTTTCAGGAGGACCGGCTGCTGCCCTGGCGGACGGCGCGGGACAATCTCGCGCTGGTGCGCCCCGAAGCCACCCCGGCGGAGATCGACCGGCTGCTCGAGACGCTTGGCCTTAAGGGGGAGGGGGACAAGTTCCCCGACGCGCTGTCGGGCGGGATGCGCCGCCGGGTGGCGGTCGGACGGGCACTCCTCTATGGGGGGGATATCTATCTGCTCGACGAGCCGTTTACCGGCCTCGATCCCGAGACCAAGGCGCGGGTCATGCAGCCGTTTGCCGCGCTCGGAAAGGAGCGTCTCATCCTGCTCATCACCCACGACGCCGCCGAAGCCGAACGGCTGGCCGGGCGCGTCCTCACCGCCAGCGGCCCACCGCTGCGGGTGGAGGGATAGGGTGACCGGCATATCCGACATCCGCCGGAAGACGGCATATCGGACACAGAATCCCCACCTACCCAAACCAAAGACCGCATGGATGGCTTTTCGCTTCCCCATGCGGTTTTTTTGACCGCTTACGATATCCGCGCCGCGCCTGGCGGCAC
>CASGDD010000134.1 GCA_949300115.1 uncultured Oscillospiraceae bacterium | reverse complement strand
CCACTGCGACCGATGAGGATGCCGCTGCGACCGATGAGGATGCCGCTGCGACCGACGAGGATGCCGCTGCGACCGACGAGGATGTGGATGGCAGTACCGCTGTCGCTTAACCGATCCTTCCGGCTGTTTTGAACGCCTGTTTGCAAAAAGCACGATCAACCCGGACGAAGGGCGCTGAATCGTTGGATTCAGCGCCCTTCGCATGGGATCTGTCCGGCGGCCCGCCCATCATTGCCCGGGAAAGGAGGATCAGACGCCAAAAATCCGGGCCGCCTCCCCCATCCGTTCGATGACCGGCACCGAGAAGGGGCAGCGGGCTTCACAGCTGCCGCAGCCGATGCAGTCGCTGCCGTGCATTGCGAGCCCCTCGTAATGGGAGCGGATGGAGGGGGGAACCTGCTCCTGATCGAGCTTGGCAATGTCGAGGTAGCGGTTGACCGCCGCGATATCGATCCCCTGTGGACAGGGCTGACAGTGGCTGCAGTAGACACAGTTGCCGGTGAAATTCTGCTGCAGGGTGGAGAGGACCGGCAGATAGTCGAGCTCCGCCTCGGGCAGCTCGAGATAGCGCAGCGCCTCGGCCACCTCCGCCGCCGTCTGACAGCCGAGCATGACGCTGGCCACCGCCGGACGGCCGAGCGCATAGTGGATGCACTGGGGCACGGTCAGCGGCTTCGCGAAGGGGGTGTGTTCGGCCCGGATCAGCTTGCCGGCTCCCAGTGTTTTCATCACCGTGATGCCGATTCCCCGCCCCGCGCACATCCGGTAGAGCTCCGCCCGGGTGGGGTCGATGGCGGTCATCCGGTCGGCCGCAAAACCGTCCGACAGCTGGTCGAGCACATGCAGCTCGGCCGGACAGAGGTCGAAGGCCGGGTTGATCGAAAAGAGCATCATCTCGGGCAGGCCGGTCTCGATCACCTTCATCGCGGTCACCGGATTGTGGGAGGAAAAGCCGATATGCCCGATGTCCCCCTTCTCCTTGAGCGACCGCACATAGTCGGCAAAGCCGGTCTCAAAGACGCCCTTGTAATCCTCCTCCGAATCGATGAAAAACATCATGCCGAAGTCGACATAGCCGCCGAAGATGCGCAGCGCGTCCTCGAAGTAACGCTTGGCCGTCGGCAGGTCGCGGCTGATGTCGTACTGCTTGGCCAGATCGGTCGAACCGATATGTGCCTGGATCATCACATCCTTCCGCCGCTCACCGAGCGCCCGCGCGATATTCTCCCGCACCTCTCTGCCCGGCATGAAGACATCCAGGATGTTGACGCCGCCCGCGAGCGCCGCGTCGATCGTCTCCTTCACCTGCGCATAGGGCTTGCCGTCGAGGTGCTCACACCCCAGCCCGATGACGCTGGCTTTTTTGCCCGTTCTGCCCACTTCTCGATACCGCATACCGTCGCCGCCTTTCGTTTTCGTAGGATATCTTCAGTATACCGCATCCCACCGGCCCGCGTAAAGGGGCGGACGCCCATCCGCCCCTTTCTTTTGCGCCGCCGGACGATCCTGCCGGACCTTCCGCCGGACCTTCCGCCGGCTACATCCCACCGAAACACGCCGCGGCGAAAAAGGTTAACCATCGTCAACCTTTCATCAAATTGTCATGTAAAGCTTTGGTAATTTCCCTTTACAAACCCGGCTTCGCTTTCTATAATAGGCATGGTACAGTTCATACAGCTCATCCAACGCCGGCCGGGCTCCCTTCCGGAGGCGCCGGAGATCCTATAAGAATCGGGGAGATTGCCGATGTTTCGAGAGGAAAACCTGCTCGCCTTTCACGAGATGATCGCGCCGCTCATCGCGGAGCCGGATGTGCAGTCGATGCAGCACTGCCGGCAGCACGCCGAGGGGATCAGCCGGTTGGACCACTGCCTCTATGTGGCCTACCTCAGCTTCCTCTTCTGCCGCCGCTGCAAGCTTGACGCCCGCAGTGCTGCCCGTGCCGGGCTGATGCACGACATGGACCTGCGGGATGAGGCGTCGGTCGGCCGGCTGCGCCACCTGGTTTCCCATCCGGTGATGGCGGCGGAGGCCGCCGACCGGCATGGGCTCAACCGTCTCGAACGGGACATCATCCTCAAGCATATGTGGCCGGTCACCCTGCGGCTGATGCCCCGGTATCGCGAGTCGTTTGTCGTCAATATGGCCGACAAGGTCTGCGCGCTCTTTGAGGTCACCCGGCTCTACCGGCTCTTCCGGGTCTCTCGCTCGATGAGCTATCTCGGCCTGTTAAGCCGGATCGAGCGGCTGCGTCCCGCTCCCTCGCTGGCGGCATAGCCCGTTTGCTGCTCTATCTAAAAACCCCCATTCCCGTCCGGTTTTCTGCTGCCGGCGGAATGGGGTTTTCTGCATGATAGAGAAGATCTAGCCCATCAACTCGCCCAGGCGGTGGACCAGGAGATCACAGTAGGGCGGCAGACGGTCGTCCGAGGTGCCGGTGAGCATGCCGCAGACGGCAAAGCCGGCGCCCTTGGCGGTGCGGGCGGCATAGGCCGCGTCCTCGAACACCATGATCTCGGCAGGCGAAAAACCGCCCAGCTGCTCGGCGCAGCGGAGAAAGATCTCGGGGCGCTGCTTGCCGCCGGGGACCTCGGCATCGGTGAGGATGAACTGGAAATAGTCGCGGATGCCAAACCGTTCGAGCGGGATTTTGGCAAGGTGCTGGGGGGTGGAGGTGGCGATGCACATCGGAATCCCCCGCTCCTTCAGATGTTCAAGGAAGGGGACGGTGTCGGGATAGATCGCCACCCGCTCCCGGTAGTTTTCCACCATGATCGCCTCACAGAAGGCGGCGCCCTCCGCCCGGGTGATCGGCAGGTGGTTTTCCCGGATCAGATAGTCGGCGCTCTCCTCGATCGAGAGCTTCGCCATCTCCTCGAACATCCGGGGTGTGGCCTGGATGCCGAAATGTTCGATAAACCGGTCCTTGACCTGCCACCAAAAGGGCATCGAATCGATCAGCGTCCCATCCATATCAAAGATGGCGGCGCGGCTTGTAAATTTCATCGGAATTCCCTCCCCTTGTCACTGCCTCCATTCTGCCACAACCGCCCGGTGATTGACAAGATGGCCGGACGAGTTTCGGCAAGCTGAACACATTTTCACCGTTTCCCCGCCCGCTTTTGCGCTTTGCATGCGGGAGATGGGCTGGTATAATAGAAAATACCGGAATTTTCCGGTTTTCTGCCGTAGCGGCCGGTCCCGCCGTGGCGGCCATCCCAAGAAACAGGAGCAACCCGATGATTTTTGATTTTCACACCCACGTTTTTCCCGACACACTCGCCCCCCGCGCCATCGGCAAACTGGAGGGGATCGCCAGTCTCACCCCCGCCACCGACGGCACCGTCGGCGGCCTGCTGCGCCGGCTGGATGCATGGGGGATCGACCGGGCCTGTGCCCTTTCGATCGCCACCAAGCCCAGCCAGCACCATTCGATTCTTGCCTTCGCCGAGACCATCCGACGGGAACACGGCGACCGGCTCATCCCCTTCCCCTCGGTCCATCCCGCGGGGGAGGATGCGCTCGAGACGGTGCGGCAGATCCACGCGGCCGGCATGAAGGGGATCAAGTTCCATCCCGACTACCAGGGGCTGCGGATCGACGATCCCATCTGGGAGCCGGTTTACGACCTCTGTGCCGCGCTCGGGCTGGTCGCCATCTTCCACACCGGCTACGATCCCGTCTCCCCCGACCTTATCCACGCGCCGCCCGCCGCCTGCCTCGCGGTGGCCAAGCGCCATCCCGACCTGCGGATGGTCTGTGCCCATCTCGGCGGCGATATGATGTGGGAGGAGGTCGAGACGGTGCTGGCCGGCAGGGCGGACAACCTCTGGATGGACACCTCGATCGCACCCGGCCGGTGCGACCCGGCACTGGCCAGGCGGATCATCGAGCGGCAGGGCACCGACCGCATCCTCTTCGCGAGCGACTGCCCCTGGGGCTATGGAATGGAATCGATCGACTACATCCGCGCGATGCGCCTGGGCGACCGGGCGGAGGCGCAGATCTTCTGGGAGAACGCGGCGGCGCTGCTCGGCCTTTGCGTCTAACGGCGGATGTCCTCGCATAGAGATGGGGTATCGAACAGGCGAAGCGGAGGGATTCCGATTGAGACATTCGGCACGATGCAGGCTGATGGCACTGCTGCTCGCCATCCTGCTCCTTGCGGGCTGCGGCTCGCCCGGCCGGGCGGAACCGGCAGGCGGCGGCCGTCCCGACGTTGCCTTTGCCGACTACGCCTATGTCCGCCCAGATATCGAGGCGATTTACGCCTGGCTGGACGATCTCTGCGTCCAGATGGAGGCGGCCGAGACCGCCGAGGAGGCCTGCCGGCTCTATCAGAGCAGCTGCCCGGCCTGGGAGGACTATCTCGCGATGCATTCGGTCGCCATGCTGCGCAGCAGCGCCGATGTTGAGGACACCTTCTATGCCGAGGAGTACGCCCTGCTCAACGAGGCCGGCGTCCAGATCAGCCTGCGGCAGGCACAGCTGTACGAAATCATGCTCGCCGCCCCCTATGCCGACGCGCTTGCCGACTATCTGGGGAGGGAGGAGCTGGAGGCGATGCGCCAGGTGACCGCCCAGACCACGCCCGAGGTGGCGGCGCTGCTCGAGGCGGAGGCGGCGCTGGAGCAGCGCTATACCGCCCTCGCCGGCTCGGCCGCCATCACGGTGGACGGGGTCGACTACGGCTATGAGGCGATCGGATCGATCCCCGGCCTCGACGCCGAAAGCTACTGGAATTATATCGACACCTTCTTCACCCGCTACAACCGGGAGCTGGGGGAGATTCTGCTCGAGCTGATCGCGCTGCGGCAGGAGATCGCCGAGGCGCTCGGCTACGACAGCTTTGTCGAACTCGGCTATCTGCGGATGGGCCGCACCGATTATGACCGGCAGGATGTCCTGCGGCTGCGCCACAGCATCGAGAGCTACGTCTCCCCCTATATCAACGAGCTGTATGACGAGGCGCTGGCCAGCGGTACGCTCAATCTGCTGCCCGACCGCTGCCCGGTACCCGACATGGACGCCGGGGAGATCATCGACGCCTGCCGGTCGGTCTGGGCCGCCCTCTCCCCCGATGCCGACGCCTGTGCCGCGCTGCTCGAAGTGTACGGGCTTTCCGATCTCACCGCCCGGGAGCACAAGGATGTCAGTACCTTCACCACCTATCTCACCGCCTACCGCGCTCCCTACATCTTCGCCCATCTCACCGGCTATAATTTCTACGATATCGGCACGCTGCAGCACGAGTTCGGGCACGCTTTCGCCTACTACCGGCAGGCCGAGCGGATGGGCAGTCCCGACCTCGCTCAGACCTACGACATTTCGGAGATCTTCTCCGGCGCGATGGAGTTACTGAGCCTTCCCCACTATGAGGTCTTCTTCGGGGATGAGGCGGAGACGGCGGTCAGCTACGCGCTGATCGGGGTGCTTGAGACGCTGCTGACCTCGGCGGTTTACGACGAGTTTAACGAGCGCATCTACACCGAGCTGCCCGAGACGGTTGAGGAGATCAACCGCATCTACGCCGAGGTGCTCGACCGCTACATCGGCAACGACTTCACCCGGGCCTACGACACCTCCTGCGGCGGCCGGTTCTGGATTCTCATCCCCCACTTTTTCACCACTCCCTTCTACTCGATCGACTACGCCCTGGCCGATCTCGTCGCCCTGCAGCTCTGGAAGCAGCAGGAGGAGAACCCCGAGGCGGCCTTCCAACGCTATGAGGCGCTGATCGACGCCGCCTATGGGCTGAGCTTTCCCGAGCTGGTCGGGGAGGCCGGCCTGCAAAATCCCTTCGATGACAAGGTCATCAAGGATCTGGTCGGCGAGGTGATCCGTGCCATCGACCGGCAGGCCGGACGGCAGCCGGAAGGTCTGGCCGCCTGACTCCCCGACAGCAAAAAGATTCCCCGGAAACGCCGCGGCGGCTCCGGGGATTTTGTATGGATCGGATAACGATCTCTTAGACTTAGAAGAGGGGGGCAAACACCCGCATGAGTCCCAGCGCCAGACGGCTGGGCAGCGACATCATCTTCCGGCAATCCTCGAGGGTAACCCGATGGCACCGCTGCTGGGTCTCGAGGAAATCCTGCCGGACCTCCGCCACCACGCCGGCCCGATAGAACCACACCCCGTTCTCAAAGTGATGGTAAAAGCTGCGGTAGTCGAGATTGATGGTGCCGACCACCGCAATCTCATCGTCCGAGACAAAGCTCTTGGCGTGGATAAAACCGGGGGTATACTCGTAGAGCGCGACCCCCGCCCGGATGAGCGGCTCATAGCTCGCGCGGGTCATCAGATAGACATACTTTTTGTCGGGAATGCCGGGGGTCATCAGCCGGACATCCACCCCCCGTTTGGCCGCCAGCTCGAGGGCGGTCATCATCTCATTGCCGACGATGAGGTAGGGGGAGGTGATGTAGACATAGTCCTGCGCCTGGTTGATGATATCGAGGTAGGTGTACTCCCCCACCCGCTCGTCATCCAGCGGGCTGTCGCCATAGACCTGGACAAAGCCGTCGCCAGACTGATCGGAGGGCGCAGCCACACCCGGCATATAGGGGCCGTAGTCCTCATGGGTATGGTGGATGAAATCCCAGGTCTCTAGGAACATCACCGTCAGGCTGCGCACCGCCTCGCCCCGCAGGATGACCGCAGTATCCTTCCAGTGGCCGTGGGGATGGGTGACGTTGATATACTCGTCCGCCAGATTGATGCCGCCGGTAAAGCCGACATTGCCGTCGATGACGACAATCTTGCGGTGGTCACGGTTGTTGAGGCGGATGGAAAGTACCGGACGGAAGGGGTTGAAGACGGCGCACCGGATGCCCCGGCGACGAAGCTCCTCGTCGTAGCGGTAGGGCAGCGTCTGCAGCGAACCGATATCGTCATAGATCACCCGGACATCCACCCCCGCGGCCGCCTTTTCGGTGAGAATCTCGAGGATGCTGTTCCACATGACCCCCTCCTCGAGGATGAAGTATTCGAGGAAGATGAAGTGGCGGGCCTTTTGCAGCTCGACCTTGAGCGCCTCAAACTTCGCCTCGCCCGAGGGGAAGTAGTGGCTGGTTGTCCGGTCGCACAGCGGATAGCCGGAAAAGGCCGAGATATAGTGGGACTGGTTGGCGGCACCGTGATCCAGCGCCCGCAGCCGCTCCTCGACCGCCGGGTCGGGCTGGCGGTAGGGGGCGGAATCCTGATGCACCTTGGCATAGCCGCGGATGTAGCTCTTGCGCATGCCATTGGTACCGAAGATCATATAGAACAGCCCGCCGAAGATGGGGACCAGCAGAATGACGATGCTCCAGGCCAGCTTGAAACCGGGGTCGATATCCTTGTTGACGATGCGGATCACCACCACCAGGCTGAGGAGGGTCAGCGCCGCATAGAGATAGACGAAATACTGGCTGAGGTGATAGACGAAGTCGATCAGAACACCGAACTGCAGAAGCATCAGCAGGATGACGATGAACATCCGGCTGACCAAAAGTTTTGCGATTTTTTTCATGATGCCGTCCTTCTGTTTCGGATTTTCGAACGTCTGCGGATTTTTTCGTTTTCCGTGTCCATTATAGCAAAATTTTGCAGAGGAAACAAGCGCCGCTCCCCTTTCCAGCGCTCCCCTGCGGATCCGGCGTTGCATCCGTCCGCAAAGACTGATATACTAGGCGATATAGGACATCTTACCCACAGGGAGAAGACACATGAAATCGATCGTGAGTTGGATCTGCCTCATCGTCCTGCTGTTTTTAGCGGCGGTGCCTCTTGCGGCCGCCTCCGTACCGCCCTCCATCGTCTCCCAAACGGCGGCGGTGATGGAGGTCACCACCGGACAGCTGCTCTATGACAAGGGCGCGGATACCCCGATGTATCCGGCGTCGATCACCAAAATCATGACCGTCGCCATGGCGCTCGAAAAGGCGAACGGCGACCTGTCGGACGAGATCACCCTGACCGAGGAGGCCATCTGGGACGAGCGGTTTATGGACCGCTCGAGCACCCACATCGCCCTCGATGTCGGAGAGGTCATCACCGTCGAGCAGGCGGCCTATGCCACCATGGTTCAGTCGGCCAACGACGCCGCCAACGCGCTGGGGCTCTATATCTCGGGTACCCTCGAGCAGTTTGTGACCGACGTCAACCTCAAACTCAGCGAGATCGGCTGTACCCACACCCACTTTGCCAATCCCAACGGGCTGCCCAACGAGGAGCACATCACCACCGCCCGGGACATGGTGCAGATCACCCGATGGGCGCTGACCATCCCCCGTTTCCGGGAGATCTTTGGAGCCTACAGCTACACGATGGAACCCACCAACAAACAGCCGGAGGAGCGGCGGATGGGAACCGACCATATGATGTTTGTCGACTCGGCCTACACCTATGACGGAGCCTGGGGCGGCAAGCTCGGCTGGACACAGGACGCTCAGCACACCGCCGTCACGGCCGCCAAACGCGGCGATCTCGAGCTGATCTGCGTGGTCATGCGGTCGGAAAACAAGTACGACAAATTCAAGGACACCACCGCGCTGTTCGACTATGTCTTCGGCAATTTCAAGCTGCTCGCGGTTCCCCTAAGCGGGCTCGAGCAGACAAGCATCCCGATGGTCAACGAGGCGGGCGCTCAGGTCGGCCAGGTGGAAATTGATCCCGATCAGACGCTTTCACTGGTGGTGCCGCAGGCACTCGCGGCCGAGGCGGTCACCGTCCAGTACGACCTGCCCGAGAGTTACCTTGCCGGCGGCACCATCCAACCGACCGCCACCCTTTCCTATACCGATGGCGGAGAGACCCTCTCGGTCGGGCCGCTCGAGCTCGTCTACGAGACCATCCGTCCCACCGACCTGATTTCGGCCAGCACCCAGCAGCCGGACGGCGAGGGGGATCTGCTCGCCACCCTGCTCGGTATCCTCAAGATCGCCGGTATCGTCCTGCTGGTCCTGTTCATCCTGCTGGTTCTGCTGGTCTTCATCGTCCGCGCGATCAACCTCTCCCGCCGCAAACGCCGCCGCCAGCAGCGCGCCCTCGAACGCCGCCGCCAGCAGCAGGCCCGGCCGTACCAACCCCAGCACGCCCGTCCCAACCTCACCGTCCGCTACGGACCCCGGGAGGACGATGCACAAAAATGAGATATGAGTTCTCCCTTGCGCGGGGGCCAATAGCGCCCTCGCGCCGGCTTCTTGATGTGTGTGAGGATGGCGGGGAGGGATACCGCAACCCGGGCATCCTGCTCTCCTCTGTATTGATAGGCGGTATGCCCGCGCTATGGGTTATCCCAAGCCCCCGCTTTCTTCTCCGCGCCGCATCGCGGGCATCCATCGTTTGATTTCCTTCCCACCCCCATGCGCGACCTGCCAGCGGGGGCACCCCGC
>CASGDD010000133.1 GCA_949300115.1 uncultured Oscillospiraceae bacterium | reverse complement strand
TCCAACATATTGCCCGCCGTGCGAATGGCGGGCAATATTTCATGTACGCTGGATTCTGGATAGAATCCAGTCGTACATTTCATATGCCGCGCAGCGGCATATTTCATATTTGTCCAATCGTAGAGTGGGAAAATATTTCATTGCGATTGCGCCCAGGATTTCGCCGCCGATTTTGCTAGGGCAAAATCGGCGGCGAAATCATGCAATCGCCCTGCTTGCCAATATGACCATTCTGGGGCTTGGTTTTTGGAGGATCCGCCAAACCTCATCCCCCGTCTTGACGGCGGACGGTGGACGCGGTATAGTGAAGTTAACGTTAAATTTTATCCTGTGGGGAGGTCTCTGGATCATGACACACAAAGGCAAGCGGGCGATTGTGACCGGTGCGGCGCAGGGGATCGGGCTTGCGATTGCGACCCGGCTGGCGAAGGAAGGCGCGAAGGTCGCCATGTGCGACATCAATCTTGAGAAGACCGAGGCGGCGGCCGGCGCGCTGCGGGCGGAGGGCTATGACACCCAGGCGTTCCGGGTGGATGTCAGCCGGATCGATCAGCTGCCCGAGGCGGTCGATGGGATTGCCGCGGCGCTGGGCGGGCTCGATATCCTGGTCAACAACGCCGGCATCCTCGACAATGAACCGCTCGGCGAGGTCACCGAGGCGACCTGGGACCGGGTGCTGGGGGTCGATCTCAAGGGCCTCTTCTTTATGAGCCAGGCGGCGCTGCCCCATCTGGAAAAGAGCGGCTGTCCCCGCATTGTCAACATCGCGTCGGTTGCCGGACGGATGGGCGGCTATGAATCGGGCTATGCCTACACGGCGGCCAAGGGCGGGGTGATCTCGCTGACCAAGCGGATGGCAAGACAGGTGGCGCCCAAGGGGATCACCATCAACGCCGTCTGCCCCGGCACGACCGAGAGCGATATCATCAAGGTGTGGAGCAAGGAGCAGATCGACGGGCTCAAGAGCCGCATCCCGCTCGACCGGCTGGGCCACGCGGAGGATATGGCGGCGGCGGTCGCCTTCCTCTCGAGCGAGGACGCCGCGTTCATCACCGGAACCGCCCTCGATGTCAACGGCGGCATGTTCATGGGATAATCCGGAGGATCAAAAGGAGGAAGCCAGCATGTTTCGTTATGGGGTGTCGGCGGCGCTCGAGACGCTGCCGATGAGCCAGCCGGTGACGCTGCGGGGGGAGATCGACACCCTCTGCCGCACCGTCAAGGAGATGGGCTATGACGCGCTCGAGCTGCATCTGCGGGAGCCGGGCCGGTACGATGCCCATGAGATCCGGCGGGTGGCCGACAGCTACGGCCTGCCGATCTGCGCGACGGCCAACGGGATGGAATACACCGTCGGCGGGCTCTGCCTGATCGATGAGGACGGCGCCCGGCGGGAGGCGGCCATCGCCCGGCTGATCGAACACGCCGAATTCGCCTCGGTGCTGGGTGCCAAGCTGGTGGTCGGCATCATGCGGGGCAACATCCCCGGCAACGCCGATCGCGCCCGGCTGGTCGCCCGTTTTGAGGACGCGCTCGGGCGGGTCTGCGACCATGCCCAGTCGATCGGGGTGCCGGTGGTGCTCGAATCGATCAACCGGTATATCAACAACTACCTCTGCAGCGTGCCCGAGACGATCGATTTCATCGTACAGTTTCACCATCCCAACCTAAGCCTCCATCTCGACACCCACAGCATGGCGGTCGAGGAGCGGGATCTGCCGGCGAGCATCCGCTACTGTGCCGGCAAGCCGGTCGGCTATGTCCACTATTCGGACAACAACCGCCGCTATCCGGGCGGCGGCGCGCTCGATTTCAAGGCGATGACCCACGCGCTGATGGATATCGGGTATGAGGGGTATATCACCGTCGAATGCCTTCCCGACCCCACCCCCGAGGAGGCGGCGCGGCGGGGCCTTCGGTATATGAAGGCGGCCGAGGCGATGGCGCGGATCGAAAGAATGTAAGGAAAATTTGTAAGGATCCATCCTAAAGGAGATCGGAAATATGGAAAAGAACTATTTTAGCTGGCTGGCGGCGGAGACGCCCTCCCAGTGGAACAACGACTCGGCGGTGGAGAGCCAGGTGGATGCCGCGCTCGAGATGGGCGCCATCGGCATCACCACCAACCCGCCCCTCTCCTACGAGGCGCTGACGACCGATGTCGACACCTATGCCGATGCGCTCGCGGCGATTGACAAGAGCCTCGATCCCAACGAATACGCCTTCCGGGCGATGACGCTGGTGGCCAGCCACTATTCGAAAAAGCTGATGCCGCTGCATGAGAAGAAGGGCGGCTTCTACGGCTGTGTGCGTGCCCAGGTGGCCCCCTATCTGCGCTACGACGCCGAGGGGATGCTCGAATATGGCAAGCGGATCGCCGCCATCGGCAAGAATGTCATGGTCAAGATCCCCGGCACCAAGGCGGGCATCTGGGTGCTCGAGGAGCTCGCCGCCCTCGGCATTCCCACCAACCCGACCGTCGTGACCACCGTCTCGCAGGCGATTGCGGCCGGTGAGGCGTTCGAGCGCGGCTGCAAACGGGCGGAAGCGGCCGGCATCACCCCCGCCTTCTCCTCCTGCGCCATCGTCATGGGCCGTGAGCAGGATTATCTCGCCAAGCTCAATGAGGAGCGCGGACTCGGCCTCGCGACCAGCGACCTCGAATGGGCGGCGCTCGCCATCGTCAAACGGGGCTATCAGGTCTATCAGGATCTCGGCTTCCGTTCGAAGATCATGCCGGCGGCCTTCCGCTGCGCGATGCAGGTCGAACAGCTGGCGGGCGGCGATTTCTGCTCGACCATCCATCCCAAGGTGCAGAAGCAGGTGCTCGAGGCGGAGGCCGCCGGGACGCTGCGCCGGGAGGATTTTGTCGAGATGCCGGTCGATGAGCAGGCGGTGGCCCGGGTGGCCGCGGCGCTCCCTGAATTCCGTCAGGCGTATGAGCCGGGGGGACTCGCTGTCAGCGAATTCGATCACTATGGCGCGGGTGTCATGACCCTGGACGGCTTTGATATCACCGGCTGGCAGAAGCTGGTCGCCTTAAAGGACCGGTAACCGCCGATGAAACTGCTGCTTGATACCGCGAATCTCGAAACCATCCGTGCCCTGCTGCCCTATATGCCGATCTGCGGCTTTACCACCAATCCGAGTATCCTCGCGAGAGAGAGCGAGAATGTGAAGGAGACGGTGGCCGCGCTGGTCGAACTGACCGAGGGCTGGCGGATGCTGCATATCCAGATGACCGCCGACAGGGCGGAGGAGATCTTCCGGCAGGCCCAGGCCGTGCGGGCGGTGGTCGGGGAGAATTTCTACGCCAAAATCCCGATGACCCTCGACGGGCTGCGGGCGGTTTCCCTCTGCAAAGCGGAGGGCATCCATACGACGGTGACCGCCGTCTTCACCCCGATGCAGGCGCTCTGCGCGGCCGAGGCGGGCGCGGATTTTGTCGCCCCCTATGTCGATCGTCTGGACAACATCACCTCGGACGGCGCCTATGTCGTGCGGGAGATCGTCGAGCTGTTCCAGCTGCATCAGCTGTCCACCCAGGTGCTGGCGGCGAGCTTTAAGAACGTCCAGCAGGTCTACAACGCGGCGGCGGCCGGCGCCCACACGGCGACGGTGACTGGCGAGCTCTGCCGCAAGCTGATCTTCCACCCCTACACCGACAAATCGCTGCACGATTTTAACGCCGATTGGCGGGGCCGCTTCGGTGACCGCGAAATCGACGAGCTGCTGCGATAGAACCCCAGGCGATTGCATGATTTTTTCTGGTTTCCGATTTTGCCTCCCCGGCAAAATCGGCGAAAAAATCATAACCGCAATCGCAATGAAATATTTGCCCAATCCTAGATTGGGAAAATGTGAAATATGCCGCTGCGCGGCATATGAAATGTACGACTGGA
>CASGDD010000132.1 GCA_949300115.1 uncultured Oscillospiraceae bacterium | reverse complement strand
GCCGGCAGCCGCCGGTACAGTGCTAGTGTGCGCCGCCGAAGGCCGGTTTAGTCAGCGGGCGCGATCACCGCGCGGATGTTCTGCAGCGCGCCGCATACCCCCCGCCCAAGATAGCGGTCATCCGCCTCGTCGCGCTTTTCGACCGCCTCATACCGGCCGGTCGACGCCCCCGAGGGCACCGACGCCAGGCCGACCGCACCCCCTTCGAGGGTCACCTGCGCCTCCACCGTCGGATGGCCGCGGCTGTCGAGAATCATGCGGGCATCCACCCGCCGGATCCGGTCCCATGTCCGGTCATGCATCTGATCGTTCCCCTTTCACCGGATGGTTTTGTCCTTAGTATGCCCTCAAATTCCCCTTTTACGGCTGCACGGCCAATCATCCGCCAATTTTCCATCCGCCCCGCCGCGTCCCGAGCGCCTTCCTTTTCCCTATCGCGTCCGCTGACTAAACCGGCCTTCGGCGGCGCACACTAGCACTGTACCGGCGGCTGCCGGCACGCGATTTGATTTTGATCCCAAGGAGGGATAACCATGACCGCCCGTACACGATGGATGGCCGCTCTGCTCGCCGTCCTGCTTCTCGGCCTTGCCGGCTGCGGCGAAGAAGACCCTGCAAGCAGCGCCGCCCCGTCCACCTCCATCTCCTCATCCTCATCTTCATCCCCATCTTCATCTTCCCCTTCCTCTTCCTCCCCGTCCGCACCCCGGTCGAGCGAATCCTCCCTTTCGCTGCCGCCGTCCTCCTCCCAGGCGCCGGCATCCGATGAAACCCCCGATGCCGGCGACCCCGCCGCGCCCTCGGGGGACATAGCGACCGAACCGGCGGCGCTGGCCGCCGCCCAGCCGACCTTCGATCCCGCTTCGCTCCCCAACGAACGGCTTTCCTGGGGGCAGGGGGTTCAGTTCAACGAGGACAATCAGCCGATCGCCTCGGTGCTCAACCAGCAGACCTACGGCAAATATGACGCCTATTTCATCGGCCCGGACGAGGACAAGGTCATCTACCTGACCTTCGATCAGGGGTATGAGAACGGCTACACCGCCGATATCCTCGATACCCTCAAGGAGAAGGGGATACCGGCGACCTTCTTTCTGGTCGGCGACTATGTCGAGCGCAACGGCCCGCTCGTCGAACGGATGATTGCCGAGGGGCACGCGGTCGGCAACCACAGCTGGGGCCACAAGGACGCGACCACCCTCTCGATCGAGGAGGCGGAGGAGGAGCTTGCCAAGCTCCATGACCTCGTCGCCGAGCAGTACGGAGTGGAGATGACCCTCTACCGGCCGCCCTCCGGCGTCTACAGCGAGCGCACCCTCTCGATCGCCCAGAACGCCGGCTACCGCACCATCTTCTGGAGTTTCGCCTACAAGGACTGGGAGGTGGACAACCAACCCGATCCGGCCGAGGCGCTCGAGCGGACGGTCGCGCGCGCCCACAACGGCGCGATCTATCTGCTGCACTCGGTCAGCAGCACCAACGCCGCCATCCTCGGCGATCTCATCGATGCGCTCACGGCGGAGGGCTACCGCTTCGCCTCGCTGGCCTAGCCGCCCGCGCCCGGTCCGGCCATCGATCCCAAATACGCAAAAAAACACGGCGCCCGCTCCTCTATCGGGGATGGGTCGCCGTGTTTTGGGTTGTCCCGCCTGTTACCCGGCGGCGGTCGGATCGTCCGATTCCTCCGCCTGTTCATCCGCCTCGTTCATCCGATAGACCGCCCCACAGTCGCGGCAGATCATCCGGCCGCCGATCAGCAGGTGGGTTGTCAGCTTGCCCGAACGGGAACAGTGCAGCCGCTTGGCATAGAGCCCCAGGTCGCTCGATTCACTCTTATGGATCAGCCCGAGCGTCGACAGCAGGCCGATCGCCATGCCGATCACCGTCAGGACGATCTCCTCGTCCATCCGCACCCCGACGAGCAGCAGCATCGCCACAATCTGGCTTGCCACCGTCGACAGCGTCTGGGGATTTTTGAGGTTGCGCCAAAACCCCTTCATCGCACCCGCCCCCATGATATAGAATAGGCAGGGGAGCACCCTATTCTATGCGGCGGCGGGGATAGGGGGGATTTCACCCCTCCCGGCGACGCGGGCAGGGGCGGATCCCCTCCTCGGAACACCCCCCTGGCGCCGGAATATACTGGAATGGGAACCAATCGCCGGGAAGGGGGAGGCCGATGCTCGATACCACTGCCAAGCGGGGCTGTGAACTGCCGACCGACCCGCAGGTTCTGTCGGTGCTGGCCGCCTCGGCAGCCGCCGCCCTCACCGAGGGGCGCACCGAGCACGAGGCGCAGACCCTCTACAACTTCTTCAACGCCCTCGCCTACAACATCGGCGCGATTGTCAAGCAGCAGCTGCTCAACGACGAGAATGTCAATGTCCAGGTCAATTTAGGGCGGTAACCCACGCTACCTCCCGCACTGGGCGGCATCGATGGCGAGCACGATCATCACCGCGATGAGCGCGTCGCGGCCGTCGGCCACCTCGATCTCGTAGGTGTCGCTCCAGCGGAAGAGTTCCTTGTGGGCGGCCATCACCAGCTGGCCGGCGGGATCGAAGACCTCATAATCCCACGCGAGCAGATTGCCCCGCACCTCCCAACCGTTGCAGTCGAGGGTATAGATCGGGTGGAAGAGGCTCCACTCCCTGCGGATCATGCCCAGCGGGCGCCCGGCCGCGTCATAGAGCGCAAAACGGGGCAGCAGCGTCAAGATTTCCTCCCGGACGGTGCCGAGCGGCCGTCCCGCCGCGTCCTCGATCTCCAGCTTATGCCCCCACGCCGGCTTGCCCCGCACGGTAAAGAGGGTCCCGCCCCACTCATCGTAGATGTCGTAGCTGTCAAACCAGGAAAAGATCCGCTGTTTAAAAAGAATTTTCACGGCCGTCACCTTCCATCCATGCGATTCTGCCCCCAGTTTCGCATATTTGCAGGCGGAGCGCAAGGGGGGACCGCCGGAAAATTCCACCAAAAAGGAGGAGCCGCAGCTCCTCCTTTTTCTGTGGGGCCTATCTGCCCCTACTCGATCCCGGTCACGGTATAATCCTGGTCCTCGACCGCCTTTTTGAGGGTCTCGTTGGAGACGTCGCCCGAGAGGGTGACCACCGCGGTGCCGCTCTCGTGGCTGACCACCGCCTGCTCGACGCCCTCCAGCGCCTCGAGTGTCTTTTTAACCCGGGCCTCACAATGGCCGCACATCATGCCCTCGATATGCATCGTCTTTTCCATACTGACAGCTTCCTCCTTAGGATGGTTTTTGTGGTGGCGTTTTTTATCTTTGCGGGCATCCCGCATGTTGAACAGATTGAGCCGCAGGGCGTTGGAGACAACACAGAAGCTGCTCAAGCTCATCGCCGCCGCGCCGAACATCGGGTTGAGGGTCAGCCCCAGCGGAATGAAGACGCCGGCGGCCAGTGGAATCCCGATGGTGTTGTAGAAGAACGCCCAGAAGAGATTCTCATGGATGTTGCGCAGCGTCGCACGGCTCATGCGGATGGCGGCCGGCACATCGGACAGCCGGCTCTTCATCAGCACCACATCGGCCGCGTCGATCGCCACATCGGTGCCGGCGCCGATCGCGATGCCGATGTCCGCACGGGTGAGGGCGGGCGCGTCGTTGATGCCGTCGCCGACCATCGCGACCCGGCCCTCCCGGCCGAGCCGGCGGATGACGCTCTCCTTGCCGTCGGGCAGCACCCCGGCGATGACCTCATCGACCCCCGCCTGGGCGCCGATCGCACGGGCGGTCCGCTCGTTGTCGCCGGTGAGCATCACCACCCGGATGCCCATATGCTGCATCTCCCGCACCGCCTGCGGGCTGTCCGCCTTGATGACGTCGGCCACCGCGATGATGCCCATCAGCGTGCCGTCCTTCGCGAAGAAGAGGGGGGTCTTGCCCGCCTCGGCGAGCGCCTCCGCCTGTCCTCTGATCCCGTCGGGCAGGGTGGCGACCGTCCCAATGAACTTCGCGTTGCCGCCGTGGAGGGTGCTGCCCCGCCAGCGGGCGGTCAGGCCGTTGCCCGGCAGCGCCCGAAACTCCTCCACCGCGTCGGTATGCATCCCCCGGCGCTCCGCCTCCTGCAGGATGGCGCGGGCAAGCGGGTGTTCGCTCCGCTGTTCGAGCGCATAGGCCAGCTCGAGCAGATCGCTCTCGGTCACCCCCGCGGCCGGCAGCAGGTCGGTGACCTTCGGCTCGCCGCTGGTGATGGTGCCTGTCTTATCGAGGGCGACAATCTCCACCCGGCCGGTCGCCTCAAGCGAGGCCGCCGTCTTGAAGAGGATGCCGTTTTTCGCCGCCATGCCGTTGCCGACCATGATGGCGACCGGGGTGGCCAGTCCCAGCGCGCAGGGACAGCTGATGACCAGCACCGAGATGCCGCGGGCCAGCGCAAAGCCGACCTCCCTGCCGAGCAGCAGCCAGACGATCGTTGTAATCACCGCGATGGTGATGACCACCGGCACGAAGATGCCCGACACCCTGTCGGCGACCTTGGCAATCGGCGCCTTGGTGGCGGCCGCGTCGCTGACCATCTGGATGATCTGGGAGAGGGTGGTGTCCTCCCCCACCCGGGTGGCCTCGCAGGTGAGGAAGCCCGACTGGTTGAGGGTGGCTGCCGAGACGGCATCCCCCTTCTCCTTATCCACCGGGATGCTCTCGCCGGTCAGCGCCGATTCGTTGACCGCGCTTGTCCCCTCGAGCACCACCCCATCCACCGGGATATGCTCGCCCGGACGGACGACAAAATGATCCCCCTTGCGGACCTGCTCGATCGACACCTCCGTCTCGACCCCATCCCGCAGGACGGTAGCCGTCTTGGGCGCCAGCTTCATCAAACTCTTGAGCGCGTCGGTCGTCTTCCCCTTGGATCTTGCCTCGAGCATCTTGCCGACGGTGATCAGCGTCAGGATCATCGCCGCCGACTCGAAGTAGAAATCCATCCCATAGTGCATGACGGTGGCCATATCCCCCCGCAGCTGCGCGTCGGTCATCATAAAGAGGGCGTAGCTGCTGTAGATGAAGGCGGCCGCCGAACCGAGCGCCACCAGCGTATCCATATTGGGCGCCCGATGGAGCAGCCCCTTAAAACCGGAGATGAAAAACTTCTGGTTGATGACCATGACGATCGCGCTGAGCATCAGCTGGGCCAGGCCGACCGCCACCATATTCCCCTCAAAAAAGGCGGGCAGCGGCCATCCCCACATCGTGTGGCCCATCGAGATGTACATCAGCACGATCAAAAAGCCGAGCGAGGCGATCAGCCGGCGCTTTAAAACCGGCGTTTCCCTGTCGCGGAGCGCGTCCTCCGCCTCCGAAACCGAAGCGGTGGCCGCTTGCGTCCCCCCGCTCCCCTTCTCGGCCGCGCCATAACCGGCCGCTTCCACCGCCCGGAT
>CASGDD010000131.1 GCA_949300115.1 uncultured Oscillospiraceae bacterium | reverse complement strand
GCTCGCGCCGGTCGCTGATGCCCAGCAGATAATCGGTGGTGGTGTGGTAGAACCCGGCGAGCCGGATCAGCACCCGGGTGGGGATGTCGTTCTCCCCGGTCTCATACTTGGAGTAGCCGGTCTGGGACATCCCGAGAAAGGAAGCGAGTTCTTTCTGCGTCAGGTCTGCGTCCTCCCGCAGATCGCGCAGGCGGTTCATCGGCATCACCTCGCGGCTGCTCACAGGCCGGCCGGCTCGTCGAGCAGCAGGTAGCTGTACTCGGGCAGGGTGTGCTGGGCGCCGGCGAGGGTGAGGGTGACGGGGGCCTGGGAGCGGTTGATCACCACCGTCGCGCTGTGGCTGCCCGAGCGGCGCTCGAAGACCAGCAGCCCGCCCTCGGCGCGCAAAATCCGCAGGTCGCCGTCGGCGAAGGCGGGGTTCGACCGGCGGCGGGCGGCCAGCTCCCGCACGCAGCGGCGCAGCGTCTCGTCGGTGCAGTTCCAGTCGAAATAGGCCCGGTTGAAGGGGTCCTTGTAGCCCTGCATCGCGATCTCGTCCCCGTAGTAGATACAGGGCAGGCCGGGCAGGGTGAAGATCAGGCAGAAGCCCAGCCGCATCAGCCGTTTGCCGAAGAAGAAGTGGGGCTCGTCGAGCACCCGGCCGCTCTGCCAGTACCGGTCGTGGCCCTCGCAGTCCTCCCCGGCGATGGCGGTGATCGCCCGCACGGTGTCGTGGGTCGAGAGCATATTCATCGCGACGTCCATCGCCGGCTTGGGGTAATGCTCGACAATGCTCATCAGCACCTCGGCGAGGGCGGCGGCGTTGCCCGCGCGCAGAAACCGGATGATCGCGCCCCTGAAGGGATAGTTCATCACCGTGTCCAGCCCGCCGCCGAGCAGATAGGCGCGGTGGACGCCGTAGCTGACCTTGTTGGTCGCGTCCTCCCAGACCTCGCCGATCAGCAGCTTATCCTCCCCGTGCCGCTTGACGGCGGCGCGGATGAGCCGGATGAAGCTGTCCGGCAGCTCGTCGGCGACGTCCAGCCGGAAGCCGGAGGCGCCAAGGGTCATCCAATGGTCGATGACCCCGCCCTCGCCGCAGATGAACTTCTGAAAGCTGGGCTCGTGCTCGTTGACCTCGGGCAGGGTGTCAAAGCCCCACCAGCTGCGGTACCCCTCGGGGTACTGGGGGGAGAAGTCATACCAGCAGCGATAGGGGCTGTTCGGGTTGTGGTAGGCCCCGTTCGAGCCGTAGCGGGCCTCGCGGTCGAAGTAGACGCTGTCCGAGCCGGTATGGCTGAACACCCCGTCGAGGATGATCCGGATGCCCTGCGCCTTCGCCTTGGCGCAAAGGCGGACAAAATCCGCCTCGGTGCCCAGCAGCGGGTCGGGCTTCATATAGTCGGCGGTGTTGTAGCGGTGGTTGGAATGGGCCTCGAAGATCGGGTTGAGGTAGATCAGGGTCACCCCGAGGGAGGCAAGATAGGGCAGCTTGCTCTCGATGCCGGCAAAGTCCCCGCCGAAGTAGTCGAGATTGAGCAGCCCGTCGTCCACCTCGTTGGGCCAGAAATAGGGCTCGCCGTCCTTGTTCTTCCGGTAATACCGGTCGGCAAAGGGCATCTCGGTGTGGGGGGTTCCCTCACAGAACCGGTCGGGGAAGATCTGGTACAGTACCCCGCCCCGCAGCGGCGCGGGGGTGGCGAAATCCCGCTCGTAGACGGTCAGCTGGTAGCGGTCCCCCTGCGGCGCGCTCGAGAGGTAGCCCTCTCCCCGCTCGCCCCGGAAGATCTTGGTGTAGTTGACATAGAGGTCGAAAAAGTAGAAATAGGCCCCCGGCTGCCCGGCGGTGTACTCCAGCCGGAACAGATCCCGACCTCCCTGCTTGCCGGCGGGCTGCATTGCCAGCAGCCGGACCGGTTCGTCCCAGCGGCAGATGCACAGGTAGGGGGTGGTGCAGCCCAGCGTGTCCGGCACCGAGAGGCGGAAGGTGACCTGCGTCCCCTCCGGCACCGCGCCGAACGGCGTTTTGAAACTGGGATCGAGTGAGTTGTAGATGGTCTCGCGCATAGCGACGCCCCTTTATTGCAAGATACCGGCGGGAGAGGTCTCCCGCCGGTGAAAAAACAGTTTTGCCCGATTACCGGACCGGCCGCACCTGCCAGATGTCCCTGGCGTACTCGCTCACCGCGCGGTCGGCCGAGAAGATGCCGCTGCCGGCGATGTTGCAAAGGCTCATTCTGGCGAAGGTCTTCTGATCCTGATAGGTCTTCGAGACCAGCTGCTGGGCGCGGCGGTAGTCCCGGAAATCCGCCATGACCATATAGGGGTCCTGGGTCTCGAGGTTCGAGACGATCTCGGAGAAGTTCTTGCCGTCCAGACCCCGCTCGAGGAAGCCGAGCACCTCGCCGGCGATCTCGTCGTCCGAGATGAAGCTGCTGGGC
>CASGDD010000130.1 GCA_949300115.1 uncultured Oscillospiraceae bacterium | reverse complement strand
CGGCGCGGATTCCGGCTCGGCAAAAAGCGCCTCGATCGCCGCAAGGTCGATCGTCCCGTCGAGCGGGGTATACCGCCCCTCCTCCCAGTCGAGGAGATCCTCCGCAAGCAGGGTCACCGCCAGCAGCGGCTCGCCCGCCGCATCGTACCATCGCAGCGTATACCGCCAGCCGGTGCTCTCCCGCCCGGTCCCGGCAGGGGCATAGCGTAGACCGGTGATCCCCTCGGTGATCGTCCGAAGGGTGTCCGCGTCCTCGACCGTCACCCGCGCACCGGTCTCGCCCGACCCAATCTCGAGCGAAGCGGCGTCCGCGGCCGTAAGGGTCATCGTTCGGTCACAGCCGCCGAGCATCAGCAGCAGAAGCAGCAGCAATCCCATCCTCCGTCTCATCCGGCACACCCCTTTCCGCCTTCGCCGTCCTCTATCTCTACAGTGCGCCGCGGCGGACGGTTTGATTGCAGGGTGGGGGAATTTAATCCGCTTCGGCTTCATCCTCCGTCCCATCGGATGCCGTCTCCGTCTCCTGGAACGCGTCCGGGAGTTCGGCCCGCAGGGCGGAAAAATCGAGTTCGGGATAGGCCGCCTCGGCCATCGCCAGCAGGGTCGCATAGGCCGGCATGCCGCCCGATTCGAGGGTGGTCGGATCGACGGCGAGCACCCGGTCGTCGAGCACGCTGGTGAGCGCCTGGTAGACCTCCATCCCCTCGAGGTCGGGGATGGTCACCGGTTCGGGCACCACCAGCAGATCGGGATCGAGCTCGGCGATCGTCTCGAGGGTGATCTGATAGCCGGTCTGCACCGCTGCCGCGTTGCGAAGCCCCGCCAGCGCCATCAGTTCCCCTTCGAGGGTATCGGGGGTAGCGGCCGCCGGCGCCATATCGGTCAGCAGCAGGACCGACACCGGCTCGACAGCGGCCTCTGTATGATCTATCTCCGCAGGATCTTCCTCCTCCGCTGCATCGGTGGCATCTTCCGCGGCGGATGCCGTGCTGTCCTCCTCCGGCACCGCGGCTTCGGCCGTATCTTCCGAGGTTTCGACGGGGGCTGTCGCACTATCCGGGATCGCTGGCGTCTCCCCCGCGATCACCGCGGCAATCGCGCCGAGCCGGTCCTCGAAGGCCCGGGCAGCAGCCGCGCCGGTCTCCTCCCCGACGAGCGCCCCCTCGAAGATGAGCCCCAGCTGGCCGTAGACCGTCTCCATCCCGGCGAGATCCCGCAGCACCGGCAGAATCAGCAGCTGGATGCCCGCCGCCTCCAGGGTCCGCCGCTCGAGACTGGGCAGCTCGGCCTGGGAGAGGATCAGCGCGGGCGCCAGCTCGAGAAGGGTCTCCACCGCCGGTTCCAGCGGGGTGCCGCAGTCGGGCAGCGCCTCGATCGTCCCGTCCATCGTATCGGTGCTCGCACGCCCCACCAGCCGGTCGGCATAGCCCATATCGGCCAGCAGGGCGGTGAGGGCGGGCGACAGGCTGACCACCCTCTCGGGGGAGGCGGCCAACTCGACCTCCGCCACCGTCACCGGGTAGGCGGTCGGTTCGGGCGGCGGCGCGGAGGCCTCGCTGGACACGCTTGTCGAGGCGCCTTCCCCGCCGCCGCATCCGGCGAGCCATCCTCCCATCAGCGTCAGCAGGAGCAGGAAGGAGATCAGCCGTTTCATCCCGTCGCCACCTTTCATCCATCGTATCCGGCACCGCCGGTGCCGTTCCTCTGTTCCTCCCTATTCTATCCTGCCCGGGGGTTCTTTGTCAATCTTGCACGAAGAAAGCTTCTTTCCGTTGACGAAGCCGCCGAAAGCTCGTATACTGAATGGGAAACCACACGGCAGGCACAGAAGGAGGAAGCGGTATGACCGGTGCACAGATGATGGTCGAAAGCCTGAGGGAAGAGGGCGTGCAGGTGGTGTTCGGCTATCCCGGTGCGACCATCTGTCCCTTCTATGACGCGCTTGCCCAGTCGGATATCCGGCATGTGCTGGTGCGGCAGGAGATGCACGCCGGTCACGCGGCCAGCGGCTATGCCCGGGTGACCGGCCGTGTCGGCGTCTGCGCGGCGACCTCCGGCCCGGGCGCGCTCGGACTGCTGATGGGGGTGGCCACCGCCTATATGGACTCGATTCCGCTCGTCGCCATCACCGGCCAGGTGGCCTGCGACCAGCTGGGGCGGGACGTTTTCCAGGAGCTGGATGTCACCGGAGCGGCCGCCTCCTTCGTCAAATACAGCTATCTGGTCAAGGATGCCCGTGAGCTGCCCCGCATCTTCCGGGAGGCCTTCCACATCGCCGCCACCGGGCGGCCGGGGCCGGTGCTCATCGACGTGCCGATCGATATCCAGCTTGCCGACGGCGGCGCCTTCCACTATCCCGAGCATGTCGATCTCCGCGGCTACAAGCCGACCAAGCGGGGGCATACCCTCCAGATCGGACGGGTGGCCGAGGCGGTCCGGCAGGCCAGACGGCCGGTCATCTGCGCGGGCGGCGGGGTGATCAGCGGACGGGCGGCCGACAAGCTCCTTGCCTTTGCCGAGCACACCCGCATCCCCATCGTCTCGACGATGATGGGACTGGGAGCCTTCGACAGCGACCATCCCCTCTACTTCGGCATGGTCGGCATCCACGGCCACGCCGCCGCCAACCGGGCGATGCGGGAGAGCGATCTCATCCTCTTTATGGGCGCCCGCATCGGCGACCGGGCGATCTTCTCCAACCGGATGGTCTCCCCCGACGCGGTCATCGTCCACATCGACGTCGACCCCGCCGAGATCGGCAAAAACATGGCCACCCGCATCCCGATCGTCGGGCGCTTGGGGCACATCCTGCCCGAGCTGCAGCGTCGCTGCGAGCCGACCGACACCGGCGACTTCCTCGCCGAACTGACCGCCTGCAAAACTAGGCCGGCCGAAGATGCGCCCGCCCGGCCCGGCTATGTCAACCCCAAGCTGTTCATCCGGCGGCTGTCCGAGCGGATGCCGGACGGACAGATCCTCGCCTGCGACGTCGGACAGAACCAGCTGTGGGTCGCCCGCAACACCCACATCCATCACACCACCCTGCTCTTCTCGGGCGGCTTCGGCGCGATGGGCTATTCGCTCGGCGCGGCGGTCGGGGCCGCCATCGGGGCGCCCGAGCGGCCGGTCATCGCCCTCTGCGGGGACGGCGCCTTCCAGATGGCGATGATGGAGCTGGGCACCCTCACCCAGGAGGGGCTGCCCATCAAGGTTGTCGTCATCAACAACCACCGGCTCGGCATGATCAGCGAGATCCAGCAGGGGCGCTACGAGGGACGGGAATTTGCCATCGAGATGGGCAACCGGCCCGATCTGCTCACCATCGCGGCCGCCTACGGCATCGCCTCCCGGCGCCTCTCCGCCGACGGGGAGATCGATTCGGCGGTCCGGATGCTGCTCGAGGCCAAGGGGCCCTTTTTGCTCGAATGTGTCGTCGATCCCAACGAATCCACCCTGTAAAGGAGGCGGCTGCATGAACGGAATGGGCGGCGAAGTCCGCACCCACACCCTCTCGGTGCTGGTGGAAAACCACGCCGGTGTCCTCTCGCATATCGCCGGGCTGTTTGCCCGCCGGGGCTTTAACATCGACAGCCTCGCCGTCGGCATGACCGAGAATCCCCGCCTCTCGCGGATGACCATCGTCGTCACCGGCGACGACCACATCGTCGAGCAGCTGGAAAAGCAGCTCAACAAGCAGATTGATGTCATCAAGGTCAAGCATCTCAACGAGGCCGACCTCATCAGCCGGGAGCTGATGCTCATCAAGGTGACCGCGACCGCCCAGACCCGCAAGGATATCATGGACATCGCCCAGATTATGAGCGCCCGCATCCTCGACATCTC
>CASGDD010000129.1 GCA_949300115.1 uncultured Oscillospiraceae bacterium | reverse complement strand
TCGTTTTCGAGGAAGGGGATCATCTGGGTCGCGATCGAGACGACCATCCGCGGGGAGACGTCCATGTAGTCGACCTTCTCCCGCTCGATTTCGATGATCTCCTCGCGGAAACGGGCGTTGACCCGCTTGCGGACAAAGTGGTTGTCGGCGTCGAGCGGCTCGTTGGCCTGCGCGACGATATACTCGTCCTCGACGTCGGCGGTCATATAGGTGACCTCATCGGTGACCCGGTCGGTCTCATGGTCGACCCGGCGGTAGGGCGCCTCGATGAAGCCGTACTGGTTGATTCTGGCGAAGCCGGCGAGGTAGGAGATCAGTCCGATGTTCGGACCTTCCGGCGTCTCGATCGGGCACATGCGGCCGTAGTGGCTGTAGTGGACGTCGCGGACCTCGAATCCGGCGCGGTCACGGGAGAGACCGCCGGGGCCGAGGGCGGAGAGACGGCGCTTGTGGGTCAGCTCGGCGAGCGGGTTGGTCTGGTCCATGAACTGGGAGAGGGGGGAGGAGCCGAAGAACTCCTTGATGGCCGCGACGACCGGACGGATGTTGATGAGCGCCTGGGGGGTCACGACGTCCATATCCTGCGCCTGCAGGGTCATACGCTCGCGGATGACCCGCTCCATACGGGAGAAGCCGATGCGGAACTGGTTCTGCAGCAGCTCGCCGACCGACCGGATGCGGCGGTTGCCGAGGTGGTCGATGTCGTCGGTGTTGCCGATCTCATGGCCGAGGCCGCAGATGTAGCTGATCGAGGCGAAGATGTCGTCGATGACGATGTGCTTGGGGATGAGGTCGTCGATACGGCCCTTGATGGTCTCGATGGCCTCCTCCTCCGACGCGCTGTTTTCGAGGATCTCCCGCAGCACGCTGAAGCGGACCTTTTCCCGGATGCCGCATGCCTCGGCGTCGGGGAAGTTGATGAAGTCGTGGATGTCGACCATGCCGTTCGAGAGGATCTTGACGGTGTGCCCGTCGAGCGCCACCACATAGGCGGTGTCGACGCCGGCGCGCTCGATCTCGCGGGCGCGCTCGCGGGTGATCGTCTCGCCCTCCTCGGCCATCACCTCGCCGGTCATCGGGTTGACGATGGGGGCGGCGAGCTGGCGGCCGGTCAAGCGGGAGGCAATGGCGAGCTTTTTGTTGTACTTGTAGCGGCCGACCCGCGAGAGATCGTAGCGGCGGGGGTCGAAGAACAGCCCGTCGATGTGGCTCTGGGCGCTCTCCACCGTCGGCGGCTCGCCCGGGCGGAGCTTGCGGTAGACCTCGAGCAGCGCGTCCTCGGTGTTTTTGGTCGCGTCCTTCTCGATGGTGGCAAGGATCCGCTCGTCCTCGCCGAAGAAGTCGAGGATCTGCTGGTCGGTGCCGAGCCCCAGCGCCCGCACGAAGACGGTGATGGGGATCTTGCGGTTTTTATCGATGCGCACATAGAAGATGTCGTTCGAGTCGGTCTCGTACTCGAGCCAGGCACCGCGGTTGGGGATGACGGTAGACGAAAAGAGTTTTTTGCCGGTCTTGTCGTGGGTCATACCGTAGTAGACACCCGGCGAACGCACCAGCTGGGAAACGATAACCCGCTCGGCTCCATTGATTACAAAGGTGCCGCTCTCGGTCATAAGGGGGAAATCTCCCATGAAGATCTCCTGAACCTTGACCTCGCCCGTCTCCTTGTTGAGCAGGCGGGCGCGCACACGCAGCGGCGCGGCGTAGGTCACGTCGCGCTCGCGGCACTCCTCGACGGTGTATTTGGGATGATCGTCGAGTCTGTAATCGATGAAGTCCAAGACCAGGTTGCCCGTGTAGTCCGTAATGGAAGAGACATCCCGAAACACTTCCTTGAGGCCCTCCTCAAGGAACCAGTTGTAGGAATTCTTCTGCACCTCGATGAGGTTCGGCATCTCAAGAACCTCGTCAATCTTGGCAAAACTCATGCGAACATTCTTGCCGAGCTGGACTGGCTTGACATTCACCATATGTGCAATCACTCCATTCGTCTGATTGGCCAAGGTGCGGCAGCGGCCGCCCCAAAGGGGAAAAGGCCACCAGGCCGGAATGCGCCTTCCAGCCGGCGGGCCGTCCCGATCCCCGGGCGGAGCGGTCACAGAAAAGCAAAAGACCGCACATCTTCAGATTTTTTGCATCTTGGTCTTGTAATTTGGTTTCGGCTGTGCTATACTGCTACTAGTAAAGTTGCCTATTTGTCCATTATGGATCAGTATACAAGTATACTGCAAATTGGAAAACATGTCAAGCTAAACTTGCGCCTTTCGCGCAAGTTTCTTTTGTATTGCCTGTACAAAAGGGCCCTGCGGCCTGTTTTTTGGTGAAAATGCGAAAAAATCCGCCGTGACGTTTACGGCGGATTTCAGCGTGTCGAGAAACTCGGCACGCTGCACAAGGGGGAACCGGATCACTGCGGCTCCGGCTGACGCCTGCGCCTTGCTCCCTCATCCCCCTCGTGGGCACCCCCTCTTACCAAACCGCTCGTTCGATCGGTTTGGCGCTCTGAGGTGATTTTGTCCGGCACATGTCCGTACAAAATCGGATCTCTGTCGAAAAAGTTCATTGGATTTCCAATGAACTTTTTCGACAGACTGAAATCCGCCGTGACGTTTACGGCGGATTTTTTGTGTTCGGAAAGGGTTATTTCCCGCCCTCGCTGCGGTCGGGGCCGACAAAGAAGAGGGCGACGGTGCCGGGACCGGAGTGGGAACCGATGACCGGGCCGATGTAGTCGATATAGATGTCCTCATCCCCGATGTCAAAGCGCTTTTTGACGAGGCCGGCGACATAGCGGGCGTCCTCCAGGCAGTCGCCGTGGCCGATGAAGACGGTCCTGTCGGTCATGCCGCCGGCAAGCTTGGCCGCCATCCGGTCGACCAGCCAGTCGAGCGAGGCGCGCCGGCCGCGCACCTTGCCGATATTGATGAGCTGACCCTGCTCGTTGACATGCAGCAGCGGCTTGATGCCGAGCACCGTGCCGACGACGGCGGTCGCCTTGGAAACCCGGCCGCCCCGATGGAGGAAGTGGAGGTCGTCGACGGTGAAATAGTGGCAGATATTCTGGGCGTGCTCGCGGGCCCAGTGGGCAGCCTCCTCACAGCTGAAGCCCTGTGCCCGGCGGCGGAGCACCTCATGGACAAAGAGCCCCTCGCCCAGCGCGGCGGCATAGGAATCGACCACATGCAGCGTGCGGTTGGGATAGCTTTCCTTGAGCATACCGGCGGCGACGACGGCGTTGCTGACCGTACCCGAAAGGGCGGAGGAGAAGCCCAGATAGAGGATATCCTCGTCGTAGCGCTCAAAGAGGTCGGAGAAATAGTCGACGAACTGCGCCGGGGTGATCTGGGAGGTGGTGGTCATGCTGCCGGCGCGCATCTTGTCGTAAAAATCGTGCAGCGTCAGCGTCCCGTGGTAGTCCTCACCGTCGACCAGGTAGGACATCGGGATGATATGCAGGTTGTGCTGTTGGGCGTAGGATTCGGGCAGATCGCAGGTGGCGTCGCTGACAATCAAAAAGTTGGACATCGCGGTTTGGTCTCCTTCTGCGTGCAAGTTTAGAATCATTCTTTGTTTATTATACCGAATCGGGCGGCGCTTTTCAACTCCCTGGCGCCGGTTTGCTGGGATTTCCGCGGCGGGGCGGAGGATTGGACAAACCGGGTCGGCTGCATTATAATAAAAGATGTATTCGCGCTGCTTCCGCCTCTCTGGGCGGGGAGGGGCGCGTCCAGTTGGAGGAGGTCGGGGCGATATGCCGCCGGTAAAAAATCAACAGATCGAACTGACGATTACAGGGATGACCAGCGGCGGGATGGGGGTCGGCCGGCTGGATGGCTTTGCCGTTTTTGTGCCCGGCAGCATCCCCGGCGAGCGGATCCTGGCGCATGTGGTCAAGGTGCAGCGGCACTATGCCTATGCCAAGCTGATGGAGATTCGAAGCGCCTCCCCCGATCGGATGGAGAGCGACTGCCCGGTCTCGATTGCCTGCGGCGGCTGCTGCTACCGGCATATGACCTACGAGGCCGAATGCCGGATCAAGGAGCAGCAGGTCACCGATACCTTTCGCCGGATCGGCGGTTATCAGGGGCCGGTGCTGCCCATCCTGCCCTCCCCGCTGCAGGACGGCTACCGCAACAAGGCACAGATTCCGGTGCGTGCCGGCCGCCATGGGCTGGAGATGGGCTTTTTTGCCGAGGGCAGCCATCGGGTGGTGCCGCACGACTATTGCCCGCTTTCCCCCGCCATCTTCGATGAAATTGCCCGTTCGGCAGGGGAACTGCTGCGTCGTTTTGGCATTCCGCCCTACAACGAGGAGACGGGTGGCGGGCTCATCCGCCATCTCTACCTGCGCTATGCCGAATCGACCGGTGCGGTGCAGGTGGGCTTTGTGGTCAATGGCAGAGAATTGCCCCATGCCGGCCAGATCTGCCAGACGCTCACCGAGCGCTTCCCCGAGATCAGCGGCATCTTCCTCAACCGCAATGAGGCGCGCAGCAATGTGATTCTCGGCCGGCGCTGCACCACCCTCTGGGGCAGTGGGACGCTCATCGATACCATCTGCGGATTGGAGCTGGAGATCGCGCCGCTTGCCTTCTATCAGGTCAACCGGCAGGCGGCCGAACGGCTCTATCGGGAGGCGGCCGATTTTGCCGGGCTGACCGGCCGGGAGACGGTCTACGATCTCTATTGCGGCACCGGCGTCATCGGTCTGTCGATGGCAGCGCAGGCCGGCCGGGTCATCGGGGTGGAGATTGTCCCCGACGCGGTGGCCAACGCTCAGAAGAACGCCAAACGCAACGGCATTGAAAATGCCCTGTTTTATACCGCTGACGTCGCCCATGCCGCCGCCCGGCTGGCGGTCGATTGTCCGCCCGACGTCGTACTGCTCGACCCGCCCCGCCGCGGCTGCGACCCTGCGGTGATCGAGCAGATTGCCGGCATGCACCCCGACCGCATCGTCATGATCGCCTGCAACCCCGCCAGCGCCGCCCGCGACTGCGCCCGCTTCGCCGAGCTCGGCTACCCCATCGCCCGCCTCCGCCCGGTCGACCTCTTCCCACGAACGGGCAATGTCGAGACGGTTGTCTTGCTTTCCAAGGGAGAAATCGA
>CASGDD010000128.1 GCA_949300115.1 uncultured Oscillospiraceae bacterium | reverse complement strand
GTCACCTGTCCGATGAGCATCGCCGAGCTGATCTTGCCCATCGAACCCGCCCGCCGCTCGGCCGAGAAGAGGCTGTTGTACATCGTCATATAGATCGCCCAGGTCGAGGCGGCAAGCCCCGACATCCCTCTGAAAAAGAGCAGCAGTTCGGGGGTATGAGCGAAGAACAGGCCGGCCGCACTGGCCATGCCAAAGAACATCCCCGCGACGATGAACACCTTGCGCCGCCGCAGCGCATCCGAAAGCACCCCGATGGGGATCCGGCAGACCATCTGCACGAAACCGTAGGAGCTTAAAATCATCCCCACCTGGGTATAGGACGCCCCGATCGATTCGCTGTAGGGGCTGAGGATGGGGCTGTAGACATAGACCGAAAACCACAAAAAGCAGGTGACAACAAACAGAAGCCGCGCCTTGGAGGCGGCCGCCCCGCGATCTACCGTCTGCACGGGTCTCATTCCTTCTTTTCTCGTTTTTAATCGGGACCGTCCACCCGGCCGCTAGAGATCGAACTCCAGCAGCTTGCTGGGCGGGATATGGAAGGCGTCCGCAATCGCAAACAGGGTCGCCAGCGAGATCGGCTGGACGGTGTTAGGCGACTCGATCTGCGACAGATAGACCGGGCTGCGGTTGATCATCTCGGCCAGCTGTTCCTGTGTCAGCCGGTTCAGCTTGCGGTAATAGGCAATTTTCAGCCCTATCTGTATGTATCTGGCTTCATCCAGATCCTTCATACACCTCACCCTTCCCTTTTCTTTTGCAGCATACTAACAGTTTAACCAGCTTTCCGTCATGGATGAATATAGTAAAATCCTGAATTTTTAAGATTAGGTAGCTCTTTTCCTTTACCTTATACTGAAACAATTAGAACTTAGGGCAACACTTTAGTTATTTAGCGATAACTTTACGCGAATTTTCCGGCTAAAAAACGTTCTCATAAACCAGAACCTTCAATTTTCAGTGTGTGTCGCGCGGCAGCGCCCGCCGTCCGCGGATACGACCGTCCACACGAAGGGCAAAAAGAAAACGTTTTCTTTTCCTTTCCGGCGCAGCTTCTCCCCCCTGACAGACCGGTTTTTTATCGAAATCATCCATAGAAATGCCGGCGGGGTTTTGCTATAATAAAATTATGAGCATCGGCCAATCTACAGGCCAAACCAACACCACTGTCGGGCGGGAGGGGAGTGGCGCTCTTCTTCGCGCCATTCTCCGCTGCCCGCGGCAGGTATGATCTGAATGGAGGTATGGATTTTGTTCGCCATCAACGACCTCGTGATGTACGGCAGCACCGGTGTATGCAAAATCGTCGACATCCGTTCGGAGAGCTTCTCCGGGACCGCGCGCGATTACTATGTGCTCCTGCCCGAAAGCGATCCCAAGGCCACCATCTTCTGTCCCGTCGACGCGCCTCCCAGCCGCATCCGCCGGCTGCTCTCCCGCGAAGAGGTCTTCGAGCTGGTCCATATGCTGCCGGAGGAGGGGGTTCCCTGGATCGAAGGGGACGCCGAACGCCGGGACACCTATCGCACGATTCTCAAGAAGGGCAGCCACCGCGAGCTGGCCGGGCTCATCAAAACCCTCCACCAGCACCGGCAGGCGCGGGAGAAGGCCGGCCGCAAATTCCATCTGGCCGACGAGCGGATTTTAAACCAGGCCGAACGGCTGCTGCATGGGGAAATCGCCCATGTGCTGGATATCCAGCCGGATCAGGTCGTTCCCTTCATTGTCGGCGAGCTGCGCATGGCCCATCCCGAGACGGCCGCCGGCGAACCGGCGCCGCAGGAGGCCCCCGCTATCGATTGACGCAGTGGGTAAACACCCCGCGGAGGAAATCGCCGAGATTCTCGCCGCTGAACCGGATGATCCGCTCGCGGGTTTCCCGGGCGGCCCAGCCGACATGGGGGGTCGCCACACAGCGGGGATGCAGCGCCAGCTTCGACTGCCGCCCGGTCGGCTCATCGACAAAGACATCGGCGCCGTAGGCATAGAGCTTGCCCGAATCGAGCGCCTCGATCACCGCCGCCTCGTCGACGATGGCGCCGCGAGCCGCGTTGATGAGAATCGTCCCGTCCTTCATCCTCTCCAGCGCCTCCCGGCCGATCATCCCGCGGGACTGGTCGTTGAGCGGGCAATGCAGGCTGATGACGTCCGACACGCGGAGAAGCTCGTCGAGCGAAACAAACCGCAGCGCGTCTCCCCAGGCCTCCGGCTCGGGATGGCGCCGGTAGGCAACCACCTTCATGCCGAGGGCAAGCCCGATTCTCGCCATCGTCCCGCCGATATCGCCCAGGCCGACGACGCCGAGCGTCTTGCCGCTGAGCTCAATCTGATGCACCTTCGCAATCGCGGGATCGGAGGACTGGTACCAGCCGTCCTCCTTGATGTAGCGGTCGAACGCCGACGCGCGCGAGCAGATCTCCAGCAGCAGCGCCGCCGCCATCTGGGCCACCGCGTACTGCCCGTAGGCGGGGATGTTGTACAGCCGGACGCCACAGCGGGTCGCCGCGGCGACATCGACGTTGTTGTAGCCCGTCCCAAAGACGCCGATGAACTGCAGCGTCTTGCAGCTCTCGATCTGCTCGGCCGTCAGGTTGATGCGGTTGACAAAGACCGCGTTCGCCCCCGCCATCCGTTCGATCACCTGGTCGTCGGACGTATCGTCATAAACGGTCAGTTCCCCATACCGGCCGATCGGCTCCCAGCTGATGTCCCCGGGGTTGGGCAGATAGCCGTCCAATACTACAATCCTCATCCTTCCACCTCTTATCGATATAAATCATGATTTTGGTGCAATATTACTATACATCATACCAGATTGCGCTCCATCGGTAAAGAGGTCCCTCCAATTTCCCCCTTGTGAGATTGGCACAAATCTCCCGCGAAAAATTTACAATTTGATGCAATCAAATCCGCTCGGATATGGTACTATAGGGGTGGACTGACTCTCAAACCACGTAAGGAAGTGCGAACCATGAAACGCTTGGGCGCTTTGCTGCTCTCCCTCGTCCTGCTTCTCGGGGCGGCCGTTCCCTGTCTGGCCGATACCAGCGACTATTACATGACCTCCTCGCTGACGTCGGACAACTATGCCGAATTGACCCTGTCGGGCAATACCCTCTCGATCCGCCGCCGTTCCGACTTCAAGCACGACAGCTCGGACCATATCCGCGTCCTGGCCGGCAGCCAGACCCTGCTGCAGAAGGAGGGCAAATGGACCGAATATTTCTTCGAGGACGGCCACGGCTATGACCTCACCCTCGATCTCTCCACCCTGCCCGCCGAGCAGGCGACCGTCAAGATCACCAGCTGGAACGACAAACAGACCTACAACCTGCTGACCGTCGACATCCTCAAGGCGGCGGACGGCTGGCATTTCGACGATACCACCGCGCTTGCCCAGCAGTACAACTACGACCTGCTGCGCCGGCTGCAGAACGGACAGGTGCCGAACGATTTTGCCGCCCTCAAGAGCCAGTACGGCCAGACATCGGACGGCGCCGCGGTGCTCGCCCAGATTGAGGCCAAGGCGCTGGAGGTGACCGCCGGCTGCACCGACGACCGCTCGAAGGCGGAAGCGATCAACCGCTGGGTCATCGACAACATCGCCTACGATTCGGACATGGTGGACAACAACTACTACGAGTGGATCGAAACCCATCCGGAGGACGAGGTCCGGCTGGACAACCCGCTGCACGCCTTCACCGAGGGGTATGCGCTCTGCTACGGCTATGCCAAGCTGACCACCCTGATGATGGGCTACGCGGGGGTCGACTGTGTCTATGTCACCGGCCGCATCCCCACCGAGGAGGATGAAACCATCGCCGATGTACTCGCGGGCGCTTCCCTCCAGACGGTCAACCACGCCTGGAATGTTGTGCGGCTGGATGACCGCTGGTATCCGATCGATACCTGCCTCGATTCCCGCAGCTACTACTCCCGCACCGACCCGGAGGACCCCGCCACCGGCTCGTCGGTCACCATCGGCAGTCCGAGCTATCTCAACACCTTCGCCTCCCTCGCCGCCTTCTCGAGCAACCATGTCGCGCTGCGGCTGGGCACCCAGGGGAGCAAGATCACCCCGACCGCCGTGCCGGCCGGCTGGATCTAAAGAGGATTCAAATGCATAGCCGCCCGTATCCCAAGCGATGCGGGCGGTTTTTTATCCCTCCCGCCGAACGGGCGGATTTCCATTGACAATCCCGCCCGATTGTGCTAAGATAAAGATCGTTCTGGAGGGCCTTGTGCCCCGATCGACGCGGGTGTAGTTCAATGGCAGAATCCCAGCCTTCCAAGCTGGTCGTGTGGGTTCGATTCCCATCACCCGCTCCAAAAAACGCGGCGTCTACGCTTCTCTATGTGGAAGGTAGATGGCCGCGTTTTTTCCACAGGGGGGAGTTTCCCCCTATGTGGCGGAGGTTTTCTCCGCTTCGCTCTAAAAACCTCCTGTTCACCCCCTAAGTGGAAACGCGGCAGATGCCATGCGGCCTGCCGCTTTGGGGGGCGGCCTGCCGCTTAAAATCGCAGCTCCTCTGTGATACCGCGCTTTGGGTTATCGGCCGCGTTTTTTCCACAGGGGGGATTCCCCCTATGTGGCGAGAATTTTCCCCGCTCCGCTCTACCAATTCTCTGTTCACCCCCTTTAGAAAATCGCAGCTCCGTTGTGGTACCCCGCTTTGGGTTATCGGCTGCGATTTTTCCACAGGGGGAGTTTCCCCCTATGTGGCGGGAAATTCTTCCGCTTCGCTCTAGAATTTCCCTGTTCACCCCCTTTAGAAAAACGCGGCATCAGCGTGGTACTG